>NZ_JCAFSW010000002.1:0-475278 GCF_059369635.1 Stenotrophomonas sp. YJH_SMC_58
GATCATGTTCTTGACGTAGTCGGCGTGGCCCGGGCAGTCAACGTGGGCGTAGTGACGGATCGGGGATTCGTATTCGACGTGCGCGGTCGAGATCGTGATGCCACGCGCCTTTTCTTCCGGAGCGGCGTCGATCGAGGAGTAGTCCTTGAACTCGCCACCGAAGCGCTCGGCACCGATCTTGGTCAGTGCGGCGGTCAGCGTGGTCTTGCCGTGGTCGACGTGACCGATGGTGCCGACGTTGACGTGCGGCTTGGTGCGCTCGAACTTACCCTTGGCCATGGCTGCTTATCTCGAATTCGTCTGAGAGGTGATGCTTAAGATGGTGCTCACGAAAGGAATCGAACCTTCGACCTCTTCCTTACCAAGGAAGTGCTCTACCGACTGAGCTACGTGAGCCGAGTTTTGCATTATGACATGAACTCGATAATATTCAAAGTTCATTCAATGGAGCGGGAGACGGGAATCGAACCCGCACCATCAGCTTGGAAGGCTGAGGTTCTACCATTGAACTACTCCCGCGCCGGGAATGTCACAACGTGAAACTGGTGGAGGGAGGTGGATTCGAACCACCGAAGGCGTAAGCCAGCAGATTTACAGTCTGCCCCCGTTGGCCGCTTGGGTATCCCTCCTTACCACCCCATTCCGTTGCCGCCGAAGCGTTGCGGTGCGTGGTGGTGAGCCGCTTATTCTGCTGATGGGACGGGGGGCTGTCAACGCTTTTTTCCATTTTTTTCACACGCTGTCGCAAACCCATTGATACGCAAGGTTATTGCCCGGGAAGCGGCAGGGTCTCGTTGGCGAAAATTGCGACATGAGGGACGCCGTCGCCGCCGATCCAGCCCCGATACATGCCCTGGGTGTTGAACGGCGTGGCCATTTTTCCGTCTGCGCCGAGCACGATCGCACCGCCGTCGCCGCCCATCTGCGGAATCGTCTCGTTGATCACGCCCTTGCCGGCCTGCTCCGGGCTCTGCCCCTGGTAGCGCATGCGCGCACAGATCTCGTGCGCGGCCGCAGTGCGGATGTAGTACTCGCCCCACCCGGTGCCGGACACCGCGCAGCGTGCGTCGGCCCAGGTGCCGGCACCGATGATCGGCGAGTCACCGACCCGGCCGTAACGCTTGTTGGTCATGCCCCCGGTGGAGGTGCCGGCGGCCAGATGCCCCTGCGCGTCCAATGCGACCGCACCAACGGTACCGAAGTGCTTTGCAGTCTCCAGGTCGGCATGCGCCTGGCCGCTGGCCTCTTCCTTCAGCGCGCGCTGCAGCTGCTGCCAGCGCTTCTCTGTACGGAAGTAGGAGGGATCGACCAGAGGAATGCCCTGCTCGGCCGCGAAGGCTTCGGCGCCCTGCCCGACCATCATCACGTGGCGGGATTTCTGCATCACGGTCTGCGCCAGCAGGATCGGGTTGCGCACCCGCTGCACGCCCGCCACCGCGCCCGCCGCCTGGTTCGCGCCATCCATGACCGCCGCATCCAGCTCGTTGCGGCCGTCATGGGTGAACACTGCGCCCTTGCCGGCGTTGAAGGTGGGATCGTCCTCCAGCACGGTGATCGCGGCGGTGACTGCGGCCAGCGCGGGGCGCCCCGCCGCCAGTTCCGCATGACCCTTCAGCAGTGCCGCCCGCAGCGCGTCACGTGCGGCCTTTTCCTCGGCCGGCGACAGGTCCTTGCGCTCGACGCCGGCGCCGCCGTGGATGACCAGCAGCGGTGAAGTGGCCGGTGCGGCCTGGGCAAGCATGGGCAGGGACAGCAGCATAGACAGCGCCAGGCGCAGTTTCATCGGATACGTCTCCAGCAGTAACGGGGAATGGATTGCAGGGTAGTGCCGGCCGCTGGCCGGCGAGGGGCGTATCAGGAAAGGTGGGTTGCCGGCGAGCGGCCGGCACTACCGAAGCGTGAACTCAAGCTCGCCATCGCTGACGTCGGCCACGGCCTGATAGTCGGCCTCGGCCTGGACGTCATCCAGGCGCATGCGGCTGCCGCTGGCGACCACCGTTACCGGCACCGCGCGGAAGCGCAGCGGCTCGCCCTCGACCAGGCGGTCGGCATCGCGGCCAGGGTTGACCACCCAGACCTTGCCCTCGCCGTCAGCACTGTAGACCTGCGCCTGGCCATCAGGCTCCACGCACAGGGCGGTGTCCTCGTCGACGCCGATGCCGACGATGTCGGGGTCGCCACTGTCCTGTGCGGCGCGCGCCACGAACACGATCAGGCGACCGAGCCGGTCGCGCTTGTCGAAGTGGGTGTCGGTGACCACGCGCTGCAGGTAGGGCATCTGCAGGAAGCCGCTGTCCATGGTCACCGCGCTGCCCATCGGGTCCGCCAGGGCACCGGCAGAGGTGATGCTGCCGCCGTCCATCGCGCCGTAGGCATAGCCACCGAGGATGGCGAGCCCCGCACTGGTACCGGCAATCGGCTTGCCAGCGCGCACGTGGGCGTTCAGCGCGCGGTTGAGCGCAGTGCCCTTCCAGAAGCGGATGTAGCGCGATTGGTCACCACCGGCAATGAAGATGGCATCAGCTGCGGCAACCACGCGCAGCACGGCCGGATCGTCGGCGCCGCGGCGGCTGTCGAAGACCAGCGTCTGCACTGCGGTGGTACCGCCGATCTCGCGGTACAGGCGGTCCTGCAGCTCATCACTGCCAGAAGCGCGCAGGATCAGCACGCGGCCATTGCCGGCCTGCTTCAGCCACCAGTGGAAAGCCTCCGGCACCCATTCGCCACCGCCCATCAGCATCATGGCCGGTGCGCGCGGGCCGGGCCGGGGCGCGTCGAGATCGCCGGCTTCGTAGTAGGCGAAGCCCGGGCCCTGCAGGTCCTGCGCAAGGGCGACCAACGGCACGGCCAAGACCAGCAGCGCCAGCCAGGCGAAGGGGGCACGCAGGGTCCGATGGAGGCGTCGCATCTTGATCTCCCTGAACAAAATCGACTTGCAAGCGTTTCCACTCTTTGCCAGATAGGGACCCAGTAGTCAAGGACATGAAAAAGGCGTTAAATGCGCGCGCCCGTTCCGGAAATCTGAATGGGGGACAGGGCCCCTCCTCTGCGGGCCGGCTTCATTTCCGAGAATTCCTCATGCGTAGAAAGGCGATGGCGTGGTCGATCCAGCTGGCGTTGATGGGCGTGGCTGCTTCCGCGGCGGCCCAGGCACCGGCTTCCTCCTCGGTTCAACAACTGGATGCGGTGCAGGTCACCGGTTCGCGCATTCCGCGCGCCCAGGTGGAAGGCCCCGCCCCGATCACGGTGATCAACGCCGAACAGATCCGCTCCAGCGGCTTCACCAGCGTGCCGGACGTGCTGCGTGCAATGACCCAGAACGGCGGTGAGACCCAGAGCCAGCAGTCTTCCAGCGGCGCCGACTTCTCGCCGGGCGCCCAGCAGGTGGACCTGCGCGGCCTGGGCCCGAACCACACGCTGGTGCTGGTCAATGGCCGCCGCATCGCCGACTTCCCGATGCCGTTCAAGGGCCGCAGCAACTTCACCGATGTCTCCAACATCCCGCTGGGGATGATCGAGCGCATCGAAGTGCTGACCGGCAGCGCCTCGGCCATCTACGGCTCGGACGCGATCGCCGGCGTGGTCAACTTCATCCTGAAGAAGAAGGCCGACGGCACCACGATCGACATGCGCATGGGCACCACCAGCGAAGGCGGTGGCGAGTCGTTCGACATGAGCCTGGCCAGCGGCTTCAGCCGCGGCAACTTCAACGCCGTGTACAGCGTCGAGCTGCAGTCGCAGACCCCGCTGTGGGCCTATGAGCGCGACATCCAGGATTCGACCCAGGACGGCCCCACCGAGGGCTCGCGCATCGCCCGCCGCGCTTACCTGCGTACGGACTACAACGACGACTACCTGGATCCGGGCGCGGCCACCTGCGAAGCGCTGGCCGGGCAGAACCAGGGCAGCACCTACCGCGCCTACCGCCCGCGCTACGGTTACTACTGCGGCAGCGACAGCTCGATCGGCTATGGCACCATCCTCAGCAAGCGCCGCGGCGCCAATGGCTACGCCTCGCTGAGCTACGACTTCGACAACGGCCAGCAATGGTTCGCCGATGTGCAGCTGGGCTACCACACGATGTCGCTGATGCGCGACGTCACCAAGTGGGGCCGCATGGACGCCAATGGCGATGAGTCGGGCTATTTCAACAACCAGGCCACCGGCGAGATCGAGTTCTGGCAGCGCCAGTTCTCACCCGAGGAAATGGGGGGCCTGCGCAATGCGATGGTACGCAGCACGCAGAAGACCTTCAGCGTGACCACCGGCTTCAAGGGCAATCTTGCCGGCAACTGGGACTACGAAGCGGCGCTGAGCCATTCGCAGTACCAGTCGCGGATCAGCTGGGCGCAGATCATCGCCTCCAAGGCGAATGACCTGTTCCTGGGCCCGCAGCTGGGCGTGGACGACGACGGTTTCCCGATCTACAACGCGGACCCGTCGCGGCTGTACCGGCCGCTGACCCGCGCCGAGTACGATTCGATTGCCGCACGCACCACCTATTCGCCAAAGTCGCGCACCGAGACGGCTGCATTCACGCTGACCAATTCCGCGCTGTTCGGCCTGCCGGGCGGTGATGCCGGGTTTGCCGCGACCGTGGAAGTGGGCCAGCAGACCTATGCGCTGAATCCCGATCCGCTGGCCACCCAGTACTACTACTACAGCTGGAAGGATTCGGACGGCCAGGGCTCGCGCAACCGCTGGGCGACCGCCGCCGAGCTGCGCATGCCGCTGCACGAGACGGTCAACCTGAGCGTGGCCGGCCGCTACGACCAGTACCGCTATTCCGGCCACACCATCGGCAAGGCGACCTGGAGCGGCGGTCTGGAATGGCGCCCGATCGACACGCTGCTGGTACGCGGTTCGTATGGCACCGCGTTCCGCGCGCCGGACCTGCACTACGTGTTCGCCGGACCGGGCAACGACGAGACCACCGCCGAAGACCTGTACAGCTGCCGCGCCGATGGCGCCAGCGACTGTTCCGACTACGAGCGCAACCTGATCCGCAGCCGCACCGGCAACCGCCAGCTCGACCCGGAAACCAGCACCTCGTGGAGCGCAGGCTTCGTCTGGTCGCCGGCGATCGGCCTGGACCTGTCGGTGGACTGGTTCGACATCGACATGCGCAAGCAGGTGCAGGACATGGATGTGCGCACCCTCCTGGCCAACGAAGCGAACTGCCGGCTCGGCAGTGCCGACATCAGTTCGCCGACCTGCGTGGACGCGCTCGACCGCATCACCCGTACCAGCGACGGCCGCCTGTACGGCGTGCGCGTGGCGCCGATCAACGTCGCCCGCGAGTCGACCTCCGGCATCGACGTCGGCCTGCGCTACCGCCTGCAGACCGGTATCGGCGACTTCATCCTCAATGGCACCCACACCTGGGTGAAGAAGCACGATTTCCAGCGCTACCCCGGCGATCCGACCCTGGACCAGTTCGCGGTCAACAGCGGATTCGACATCCCGCGCACCAAGACCAGCCTGAGCGTGACCTGGGAGAAGGACGCGTGGTCGGCCACGGTCTACGGTTCGCGCCTGGGCAAGCTGCCGACCTCGGACAACTACGACCAGTCGTTCGACTGGGAAAGCGGTGACAGCCCATACGTGAAGGCGACCTACCGCTACAACGCCTCGGTGCAGTATCGCTTCGACGACCATTCGCGCCTGTCGCTGTCGGTGGTCAACGTGTTCAACAAGATGCCGCCGAAGGATGCCACATACACCGCGTATCCGTACTACGACGTGTCCTGGTTCGACAGCGTCGGCCGCACCATCAACCTGCAGTACACCCACAAGTTCGGTGGCAGCGCGCTGTAAGGCACACCGTATTGCAGAACGTGGACAACAAGGCCCGCCACTGGCGGGCCTTGTTGTCCATGCACACTGCACCCGGTAGATGCCCACCTTGGTGGGCATTCGTTGCAGCGCACCCGCCCTGGGTTTTCCACACCGCACGTGGAAAGCGATGGGGGTTTGGTGTGGACAAGTCCCTGCGAGCCACGCATTGCAATGGTTTCGAAGGGTGGCAATTTTTTGTCCAGACAGAATCCGGGTTTTCCACATGCGCCGTGGAAAGCGATGGGAACTAGGTGTGGACAAGTAGGTGGGAGTGTTGCCACGCAAGCGTTTCGAAGCATGGCGAAAATTTATCCGCGCTGCGCGGGCAATCCCTGCAGAGCCGAGCCCACGCTCGGCTCCTGCTGGCATCAGCCGAGCATGGGCTCGGCTCTGCAGCGATACGCAGGGTTTTCCACACCCGACGTGGAAAGCGATGGGAGTTTGCTGTGGACAAGTGCCGGCGAACATCACACCGCAAGCGTTTCGCAGCGTGGTGTTTTTTTGTCCATTACCGGAAACGCGAACGCCCCGCACAGGGCGGGGCGTCCGGGGTCGATCCGATGCCGCTGGATCAGACGTTGAAGCGGAAGTGCAGGATGTCGCCTTCCTGCACGCGGTATTCCTTGCCTTCCAGGCGCAGGCGACCGGCTTCCTTGGCGCCGGCTTCGCCCTTGTACTTGATGAAGTCGTCATACGCGATCGTTTCGGCGCGGATGAAGCCCTTCTCGAAGTCGGTGTGGATGACGGCGGCAGCCTGCGGGGCGGTGGCGCCCTTGCGTACGGTCCACGCGCGGACTTCCTTCACGCCGGCAGTGAAATAGGTCTGCAGGCCGAGCAGGCTGTAGGCCGCGTTGATCACGCGGTTCAGGCCCGGCTCGCTCAGGCCCAGATCGGCCAGGAAGGTGTCGCGGTCTTCGTCGTCAAGCTGTGACAGCTCTTCCTCGATCGCGGCCGACACCGGCACCACCTGCGCGCCCTCGGCGGCGGCGTGCGCGCGCACGGCTTCCAGGTGCGGGTTGTTCTCGAAGCCGTCTTCCAGCACGTTGGCGATGTACATCACCGGCTTCAGGGTCAGCAGGAACAGGTCGCGCACCAGCGCCTTCTCTTCCTCGTCCAGGCCGACCGAGCGACCGGCCTTGCCGTCCGACAGCGCAGCCTGCAGCTTGGCCAGCACCGGCTTGCGCGCCGCTGCGTCCTTGTCGCCGCCCTTGGCCGCACGCTCGGCACGGTTCAGCGCCTTCTCGACACTGTCCAGGTCAGCCAGCGCCAGCTCGGTGTCGATGGTTTCGATGTCAGAGATCGGATCGACCTTGCCAGCCACGTGCACGATGTCGCCGTGCTCGAAGCAGCGCACCACGTGGGTGATCGCGTCGACTTCGCGGATGTGCGCCAGGAACTTGTTGCCCAGGCCTTCACCGCTGGCGGCACCGGCCACCAGGCCGGCGATGTCGACGAACTCGACCGCGGTCGGGATGACCTTCTGCGGATTGATGATGCCCGCCAGCTCGTTCAGGCGCGGGTCCGGCACCGGCACGATGCCGACGTTCGGCTCGATGGTGCAGAACGGGAAGTTCGCCGCGGCGATACCCGCCTTGGTCAGCGCATTGAACAGGGTCGACTTACCGACGTTGGGCAGGCCGACGATGCCGCATTTGATACCCATGGGTGACAGCTCTCTGGGGTGAAAGTGATTGGGGAAACAGCGGCCTGGGCGCTGCTTTTCCAATCATTCTCCGTACCGACCAACGGTCGGTACCTACCGGATTGGTTGGTTCCGTACCGACCAACGGTCGGTACCTACAGCTTATTTCGGGGTGTGCAGCCGCTTCATCGCTTCGCTGAAATCGCCCTGTACCGCCAGCGGCATCACGTCGACCGCATCGTCGATGGCGCGTGCGATCAGCACGTCGTCCTCCTTGGACGGGCGCCCCAGCACCCAACCCACTACGCGGTCCTTGTGGCCGGGATGGCCGATGCCGACGCGCAGGCGATGGAACTTGCCGTGGCCGAGCAGGCGGATGGTGTCGCGCAGGCCGTTCTGGCCGCCGTGGCCACCGTCGAACTTCAGCCGCGCCACGCCGGGCGCCAGGTCCAGTTCGTCGTGTGCGAGCAGGGTTTCTTCCGGTTCGATCTTCCAGAACCGCTGTGCGGCGGTGACCGACCTGCCGCTGAGGTTCATGAAGGTGGCGGGCTTGAGCAGCCACACCGTCTGCCCGGCGATCTCGACCTTGGCGGTCTCACCGAACAGCTTGCTGTCCACATTCCATCGCGCACCGGCTTTCTCCGCCAGGGCCTCAACGAAATGAAACCCGGCATTGTGCCGGGTCCGGGCGTGTTCCGATCCGGGATTGCCCAGACCGACGATCAGTCGCAGTCCTGCCATGGTTCCTTCCAGTACGGTGCCTGCCCGGAGGCAGGCACCGTAACGGTATTACTCGGCGGCAGCCGCTTCTTCGTCAGCCTCGTCGGCCTTGCCGGCCTTGGCGGTGACGATGGCGTCGTCGTGGTCCTTGCCCAGCGCCAGGGCCGGGATTTCCACGCCCTTCGGCAGCTTGATGTCGGACAGGTACACCACGTCACCGGCCTTCAGCTCGCCCAGGTCGACTTCGATCGACTCCGGCAGGTCCTTCGGCAGGCAGGTGATGGTCACTTCCTTCAGTTCGTGGGTGACCACGACGTCGGCAGCCTTGCCGGCCGGCGAGGTGTCTTCGTTGACGAAGTGCAGCGGGACCGAAGCGGTCAGGGCTTCGTTCTCGTTCACGCGCTGGAAGTCCAGGTGCATGATCAGCTGCTTGTACGGGTGGCGCTGCATGTCACGCAGCAGGACCTTCTGCACCTGGCCATCCAGGTTCAGGTCCAGGATCGAGGCATAGAACCACTCGTTCTGCTGGGCCAGCCAGATTTCGTTGTGGTCCAGGCTGATGGCGACCGGCTCGGCGTTGCCGCCGTACACGATGGCCGGGATCACACCGGCGTGACGCAGGCGGCGGCTCGCACCCTTACGCTGCAGTTCACGCTTGGTGACCTTGATTTCATGGGTCTTCGACATTTTCGACTACTCAGGTTGTTGCCGCGCCCTGCGGCGTGGCGGTTGAAGATGCTTCCGCGACCAGAAGCATCCGGGTATGCCCCCGCCGTTGCCGGCAGGGGCGAAAAACTCAGTCGACGTACAGCGAGCTGACCGACTCGCCGAAGGCGATGCGGCGCATCGTTTCGGCCAGCATTTCCGCCACGCTCAGCTGGCGGATCTTGCTGCACACCCGCGCCGCGTCCTTCAGCGGGATGGTGTCGGTCACCACCAGCTCGTCGAGCTGGGAATTGGTGATGTTGTCCACCGCCGGGCCCGACAGCACCGCGTGGGTGCAGTAGGCGGCGACCTTGAGCGCACCGCGCGCCTTCAGGGCAGCGGCAGCGGCGCACAGGGTGCCGGCGGTGTCGACGATGTCATCGACCATCACGCAGGTCTTGCCTTCGACGTCACCGATGATGTTCATCACGGTGGAGACGTTGGCGCGCGGGCGGCGCTTGTCGATGATCGCCAGGTCGGCGTCATCCAGGCGCTTGGCCACGGCACGGGCGCGGACCACGCCGCCCACGTCCGGCGACACGACGATCAGGTTCTCGGTGCCGTAGGCGCGCCAGATGTCGGCCAGCAGCAGCGGGGACGCATACACGTTGTCCACCGGAATATCGAAGAAGCCCTGGATCTGGTCGGCGTGCAGGTCGACGGTCAGCACGCGATCAGCGCCAGCGGTGCTGAACATCTTCGCCGCCAGCTTGGCGGTGATCGGCACGCGCGAGGAACGCATGCGGCGATCCTGCCGCGAGTAGCCGAAGTACGGCACCACGGCGGTCACGCTGGCCACCGATGCGCGCTTGAGCGCGTCGATCAGCACCAGCAGTTCCATCAGGTTTTCCGCGCTCGGCGCGCAGGTCGGCTGGATCACGAACACGTCCTGCTTGCGGACGTTCTCTTCGATCTCCACCTGCACTTCACCATCGGAGAAGTGCGAGACCAGCGCCTTGCCCGGGCGAACCCCCAGTTCCTTGCAGATGTTCTGCGCCAGACGTTTGTTGGCGTTGCCGGAAAAGACCAGCAGGTTCGGGGACTCTTGCATCATGATTGTCTCGGGCGGGGACGAGTGGCGGGGATCCGGAGTCGGCAAGGACCCCGATGGACCCTTGCTGCTGACAACACCGCGGTTGTTTCCACGTCCCGCGCGGGCGATGCGCTGGAAGGCGCGGACACAGCCGCTATTGGCAGGGGCGGTAGGATTCGAACCTACGAATGCCAGGATCAAAACCTGGTGCCTTGGGCCTCTTGGCGACGCCCCTGCATTGATAAATCAGTGTTGCTCGAGTGCATCCAGCAGTGGCGAACGCGCAACGCCCGCTGCCACCCTTGCCCGCAACTCCTTCGGCAACTTCGACCGTCCCTGCTCTGCGGCAGACTGCGATGCGAACTCGACGAAACAACCACTTCCCGAACCGGTCAGCCGCGCCGTGCCGATATTGCTCAACGCGGCGAACGCTGCCTCGACGGCAGGCTCACGGCGGCGCAGCACCGGTTCGAACGCGTTCCCGACCAGGGTCCCGGAAGCGAAGTCCTCTATTTTCGCCACTGGGCTGCCGCGCGTCAAATCCGGGTCTGCGAACAGAGCCGGGGTGGGAACATGAACACCCGGTTCAACCACCACATACCAGGCCGGCTCCAGCACGATCGGCTGCAGGCGCTCACCCACCCCTTCGGCCCAGGCATTGCGCCCGCGCACGAACACCGGCACGTCAGCGCCCAGGCGCAGGCCCAGCGCAGCAAGCGCGTCCTCATCCAGACCGGCACGCCAGAGCCGGTTCAGCACCACCAGTACGGTAGCCGCGTCGGACGAACCGCCGCCAAAGCCACCGCCTGCAGGAACGTGTTTTTCGACGATGATGTCTGCGCCTTGCACGATATTGGCCACATCTTTCAGAAGCCGCGCGGCGCGGACCGCCAAGTCATCCGCCTCGGCCACGCCAGCCAGCCCCTCGCCCTGCCGGCGCACCTGGCCGTCTTCACGCAGGCGCAGACCGATGCGATCGCCCCAGTCCAGCAGGCGGAACACGGTCTGCAGCTCGTGGTAGCCATCGGCACGGCGGCCGTTGATGTGCAGGAACAGGTTCAGCTTGGCCGGGGCCGGCCACCAGGACCAGCCCCTATCATCGCGCCCGGCACTCATGGGGTGCCCTGCCCCCATTGGTCGACCAGCAGGCGCACCTTGGCGTCGCCATTGCCGGCCTCGATCCGGCGCGGCAGCGCCGGGCGCCCGGCCTCGGCCGGGTACCAGTCCAGGTACTGCACCTGCCAGCCCATCTGCTGCATGCGACGCGGCCGGCCTTCACCATCACGCTCGACCTTCTCCGGACCGGCCGCATCACCGGCCACCAGGCCACGGATCCACGCCGGCAGCTGGTTGACCGGGATGTCCCAGCCGGTCGCCTCCAGCAGCAGTTGCTGGGCGTCTTCGCCGTCACGCGGCCCGCCGGCCAGTCCTTCCAGGCGACCGGCTTCGGAATGGGTATCGCCGGTCAGCTTCCAGCTCTGTCGGGTCACCGGCGCGCTCAGCTCAACCACATAGCGGCGTCCTTCCTGCTTCCAGTCGATGCGTCCGCTGCCGCCGTCCTTGCCCTTGCTGACCGCGACCCGGCCCTGGAAAGTCCAGTCCGGCTGTGCCTGCAGCGCGGCCACGCGCGCCGCCTCGGCCTGCGCCGCCTCGGCCGAAACAACCTCGACCACCGCCGGCGCCGGGGTCTTCTGCGTGCCCACGCTGGTACAGGCGGTCAACGCCAAGGCCGCAGTTGCCAACAGCAGCGGCCGGATCAGGGAAACACTCATGGATTGAATTTCTCGCGGGCGCGCAGCAGCGCGCGGTTTTCGGGGTCGAGCTTGGCCGCTTCGTCGAAGAAATGGCGGGCCTCGTCATGCTTGCCCAGCACCCACAACACTTCGCCGACATGGGCGGCGATCTCGGGGTCCTTGGCCAGGGTCCAGGCACGGCGCAGCTGCACCAATGCTTCTTCCTTGCGGCCCAGGCGGTACAGCACCCAGCCATAGCTGTCGACGATGGCAGCGTTGTCCGGTTCGGCTACGCGGGCGCGGTCGATCAGCTCCAGCGCTTCCTGCAGGCGACCGGTGCGATCGGCCAGGGTGTAACCCAGCGCGTTCAATGCCGGCACGTTCTCCGGGTCGGTCACCAGGATCTTGCGCAGGTCGGCCTCGGCGCGCGGGATCTCGTCGCGGCGTTCCCAGGTGAGCGCACGGGCGTACAGCAGGCCGTTGTCATCCGGGTAGGCGGCCAGGCCGCGGGCCAGCGCATCCAGCTCCCCGGCACTGTCGTCAGCACGCTGGCGCAGTTCGGCCTCCAGCAGGTAGGCATCGCGGCGCACATCGTCGTCGACCACCGCATCGGACTGGATCGCGTGCACTTCATCCAATGCCTGCGGCAGGCGCCCGGCCAGGGCCTGGGCGTTGGCCGCGCGCAGGCGCGCCTCGCTCAGTTCATCGCCACCGGGCACGCTGTGGTACCACTGCACCGCCTCGGGATAACGCTTCAGGTATTCGGCGATCTTGCCCAGCAGCAGGCGCTGCGCCGGGTCCGGCTTGGCCGCCTGCCGCGACAGTTCGTTGTAGAGGTTGGACAGCGCCGCCTTGTCGCCCTGCTTGGCCAGCAGCGAGGCGCGCATGCCCCAGGTCTGCACGTCCTGCGGGCCGAACGCGAGCACGCGCTCGGCGGCGGACGGCTGGCCGAGGCTGTCGTAGGCGATGGCCACTGCATTGCGCAGTTCCGGGTCCTGTCGGGTCTTCGGCTCCACATCGTGCAGCAGCGACAGCGCCTTGCCGGTCTCCCCGGCCTGCTGCAGCTGGCTGGCGCGCAGCAGCGCCACACGCGGTTCCTCGGGGAAGCGCTTGACCACTTCATCGATCATGCGCCGCGCCAGCTCGGGCTTGTCCATGCGCAGGGCAAGGCGTCCGAACTCCTGCCACGCCTCGATCTTCGGCGGAATGGCGTTGGCGTCGACCAGCTCGCCCAGCACCTGCGCCGGCACTGCCGGGTCGCGGCCGCCGCCGATCAGGGCGGCCAGGGCGAACTTCCAGCCACGTTCATCCGGGTCGGCCAGCAAGGCCTGCAGATCGCCACGCGCTGCCTTCACATCGCCCTGGCGCATGGCCAGCGCGGCAGCGGCACTGCGCATGGTCAACGAGCTGGGCGCGCGCTGCTGCCACAGGGCCAGGCCCTTGGCGGCGCTGGAGTCATCGTTGGCGAGCATGGAAATGCGGGTCGCGCGCTCGGCCAGGCCGGCGTCGCCGTCGGTCTGCTGGGCGGCCTGCAGGTACCAGCGGGCCGCCTCGGCCAGCTTGCCGGCCTGCAGCGCGAACTCACCGGCCATCACCGGTTCCAGCGCCAGTTCCTCAGTGGCCGGGGCCCGTACGGGGGCCTTGGCCGGCACCGCCGCCAGGGCCTGGCTGCAGGCCAGGGACAGCAGCAGAACACTGGGGATGCGAATCAATGCGGGCATCGTCGGCATCGGGGCCTTAAAATGTCGTCCAATGGCCAGCAGCTTATCGCAAGCAACTGAACAATGACCCTGTGGGTGCTCGGACTGAATCACCAGACCGCACCGGTGGAGCTGCGCGAGCGCGCGGCCTTCGCCGGTGAGGCGTTGCCGCGCGCGCTCGGTTCGCTGCGCGACACTCCGCAGATCGCCGAGGCGGTGCTGCTGTCCACCTGCAACCGCACCGAGCTGTATGCCGTGGCCGATTCGGCACAGGCACTGGACCAGTGGCTGCAGGCCCAGGCCGGCGACCTGCAGGGCTACCTGTACCAGCATGCCGATGCAGAAGCCGTACGCCACCTGTTCCGGGTCGCCACCGGCCTGGACTCGATGGTGCTGGGCGAACCGCAGATCCTCGGCCAGGTGAAGGACGCATGGTCGACCGCGCGTGACCACGGCCTGCTCGGCCAGCGCCTGGACCGCCTGTTCCAGCAGACCTTCTCGGTGGCCAAGCGTGCGCGCACCGATACCCAGGTCGGCGCCAACCCGGTATCGGTGGCGTCGGCGGCGGTGCGCCTGGCGCAGAACGCGTTCGCGCGGCTGGACGATTCCACCGTGCTGCTGGTCGGTGCCGGCGAGACCATCGAACTGGCTGCACGGCACCTGAGCGAAGGCAAGGTACGCCGGCTGCTGATCGCCAACCGCACCCTCGCCCACGCGCAGGAACTTGCCAGCCGCCATGGTGGCGTAGCCCTGCCGCTGACCGAACTGGACCGCCACCTGGGCGAGGCCGACGTGGTGTTCTCGGCCACCGCTGCGCGCGAACCGGTGATCCACCGCGAGATGGTGGCCAAGGCCCTGCGCGCGCGCCGGCACAAGCCGATGCTGCTGTTCGACCTGGCCGTGCCGCGTGACATCGAGGCGGAGGTCGGCACGCTCAACGACGCCTTCCTCTACACCGTCGACGACCTGGAGCGCGCGGTGGAAGACAACCGCCGCGGACGCCGCGAGGCGGCCGCCGAGGCCGAGGCGATCATCGACCTTCAGGTATCGCGTTTTATCGAGACCCAGCAGGCCAGCGCCCACCAGGCGCCGCTACGACAGCTGCGTGCGTTCGGCGAGGCCACCCGCACTGAAATGCTGGAACGCGCGCGCCAGCAGCTGGCCAACGGCAAGCCGGCCGACGAAGTGCTGGAACTGCTGGCCCACGGCCTGACCAATCGATTGCTGCATCCTCCTACCGCTGCCCTGCGCGCTGCCGCACTGAGCGGCGATGCCGACCTGACCCGCGCCGCCGAGCGCCTGTTCCCGGCTACGCCGGGTTACCGCCACCCACCCGTGAGACCCGATGACGCCGACCCTGCGCCGTAAGCTGGAAGCGCTGGCCGAGCGCCGCGAAGAACTGGAACGCCTGCTCGCCGAACCCGACGTGGTCGCCGACAACACCCGTTTCCGCGACCTTTCGCGCGAATTCGCCCAACTTGAACCGGTTGCCACTGCACTGGCCGATGAAGCACGTGCCAAGGCCGATCTGGCCGCCGCCGAAGGCATGCGCGCCGACCCCGACCTGCGCGAGCTGGCCGACGAGGAAATCGCCGCCGCGCAGGCGCGCCTGCTGGAACTGGAGCAGGAGCTGGCGTTGCTGCTGGTACCGCGCGACCCGCGCGACGAAGGCAACCTGTTCCTGGAAGTGCGCGCGGGTACCGGCGGCGATGAAGCGGCGATCTTTGCCGGCGACCTGTTCCGCATGTACGCCCGCTATGCCGAGCGCCAGGGCTGGAAGGTCGAGATCGAATCGGACAATCCCGGCGAGCACGGTGGCTACAAGGAAGTGGTGGCACGGGTGGTCGGCCGTGGTGCGTTCTCGCGCCTGAAGTTCGAATCGGGCACGCACCGAGTGCAGCGCGTGCCGGCCACCGAATCGCAGGGCCGCATCCATACCTCGGCGGCCACCGTGGCGATCATCCCGGAGGCCGACGAAGTCGATGACATCGTCATCAACCCGGCCGACCTGAAGGTGGATACGTTCCGCTCCTCCGGCGCCGGTGGCCAGCACGTCAACAAGACCGAGTCGGCGATCCGCATCACCCACGTACCGACCGGCGTGGTGGTGGAATGCCAGACCGAACGCAGCCAGCACGCCAACCGCGACAAGGCGATGAAGCGCCTGAAAGCGCAGCTGCTCGACGCCGAGCGCCAACGCCAGGACGCGGCCCAGGCCGAGTCGAGGCGCCTGCAGGTCGGCAGTGGTGATCGCAGCCAGCGCATCCGCACCTACAACTTCCCGCAGGGGCGCATCACCGATCACCGCGTGGAGGGCCTGACCCTGTACGACCTGCCCAACATCCTGGCCGGCGACCTCGATCCGCTGCTGCAGCGGCTCAGCCACGAACACCAGGTCGACGCCCTGGCCCAGCTGTCGGCAGGCTGAGCACGATGTCGGCCTGGCAGCAGCGACAGCAACTGCAGCAAGCGATCGCCCGCCAGCCCGACGACTTCGTCGCCTGGGTGATGCTGGCCGACGTGGAACTGGAAGCCGGCGACATCGCTGCCGGCGAACAGGCCGCGCGACGTGCGCTGCAGCTGCGCCCGAATCACCCCGAAGCGCTGGCACGGCTGGGCCGCGTGGCGTGGATGGCCGGTGCACATGGCGATGCGGCCAAGCTGCTCGGCCAGGCCTCGGCATTGGCACCGCAGCATCCCGGCATTGCGCTGTGGCTGGGCCATGCACTGGAAGATGCCGATGATGCCGAAGGCGCGTCGGCGGCCTATCGACGCGCGCATGGGCTGATGCCGGCCGAGCCGTACATCGCCGCCCAGCGCCTGGCCTGGCAGCGTCGCCTGTGCGATTGGCAGGACCTGGACACGCTGGCGGCACAGGTGCGCGCCGCCGTTGCCAGCGGCCAGGGCGTGGTCGAGCCGTTCGCCTTCCTCAGCGAGGACGCCAGCGCTGCCGAACAGTTGGCCTGCGCGCACACCCGTGCGCTGGCCGTGGCTGCCTCGGTGCGGCCATTGCCGCGGGCAACGGTGTGCCCGCACGGCCCGCTGCGCGTCGGCTTCCTCTCCAATGGGTTCGGCGCACATCCGACCGGATTGCTGACCGTGGCGCTGTTCGAGCAGCTGCGTCGCGACCCCGCACTGCAACTGCATCTGTTCGCGCTGAACCGCGACGACGGCAGCCGCATTCGCCAGCGCCTGCAGGCAGCCGCGCAGCTGCATGATGTGGCTGGCCTGCGACACACCGATACCGCCGCACGCATCCGCGCACAGGGCATCGACCTGCTGTTCGACCTGCGCGGCTGGGGCGGTGGCGGCACGCCGGAAGTGTTGGCGATGCGCCCTGCCCCGCTGCAATTGAACTGGCTGGCCTATCCGGGCACGTCGGGGGCGCCGTGGATGGACGCGGTGGTCGGCGATGCCTTCGCCCTGCCGCCGGCACTGGAGCCGTGCTACAGCGAACGCGTGCTGCGCCTGCCACGAGCCTTCCAGCCGTCAGACAATACGCGCGTGCTGGAGCCTGCGCCGACCCGTGCGGACTGCGGCCTGCCCGCGCAGGGCGTGGTGTTCTGCTGTTTCAACAACAGCTACAAGCTCAACCCGCGCAGCATGGGCCGTGCCTTCGCAGTGCTGCAGGCAGTGCCCGGCAGCGTACTGTGGCTGCTGTCCGGACCGGGCCAGGCCGACGCCCGCCTGCGCACTGCCGCGCAGGCTGCCGGCCTGGACGCGGCGCGCCTGGTGTTCATGGCCAAGCTGCCGCATCCGCAGTACCTGGCCCGTTACCCGCTGGCCGACCTGTTCCTCGACACGCATCCGTACAACGCGCACACCACCGCGTCCGACGCACTATGGGCCGGCTGCCCGGTGCTGACCTGCCCGGGTGACACCTTCGCCGCGCGCGTGGCCGGCAGCCTCAACCACCATCTGGGAATGGCACGGATGAATGTCGCCGACGATGCGGCGTTCATCACCACCGCCAGCACGCTGGGCAACGACCCTGCAGCACTGGCGGCGTTGCGCGCTGAACTGGCACAGGCGCGCGAGCGCAGCGGGCTGTTCGACATGGGCGGGTTTGCCCGCGATCTGTCGGCGTTGGTGCAGCAGCTGGCGCGCGAACACGGCTGGCTGGGAACAACCGAACCGACTGGGTAATGTCGGCTGGGTAACGTCCATTGGATGACGTCGACTGGGTAGAGTCGACTGCTGGTCGACTGCCCTCGGCAGGAAGCCGAAAACCCCGCGCTGCGCGCGATAGTCGACTGACCGTCGACTCTACCCGGCGTCGACATCGCCTGGGCAGCCCCTGCGCTACGCTCGGGCTTCCTCCCCGCGTGGTGTGACGATGGCCAAGCTCAAGCGCAAGGACTACGACGAACTGCTGCTGCCGCTGCAGCTGGAACTGACCGCCATGGCGCGCTGGGTGCAGCACAGCGGACAGCGCCTGCTGGTGCTGTTCGAAGGCCGTGATACCGCAGGTAAAGGCGGCGCGATCCAGGCCATCAGCCAGCACCTCAACCCGCGCCAGTGCCGGGTGGTCGCGCTGCCCAAGCCCACCGACCGCGAAGCCACGCAGTGGTACTTCCAGCGCTACGCCTCGCACTTGCCCGCCGCCGGCGAGATCGTGCTGATGGACCGCAGCTGGTACAACCGCGCAGGCGTCGAACGGGTGATGGGCTACTGCAGCGAGACCGAGTACCAGCAGTTCCTGCGCCAGGCGCCAGTGTTCGAAGAGCTGCTGGTGGACGACGGCATCCTGCTGTTCAAGTACTGGCTGTGCGTGGACCAGGAGCAGCAGGAGAAGCGCTTCGCCGAGCGCCATCTCGATCCGCTGAAGGGCTGGAAGCTCTCCCCGGTGGACCTGAAATCCCGCAGCAAGTACAGCGCCTACACCGAGGCGCGCGAGGCGATGCTGCGCGCGACCCATCGCGAGGCGGCACCGTGGACACTGGTGGATTTCAACGACCAGCGGCTCGGCCGGCTGACGCTGGTGCGCAACCTGCTGGACCGGCTGCCGGACACGCGCGTGGATGCGCCGTTGCCGGAGCTGCCGAAGCTGAAGGGCAAGCTGCATCGCGAGCACTACGATGTGCTGAAGCCGATCGAGGACTTCCCGGTCGAGGATTAGGGTGGGTCGGCAGGGCCTGCGGCCCTGCACCTGCAGGGGCCAGAGCAACGGCAACAGCAACAGCAACGGCGGGCTTCCTGAGGGATGGCGGGGCGGGTCCGGGTGCGGGGGGCGCTGCAAGTACGTCCATGTAAGCTCGGTCGCCGCATCCATGCGGCTCACGCCCCCGCACCCGGACCCACCCCGCCTTCGACAAATTTCCGCGATCTGTCGTTGATCCACACCATGCGTGGATGCTCTTCGAATTCAATTCGAAATATTCGACTTGTCTGGAGAATCATCCACGCATGGCGTGGATCTACCAGACATGAGGAATCTGTCAGAGGTGGGGCGATGTCGGAGTGCGGGGTGTCAGCCGCATGGATGCGGCTGCCAAGCTTACAGGGACGTACTTGCGGCGTCCCCGCACTCCGACACCGCCCCGCCACAACACGGAAATCGCACTTTGGCTGTTGCTGTTGCCGTTGCTTGAATGTTTCGGCGGGTGCAGGGCCGCAGGCCCTGCCGACCCACCCATTACTTGGCAGCAGCGATCTGCTTTTCGATGTCGGCGGCCGTCACCGGGCCGAGGAAGGTGTGCGCCAGCTTGCCCTGTGGATCCAGCAGGTGCGTCAGCGGCAGGCCGCGCGGCGTGGCGAAATCGGTCGGCGGATCGAACGGGTCCACGATCACGATCGGATAGGTGACCGGATGCTTGGTCAGGAACGACTGCATTTCCGGCACTTCGATGTCCTCGTAGGCCAGGCCGACCACTTCGATGTTGCTGCGCATCGCATGCAGCGCCGACAACTCCGGCATCTCCTTGCGGCAGGGGGCACACCAGGTCGCCCAGAAGTTCACCACCACCCACTTGCCGCGGTGCGCGGCCAGGTCGTAGTCGCTGCCATCCACCGCCTTCATCTTCAGCGTCGGGAACTCGGCGGTGGTGCGCTCGGCCGGGGTTTCCTCGACCGGCGCCGGTGCGGTCGGCGTCGGTGTCTGTGTCGGTGGCTGGCTGCTGGCGGGGGTCGGCTCCTGGGCCGGCTTGCAGGCCGACAGCGCCAGCAGCAGGGCCAGCGGGAGCAGCAACGGGGTCTTGCGGGTCATAGCATGTCTCCGGAATCGGTGTAGATATCACTGACCTTGCGCTTGAGGCGTTCGCGCAGGGGCAGCCGCAGATCGTCCAGTGCCGCCAGCGCAGCACGGCCCAGTGTGTCGTCGCGGTAGGGCAGATGCTGCTCGGCTACCGGGATGCGCAGCTGGGTGCATTCGTACAGATCGGCCAGGCTCACCTGGTCCAGGTCGCGCGAGAGCAGCCATTCGCCGCGTTCATCGCGGCGCAACAGGCCGATTTCCTGCAGGTTGCAGGCCAGGTCCTGCAGCAGCGAATCGGTCAGCATCGGCTCCAGCCGCAGGATTTCATCGTCGGCCAGGCCCTTCCCCTTGGCACGGGCGTGGTGGAAGCGGCCGAGCAGGCGCAGCAGGCCATAGAACTCGTAGCCCTGCGGCAGGCGCAGTTCCACCGGCTGGTAGCGGAAGGCCGCCATCGACGAAGACAACGACGCGCCCAGCAGCACCGCCACCCAGCACAGGTAGATCCACAGCAGCAGGATCGGCACGAAGGCCACCGTGCCATAGAGCTTCTGGTAGGACTGGAAGCTGCCCAGATACGCGCCGATGCCCCACTTCACCAGCTCCAGGATCACCGCGGCCAGAATGGCGCCAGGCACTGCATGCCGCCACTTCACCGTGTGGTGCGGCACCACCCGGAACATCAGCGTGATGCAGACGAACTCGATCAGGATCGGCGCCAGCCGCAGTGCCAGTTCGGCCAGCCAGCGGCCCTCCTGGGTGCCGAACAGCGGCATCGCGAACACCCGCGCCGACACCGCCAGCGAAGCGGCAGCGAGCATCGCGCCCAACGTCAGCACGGTCCAGTAGACCAGGAAGCGGGTCAGCTTGGGCCGGGTCGAACCGACCCGCCAGATCTGGTTGAAGGTCTCTTCAACGCTGTTGAGGGTGATCAGCAGCGATACCACCAGCGCGATGAAGCCAGCGGCGGTGAGCTGGCCGGCACTGGCCGAGAACTGCCGCAGGTAGCCCTCCGCCGCACGCGCGGCGTTGGGCACGAAGTTGGAGAAGACGTAATCGCTGAGCTGGTCGCTCCAGCGGTCGAAGACGGGGAAGGCCGACAGCACACCAAATACCACGATCGCCAGCGGCACCAGCGCGAACACCGTGGTGTAGGCCAGCGCCGCCGCTGCCTGGAACAGGCGGTCGTCGAGGAAGCGATGCCACAGGAAGCGGCCGAAACTGATGGCCCGTGCGCGATCCCGCGCGCGCTCCATCCACAGGTTGAGCGTATCCAAAGGTTCCATCGGTGGAAGGGTACCCGATGCGGAATGCTCGCAGGATAGCCATACTGGTGACCACACGACGAGGAGAAGCGGGCACGATGGGCGAGATTCTGGTGCTGTATTACAGCCGGGGCGGTTCGGTGGCACGGCTGGCGCGCCAGATCGCGCGGGGCATCGGCGAAGTGCCGGGCATGACCGCGCGCCTGCGCACGGTGCCGCCGGTGGCCGCGGTGACCCAGACCGCACAGCCGCCGGTGCCCGACGATGGCGCCCCCTACGTGAGCGTGCAGGACCTGGTCGAATGCCAGGGCCTGCTGCTCGGCAGCCCGACCCGCTTCGGCAACATGGCCGCCCCGGTGAAGCATTTCCTGGATGGGCTGGGCGCCGAATGGGTCAACGGCACCCTGTCGGGCAAGCCGGCCGGCGTGTTCACCTCCACCGCCTCGATGCACGGCGGGCAGGAATCGACCCTGCTGTCGATGCAGGTGCCGCTGCTGCACCATGGCTGCGTGATCGTGGGCATCCCGTTCACCGAACCGGCGTTGAGCCACACCACCAGCGGCGGCACGCCCTATGGCGCCAGCCACGTGGCCGGTGCCGCCGACGATCCGCAGCCGACCGACGACGAGGCCGTGCTGGCCCGCGCGCTGGGCCGCCGGGTGGCCGACATCGCGCAGCGGTTGGCCCGATGAGCCGCCCGCCGCGCACGGTCCTGCTGCTGGCCCTGATGGGGCTGGCCGCGCTGTTCGCCGGCTGGTTCATCAATGACAAGCACTGGCTGGCCACCCAGCTGGTGTTCACCGCGCCGCCGCTGGCGCTGGCCTTTGCGCTGCGTCTGGGCTGGCGCAAGGCCGGGTTCTGGGCCTCGGTGCTGGCGCTGGGCTGGTTCAGCCACGGCGTGATGAGCGCCTGGAGCCACCCGGAAACACGCTGGCTGGCGCTGATCGAAGTCGCCCTGGCCCTGCTGGTGATCTTCAGCGCCAGCCTGCCGGGGCTGCGCGCCCGCTTCGGCAAGCGACGCTGACGCTGCGCCCGCCGGGCCGTATCATCTGTGTTCCTGGCCCCGCGCCGCTGTACCTGTCCTGGTTTCGCGCATGCACATGATGGAAGAGCTCCTGGTCGTCACCACCGGTGGCACGATCGACAAGATCTACTTCGACGACAAGTCGGACTACCAGATCGGCGACCCCCAGATCGGCATGATCCTGCGCGAGCTGGGCGTGACGTTCCGCTTCAACGTGATTCCGATCCTGCGCAAGGATTCGCTGCACATCAACGATGAAGACCGCGAACTGATCCGCGCCACCATCGCCGCGCAGCCGACCCGCCACGTGCTGGTGACCCACGGCACCGACTCGATGGTGCAGACAGGCAAGGTGCTGGCGACGATCCCGGACAAGACCATCGTGATGACCGGCGCGCTCAGCCCGGCGCGGTTCCGTGGGTCGGATGCGGAGTTCAACATCGGCTGCGCGATCGGTGCGGTGCAGTCGCTGCCGAGCGGCGTATACATCGCCATGAACGGTCGTATCTTCGATCCGCAGCACGTGCGCAAGAACGTGGCCGCGAACCGCTTCGAGTCTGTCTGAGGAACAGCGTGCCGACCAAGGTCGGCACCCACCAAAGCGCTGCCCTTGCAAGGCCGGTGCCTACCCAAGAGAAAACGCCCCGGCCTGAGCCGGGGCGTGCCCATGGAGAGGGGCTTGGGCTCAGTACTGGGCGTTGAGGGTCAGGCCCGAGAAGGTGCTGTAGGCCTTCACCCGCACATACCAGGTGCCGGCGGCAGGACTGTTGATGGTGCAGGTCTCGCTGTTGCCGCTCAGGTACGGCCGGCAGGTGTAGGTGGTATCGGTCGGGGCACTGCCCTGGCGCACATACAGGTCGGCATCACCGCTGCCGCCACTGATCGCGACGCGCAGCTGGGTGCTGCCGGCCGGAACAGCCACGGTGTAGTTCAGCTCGGCACCGGTCGCAGCGCCCAGGCCGGTCACCGGCACGTTGTTCTGCAGCACGTTGCCACCCGGGTTCGGGTTGCCGCCACCGTTGATCGCCGCGGCCACGGCGGCATTGGCGTCGATGATGCCGGCGCCGCAACCACCCGAGCAGGCGCCCGGCAGCGGACGTGCCGTGCTCTTGATGATGCTCTCGACCTGCGCCGGGCTCAGCGGGCTCGGAGCGACGGACTGCATCAGCGCGACCACGCCGGCCACGTGCGGCGCTGCCATCGAGGTGCCATTGTACGACGCGTAGGTCGCGCTGCCCGGCGTGGTGGTGCCGGTGTTGAGGGTGGACAGGATGCTCTGGCCCGGTGCCGAGATGTCGATGCCGGTACCGTAGTTGGAGAAGCTGGCACGTGCACCGGCCGAGGTGGTCGCCGCCACCGCGATCACGTTCGGGCAGTTGGCCGGCACCGACGAGGACACGTTGGTGTTGCTGTTGCCGGCGGCGACCACCACGGTGGTGCCACGGCCGACCGCGCCGTTGATCGCGTTCTGGTAGGTGGTCGAGCAGCTGCCACCGCCGCCCAGCGAGAGGTTGATGACTTCGGCCGGATTGGCGTTGGCCGGTACGCCGCTGACGGTGCCACCGGACGCCCACACGATCGCATCGGCGATGTCGGAGGTGTAGCCGCCGCACTTGCCGAGCACGCGCACCGGCACGACCTTGGCATTGAACGCGGTACCTGCCACGCCGGTACTGTTGTTGGTCACCGCCGCCACGGTGCCGGCAACGTGGGTGCCGTGCCAGCTGGAGTTGGAGGCCGGGATGCCCGCGCCACACTCGTTGGCGCCGTACCAGTCGCCTTCGTCGTTCGGATTGTTGTCGCGGCCGCCGCCATCACGCGCCATCGCGGCGTCGCTGATGAAGTCGTAGCCGGGCAGGATGTTGGCGTTGAGATCGGCGTGGTTGGTGATGCCGGTATCGATCACGGCCACCACCACGCCGGTGCCGGTGGCCTTGTCCCAGGCCGGCCGGATGTTGATGCCGGCATTTGAGGTGCCGAAGCCCCATTGCTCGCTGAAGCGGGTGTCGTTCGGGGTCAGCGTCGCGCGCATGATCTGGTCGACTTCGACGTATTCCACGTTCGGGTCGGCGGCCAGCTTGCGCATCAGCAGTTCGGATTCGGCCTGGTCGAGCGGACGGTCGGTCTTGACCAGGGTCGGGCCGACGGCCAGCTTGCGGACCTGCTGCAGGCCCAGCGCGCGGCCCTGGCTGCTGGCCAGGCCGGCAGCGGCCGTCTTCAGCGACGAAGCCAGTGCAGTAGTGTTGGCCACGGCGGCGCTGCCGTCGCGGTACTTGACGATGAAGCGCTGGTGCGTCGGCGCGGACTGCAGGCCGCTGAGCTGGACATCACCGGCCAGCGCAGGCGTGGCCAGCAGCAGCGATGACAGAACGGACGCACCAAGGACCACCCACACTCGACGCACACGCGGTTGCGTTACCTGGGACATCGTATTTCCCTTTCTTGTGGTGTGAATGCCGGAATCGGCAGAAGCACCGGCCCGAACCCTGGGCTGGCTTGCATTGGCGAGGTTCGAAGTCCGGTGAGTCAGCGGATCCCCCTAACGATCCGCCGTGCACATGACGCTAATGGCCGAAACCGGACACCACAAGATTTTCAGCGTCTTTTCAGCAAGATGAAATGTTCGTTCTGAGACTTTTTGGGTCGAGGGTTTGTGAAGGTGAAGGAACTTTCTCGTGTCCTGCACAGACCTGACTGGGTCGTCACGTGTCCTGGAATGACTTTGCCGACATCGGCGTCCACCGATCCGGGGTCAGATCCCTTTTTCACGCGGAAAGGGATCTGACTCCTTGGCCCGAAACGCAGAAAGCCCGTCGCGGGGACGGGCTTTCCAGAAGCGCAGCCGGGCGCGGGCCCGGCTCTACGATTCGATGTGGCCGATCAGCCCAGCTTGACCAGCCAGTTGTGGCGGTCCGGCAGGCGGCCGTACTGGATATCGGTCAGTTCCTTGCGCAGCGACATGGTCACTTCGCCGGCCGGCGCGTTGATGTCGCCCACCGAGAAGCCCTCGCCCTTCAGCTGGCCGATCGGGGTCACCACCGCCGCGGTGCCGCAGGCGAACACTTCGCTGATCGCGCCGGAGGCCACGCCGTCCTTCCACTCGTCGATGCTGACCTTGCGCTCCTCCACCTTCATGCCACGGTCGCGGGCCAGCTGCAGGATGCTCTCGCGGGTGATGCCCTCGAGGATGCTGCCCGACAGTTCCGGGGTCACCAGGGTGCCGTCCTTGTAGACCAGGAACACGTTCATGCCACCCAGTTCTTCCAGGTACTTGCCTTCGACCGGGTCGAGGAACAGCACCTGCGAGCAGCCCTGTGCCTGCGCCTTCTGCTGCGGCAACAGCGACGCTGCGTAGTTGCCACCGCACTTGGCGGCACCGGTGCCGCCCTTCGCCGCACGCGCGTATTCGGTGGACAGCCAGATCGACACCGGGGCAACGCCCTTGGCGAAGTACGGGCCGGCCGGGCTGGCGATGACGTAGTAGCCGGCCTTGTGCGCACCGCGCACGCCGAGGAAGGCTTCGTCGCCGATCATGAACGGGCGGAAGTACAGGCTGGACTCATCGGCCGACGGCACCCAGTCACTGTCGACCGCGATCAGCTGCTTCAGCGATTCGACGAAGATCTCCACCGGCAGTTCCGGCAGCGCCAGGCGCTGCGCCGAACGCTGCAGGCGACGGCCGTTGGCATCCGGACGGAAAGTCCAGATCGAACCATCGGCATGGCGGTAGGCCTTGATGCCTTCGAAGATTTCCTGGCCGTAGTGCAGCACGGCCGCGGCCGGATCCAGCTGCAACGGGCCGTAGGCACGCACGTTGGCGTTGTGCCAGCCGGCATCCTTGTCCCAGCGCACTTCCACCATGTGATCGGTGAAGTGCAGGCCGAAGCCCGGCTTCTCCAGGATCTGGGCGCGCTCTTCAGCGCTGCGCGGGTGGTCCGAACGGGTAACGGCGAAGCTGGGGATGGACTGGGACACCGGAGGATTCCTGTTCTGGTTGCGGGTAGTGCCGGGCCCGCGTCACTGCGGGCCCTGGGTCAAAGCATGCCGGTCTCGAGCCGGGCCGCCTCGGACATCATGTGCTGGTTCCACGGCGGGTCGAACACCAGGTCGACGTCGGCCTCGGCCACCGTCGGGATCATTTCAAGCTTGCTGCGCACGTCGTCGACCAGGATGTCGCCCATCCCACAGCCCGGTGCGGTCAGGGTCATCTTCACGTCGATCTCGCGCTGGCCTTCGTCCAGGTGCTTGATCTCGACCTCGTAGACCAGGCCCAGTTCGACGATGTTCACCGGAATTTCCGGGTCGAAGCAGGTGCGCAGCTGCTGCCACACCAGCTGTTCCACCTGTTCATCAGTGGCGTCGGCCGGCAGTTCCAGCGGTGCCGGTGCCTCCTTGCCGATGGCGTCGCCGTCCTTGCCGGCGATGCGGAACAGGTTGCCCTCGACGAACACCGAATAACTGCCGCCCAGCGCCTGGGTGATGTACCCATAGCTGCCGGCGGGCAGGGTCACGGTATCGCCCTGCGGGACCATCACGGCCTCGCAATCGCGCTCGAAGTGGACAGGTTCGCTGCTACGGGAATACATGGGGACCGATATGGGGCCGTGGCCGGGGCCACGCAAGACGGCATTCTAGCCCAGCCGCTCCGGCACCGCCGGTGCACCGCCGCAAACCACAGTATCCTGTGGGTGATCTTCAGGGAGCTTCGATGTCCTCCAATGCCGCGCGTGCCAGGACCGTGACCTGGCTCTGGCCCATCATGCTGTTGCTGGGCCTGGTTGTTGCTCCCCTTGCCTGGATGGTGCTGGCGCTGATGACCGGCCGGCAGGTCGGCTGGATGGCGGTACTGACCGCCCTGGAACTGGTGTTCATGCTGCGCATGGGTACGCTCGGCCCGGGCCTGCTGCGCATCGTGCTGGTCGTGGTGGGCACCCTGCTGGTGGCCGCCGTGGCCAACTGGGCCATCGCCAGCGCCTGGATGGGCGGCTCGATCGGGCTGGACCTGTGGGACGCCACGATGCGGATGGGCCCGCACCTGGCCTGGACCCTGATCACCCTGGCCAATGGCGCGGTGGAGTGGCTGTGGCTGGCGCTGGGCCTGGCCGTGGGCGCCTGGCTGGCGCGCTGAGCGCGCCGGTTGCCACGCCCGCCGGGGACATGCAGGTAGATCCACGCATGCGTGGATGGGATGGTAGTGCCGGCCGCTGGCCGGCAGAAGCGTGCGGACCAAGGTCCGCACCTACCCGATGCAGCGGCCACGGGTGGATTCGGTAGTGCCGGCCGCTGGCCGGCAAACGCGTGCGGACCAGGGCCCGCACCTACCCGATGTAGCCGCCACGCGTGGATGCGGTAGTGCCGGCCGCTGGCCGGCAAAGGGGTCAGAGCCCAGTCCTGCGGAAAGGGATCCGACCCCGGTCCTCAATGCCCGCCGTCGAGCGCCTTCAACTCGCTGACCAGCGAGGCTGCCGCTTCGGCACCGTCGCCATACAGCATGCGGGTGTTGTCGGCGTAGAACAGCGCATTCTCGATGCCCGCGAAGCCCGTGCCCTTGCCGCGCTTGATCACCACCACGTTGCGCGCATTGACCACGTCCAGCACAGGCATGCCGTAGATCGGGCTGGCCGGATCGGTTCGTGCGACCGGATTGACCACGTCGTTGGCGCCGATCACCAGCACCACGTCGGTGTTGGCGAACTCCGGGTTGATGTCGTCCATGTCCGCGATCAGGTCGTAGGGCACGCCCGCTTCGGCCAGCAGCACGTTCATGTGCCCCGGCATGCGCCCCGCCACCGGGTGGATCGCGAACTTCACCTTGACCCCGCGCTGGCCCAGCCGCTGCGCCAGTTCCCATATCTTGTGCTGCGCCTGCGCCACGGCCATGCCGTAGCCGGGCACGATCACCACGCGCTCGGCGAAGGCCATCATCGCGGCGACGTCAGCCGCTTCGATCGGCTTCTGCGAGCCGCTGATCGCCTGCGCTTCGCCACCAGCACCACCGCCGAAGTTGGAGAACAGCACGTTGCGGATCGGCCGGTTCATCGCCTTGGCCATCAGCCGGGTCAGCAGGATGCCCGCCGCGCCGACCATCATGCCGGCGATGATCAATGCTTCGTTGCCCAGCACGTAACCTTCGAACGACACCGCCAGGCCGGTGAACGCGTTGTACAGCGAGATCACCACCGGCATGTCGGCGCCACCGATCGGCAGCGTCATCAGCACGCCCAGCGCCAGCGCAAGTACGAAGAAGGCAACGATCGCCCAGGTGCTGAGCGTGCTGGCGGCGATGATCGCCAGTACCACCACCGCCAGCGCCACGAGCAGGTTCATCACCTGCTGGCCCGGCCAGGTCACGCGCTTGTCCAGGCGTCCATCCAGCTTGGCCCAGGCGATCACCGAGCCGGACAGCGACACCGCGCCGATCGCTGCGCCGACCACCGCCAGCAGCAGCACCGTGCCCGACGGCTGGCGCGCGGCCAGATCGGCCAGCGCCTGTGCGCTCCAGTGGCGGGTATCGCGGTTGGCAAGGAAGGCGTAGCGCAGCAGCTCCACCGCGCCGATCGCCGCCGCCGATCCACCGCCCATGCCGTTGTACAGCGCCACCATCTGCGGCATGTCGGTGATGGCAACCTTGCCGGCCGACCACCAGGCCAGGCCCGCGCCGAGCAGCAGCGCCACCAGGATCAGCGGCACGTTGTGCAGTTCGGGAAGCAAGAAAGTGGCCGCCGTGGCCAGCAGCATGCCCAGCCCGGCCCAGCGGATGCCGCTGCGCGCGGTCAGTGGCGAGGCCATGCGCTGCAGGCCCAGCAGGAACAGCGTGGCGGCGACGAGGTAGCTGGCCTTGACCAGCCAGTCGAGCAGTTCGACGGTGCTGATGTTCAAGCCTGCGGCTCCTTCGGCTCGTCCTTGCCGGCCTTGGGCGCGCTCGGCTTGAACATTTCCAGCATGCGCGCGGTGACCACGTAGCCACCGGCGGCATTGCCGGCACCCAGCACCACGGCGAGGAAGCCCAGGGCCTTCTCCAACGGTGTCTGTGCGTGCCCCAGCACCACCATCGCGCCGATCAGCACGATGCCGTGGATGAAATTGGAGCCCGACATCAGCGGGGTATGCAGGATTACCGGCACCCGCGAAATGATCACGTGGCCGGCGATGGCGGCCAGCATGAAGATGTACAGCGCTACGAACCCGTCACTCACTGGCAACGCTCCCGCTCTGTCTTCGTCGGCCCATCATAACCATGGGCTGAACCCGGCGTGCACCCGGCGTCAACCGAAGCGGCGCTCACGCGTTGTCGATGGTGACCCCGAGCGAGGAACCGTACCCTGTGCTGGTGAGCAGCCCCGTCCCCCCGAGCGCCGAGACCGATGCCCTGCCGGCATCGCTGGAAGCGTTCCTGGCCAGTGTTGGCCCGCGTGCGTTCCGCTTCGCCGAGGCCGGCCTGCGCCAGCGCGAAGACGCCATGGACGCGGTGCAGGACGCGCTGCTGCGCATGCTGGACTACGCCGACAAGCCGGCAGCCGAATGGGCGCCGCTGTTCTGGAGCATCCTGCGCCGGCGCGTGATCGACGTGCGGCGCCGGCGCCGCTTCCGCCTGCCGTTCTGGCGCGACAACCAGGACGCGGAAGGCGGCGAGATCGACTGGGCCGATCCCGGCCCGGACCCGGCACAGGCGCACGAACAGCGCCAGCAGTACCAGCAGCTGGTGGACGCGTTGCGCCGCCTGCCCGCCCGCCAGCGCGAGGCCTTCACCCTGCGCGTGCTGCAGGACCTGGACGGGGCCACCACCGCCCGCGCCATGGGCTGCAGCGAAGGCGCGGTAAAAACCCATCTGGCACGCGCCCGGCAGGCGCTGCAGGACTACCTGGAGATCCACCCGTGAACCGCTCCCTGCCTTCCGATGACACCCTGCGCAGCCTGCACGCGCAGTCGCTGCACGCGCTGTCGCCGGCCACACTGGCACGCCTGCGCCAGGCCCGACACGGCGCCAGCGCGACCCGGCACGGGCGCCTGCGCTGGTGGCTGGCCAGCGCCTGTTCACTGGTGGTGGCGCTGGGTATCGGCCTGCAGCTCACTGGCCATGGCACGCTGACGGGCCCCGCGCCGGCACCTGTGCTGGCCTCGGTGGAAGACAACAGCGCGCTCTACGACGAAAATCCCGATCTGTACCTGTGGCTGGGCGATACCGACCTGGCGATGGAGTGAATGATGTCCCGACTGCACGCCCTGCCCCTGCTGATGACCCTGTTGCTGCTGCCGGCCCTCCCGGCACTGGCGCAGAGCGCCGCGCCCGCCCCTGCCGCACGCCCCGCGCCGGCCGCACCGCTGCCTGCCTGGGAACAGTTGAGCGAAGCGCAGCGGGAATCGCTGCTGGCGCCACTGCGCGACCGCTGGAACAGCGCCGATGCCGGCCAGCGCCAGCGCATGCTCTCGCATGGCCGGCGCTGGCAGACGATGAGCCCGGAGGAGCGCGACAAGGCCCGCCGTGGCCTGCGCCGCTTCGAGCACATGAGCCCGGAACAGCGTGAGCAGGCCCGGGCCCTGTTCGGCCAGATGCGGGAACTGCCGCCCGCGCAGCGCGACGCACTGCGCGAGCGCTGGTCGCAGATGACGCCGGAACAACGCAAGGACTGGGTGCGCGACAACCCGCCGCCGGCGAAGCCGCGCTGAAACGCCGCGGGGAACGGGGTCAGAGCCCTTTGCTGAGGCAAAGGGATCCGCCCCCTGGCAGATTCCGGGATCTGACCCCATTTCGTTCGTTCACGCCTGCCAGCGTGTCTTCGCCAGCAGCTCGTCGTCCCAGTCGAACGCCAGCTGCCCCTCGCGCACGAACAGCGCGACGAAGTTGAGCAGGTTGCGCGCATACATCTCGCTGGCCTGGGTCGCGCCCCGGCTGGCCAGGCCCAGCGGGCCGTCGATGGTCACGCCCTGATGCTCGATGCACTGCCCCGGTTGGGTCAGTGCGCAGTTGCCGCCGCTCTCGGCGGCCAGGTCCACGATCACGCTGCCGGTGGCCATGCCCTCCACCATCGCGGCAGTCACGATCGTCGGCGCCGGGCGCCCCGGTACCGCCGCGGTGCAGATCACCACATCCACGTTGCGCAGGTGGTCGGCCAGGCGGCGCTGCTGCTCGGCACGCTCTTCATCGGTCAACGCGCGCGCGTACCCGCCTTCGCCCGCCGCGCTCACCCCCAGGTCGAGGAAGCGCGCGCCCAGCGACTGGATCTGCTCGCGGGTTTCCGGACGCACGTCGAAACCTTCCACCTGTGCACCGAGACGCCGGGCAGTGGCAATGGCCTGCAGCCCTGCCACGCCGGCACCGATCACCAGCACCTTGGCCGGACGCACGGTGCCGGCAGCGGTGGTCAACATCGGGAAGAAACGTGGTGCGCGTTCGGCGGCGATCAGCGCGGCCTTGTAACCGGCCATGCCGGCCTGCGAACTGAGCACGTCCATCGCCTGCGCACGGGTGGTGCGCGGCAGCTGCTGCAGCGGGAACAGGTGCAGGCGGTCATCGGCAGCCAGTGCCGCCAGGCCCGGATCACTGGCCGGGGTCAACAGGCCAACCACGGTGGCACCCGGCTTGAGCTGTTCCAGTACCGCCGCCGGCGGCGGCTGCACGCACAACAGGATGTCGATTTCGGCCCAGCGCCCGGCGTCGAATGCGCGGGCACCGGCATCGTCATAGGCTGCATCGGTGAAACCTGCGGCCAGACCGGCACCGGCCTCGTACCAGACGGTAATGCCGAGGGCGCCGAGCTTGCGCGCGGTTTCCGGCGTCAGCGCCACGCGCCGTTCGCCCGGCGCGGTCTCCTTGATCCCCAGCAACGCCACGGCCATGCAGGTCCCCGCTGATCGGTGAGTTTTCCCGATCCTAGCAGGCGGCTCCACTCAGTGCAGCGTGGCGCTGCCCGGGTCCAGCCGATCGATCACACCCTGCATCGCGCTGTCGAACGCACCGTCATCCACATGGGCGCGCAGGCGTCCCAGCCGCACCATCACCGCCAGTTCCTCCGGCGAGGCCACGCAGAAGCGCACGCCGCGACGGTTGACGAACAGCAGGCGCGAGGAAATCGGGCTGACCCAGGACAGCTTGCCGGCCTGCACCTTGCCGTCCTTGTCGACGAAGTCCAGCCAGTTGCCGATCTCCATGCGACGGAAGCGATCGGCGTCGGCATTGTCGAAATCATCGGCATCGATCTGCCCGCCCAGCTCGACCGCCGGCGATTCGGCCACCGGCGGGGTCGGTAGTGCCACTTGCGGCAGTTCCGGCAGCGCGCGTTGCAGTTCCGGCCGCGATTCGGCAATGCCCTGCAGGGTGTCATGCAGGGCATCGATGGCACCGGTGGCGGCGTCGCCATGCACGCCCACGCTGGCGAACACCTTGGCCAGCGCCGGCTGCCAGGCCTGCAGCCACGGCTTGCCGACGATCTGGCGGCGGGCCTCGGCCACTTCCTCCAGCAGCCCGTCGCCCAGGTTCAGCGCTTCGGCCACCGATGCGCCCTCCTCGCCCTCGCGCAGCAGCGCCAGGGTCAGGTGGTGCTGCCATGGCTGGCGCAGGAATTCAGCGATGGCCGGCGGCAGGGTGGCATCACCAATGCGGCGGTCCAGCTCGGCACCGGCACGGGTACGGGCCATTTCCAGCTTTTCCTGGCCACGCTGCGTTTCGGCGGCGCGACGCTCGGCGATTTCCACGCGGCGACGATGCTGCACGAGGAACTCGCGGAATTCTTCTTCCAGGGTCAGGAAGATCGCCAGGTTCTCGTTGAACTCGGCGACCAGGCGCTCGATGATCTCCTCGACCTTGGCCATCAGCATGCGCTCGGCCTGGCTTTCGCCGGTGTTGCCTTCGCAGGCCTCGGCCAGCGAGTTGAGCAGCTTGCGCGCCGGATGGGTCTTCTGCACGAACATGCGACGGTCGAGCATGGCGACCTTGACGAACGGCACCACCAGGCGGCCGATCAACTCGCGCGAGCGGCCTTCCAGTTCGCGCTCGTCCAGCATCACGTCGAACAGCATGCCCACCAGGTCGATTGCATCCTCGTCCTGCGGGTCCAGCCGGGTCTGGCCCGGGTCGACACCGAGACGGGTGGCGCTGGACAGCACTTCGCTCTTCAACCGCTGCGCGAGTGATTCGCCGTCCTCGCCGATCGCTGCACGCAGGGTCGCACTGGGCGTGGCCTGCAGCAGCGACAGCACCGACATCATCTCGCGCTGGCTGAGCGGACGCTGCTGGCCGATCGCCACCTGTGCGGCCGACGTCGCGTCCTCGCGCACGTGGCGGGTCTGCTGCAGCAGTTCGTGCAGCGCCTCCAGCAGCATGCCCTGCTGGCCCGCATGGGCCTCGGCGGTGCCGCTGCCTTCGGCGCCCAGGTGCTGCTGCATGTGGCCACGCCGCTCGGACCAGCGTGCGGCAAAGCGCTGCGCCCAGGCCGGCGCGGCCTGCTCGTCATCACCGAATTCGCCGTCCAGGCCCGAGCCCGGGCGCTGCTCCACCAGGTCATCCAGGCCCGAGGCCATGCGCGGGTCGGGCGCGGCCGACGGTGGACGCCGCGGCGCCCCCATCTGCGACATCACCCCGGCCGCGGCCAGTTGCTCGTCCAGCTTCTCGTAGATGCGACCCACCGGCGCGCGCAGGTCACGCTCGCACAGCTTGATCAGCACCAGGTGCACTTCCGGGGCCAGTTCACAGCCGGCAAAGGCTTCGTGGATGGCCACGCCCAGGTGTTCGGGGCTGATGGGATTATGGTCGGCATCCAGTTCGGCGCCACCGACCAGACGGCCCAGGCGACGGTCGAGCCGCGCCAGCACCGGCTTGAAGTCACGCAGCAGCACCGTGGCGAAATTGCGCACCGCCAGCCGCGACTCCAGCACGTGCTCGGCCAGCAGGCTCAGGCCATCCTCGGCTGGGCCGGACAGCGTCGATTCGGCCGACATGGGCTCACCACTGGCCAGCGCATCCCAAGCCCGCTGCAGGTGGCCAGAGAAGGCACCGGCAATGTCCTCGCGGCGGCGGCGCAGTTCGCGCATCGCATCCAGGAACAGCAGCTGCGACGAACCGGCATTGCCGGCCCGGTCGAACAGGGCATCGTCGAAGCGCGCCAGTGCCGCGCCAAAGGCCTGGCACAGCGCGGGCAGGACCATGTCCCGGGCACGCTGGAGCTGGGCCGGGTCACGGCCCGGCGATCCCATCGGTGTGGGCGCGCTCATCATTCGGGAAGGCTCCCCACCTTCTCTGGTACGACAGACAACGTGGACATCGCGACAACCGGCACACCCCATGTACCGGTACGTCGATGGTAGGCCGGCCAGCCCGTCACGGACAGTGAAACAGTCCTCACTTCAAACCTCATGACCGGCGGCCCGGCAAGGTAGATATCGTAAGCCGTGCAAGGCCTGCGAGGCGAGGGGAAGCGGCCGCCCGTTTCCCGCCAGTGGCATGACGTTCATCACAGTTTGGTATTCAAAGGCCAGACGCGACACAGACGGTGTCTTTGACCACCCCGACTATAATCAAACCTTCGTGATGACCGGTTCAGACTCCATGCCCGATCCCGCCGCCCTGCTCGCCCTGGATGCCCGCCGCTCAGTGCCTTCGCGGCAACTGGCCGAGCCCGGCCCGGACCCGGCCACCCTGCAGCGGATGCTGGCTTCGGCAGTGCGCGTGCCCGATCACGGCAAGCGCGTACCGTTCCGCTTCCTGAAGATCGCTGGCGATGCACGTCACACTCTGGGCGACTTCCTGGCCGAGCGCCGCCGCCAACGCGACCCGCATGCGGGCGAGGCCGTGTTCGAGAAGGATCGCCAGCGTTTCAGCCATGCGCCACTGGTGATCGTGGTGGTGGCCAGCCCGCGCCCGGACCCGAAGGTCCCCGAACAGGAGCAGCTGATGACCGCCGGCTGCGTCTGCTTCGCCCTGCTGCAGGCCGCACAGGCGCTGGGCTTCGGCGCGCAGTGGCTGACCGCCTGGATGGCCTTCGACCCCGCCGTGCACGCCTACCTGGGCCTGGCCGAGGGCGAAGGCATCGCCGGTTTCATCCATATCGGCACGCCGAAGGCCGCCGTGCCAGAGCGCGAGCGTCCGGCCCCTGCCACCCTGCTGCGCGACTGGACGCCTCCGGCATGACCCTGCCGGTACCACCGCCGTCGCTGTACCTGGTCGACGCCAGCATCTATGTGTTCCGCGCGTGGCATTCCCTGCCCGACCAGTTCCAGGACGCGCAGGGCTGGCCGACCAACGCCGTGCACGGCTTCGCCCGCTTCCTGCTGGACCTGCTCGAGCGCGAACGCCCGCGTCACATCGCCATCGCCTTCGACGAAGCGCTGGACAGTGGCTTCCGCCACCGCCTGTACCCCGCCTACAAGGCCAACCGCGACCCGGCGCCGGAGGCGCTCAAGCGCCAGTTCGTGCACTGCAAGGCGCTGTGCGCGGCGTTGGGCCTGGCGGTGCTGGCGCACCACGAGTACGAGGCTGACGACCTGATCGGAAGCGCCCTGCATGTGCATCGTGGCAGCCACCGCGGCGTGATCATCTCCGCCGACAAGGACCTGTCGCAGCTGCTGCTGGATCACGACGAGCAGTGGGACTACGCACGCAACCAGCGCTGGAACGTGGCCGGAGTGAAGGCGCGGCACGGCGTGCACGCGCACCAGATTGCCGACTACCTGGCGCTGTGCGGCGATGCGGTGGACAACATTCCCGGTATCAGTGGCGTCGGCAGCAAGTCCGCCGCCGTGCTGCTGGCCCATTTCGGCAGCATGGATGCACTGTACGAACGCCTGGACGAAGTGCCTTTCCTGCGCCTGCGCGGCGCCGCCCAGATGGCGGTGCGCCTGCGCGAGCAGCGCGAGCACGCCCAGCTCTGGCGCCAGCTGACCACCATCGCGCTGGACGCGCCACTGGAAGGCAGCCAGCCCGGCCTGCTGCGCCAGGCGGCCGATCCCGAGCTGCTCGGCGGCCTGTGCCAGACCCTGCGCTTCGGCCCGATGACCCGCCGCCGGCTGTTCGATGCCGCCGGCGTGCCCGATATTCTTCCCACCCACAGCGAGCCCGCATGAGCCAGCGCAACACCGAAGCCCCGCGTGTCGTCTATGAAGGCAAGTACCAGCGCATGCTGGTGCGCGGCACCTGGGAATACAGCGAACGTACCCACGCCGGTGGCCTGGCCGCGATCATCATCGCCGTCACCCCCGAGGACAAGGTGCTGTTCGTAGAGCAGTTCCGCGTGCCGCTGCAGGCACCCACCATCGAGATGCCGGCCGGCCTGGTCGGGGACATCCACGCCGGCGAATCGATCGAAGTCTCGGCCGTGCGCGAACTGGAAGAAGAAACCGGCTGGACCGCCGATCACGCCGAAGTGCTGCTGATCGGCCCGACCTCTTCCGGCGCCAGCAGCGAGAAGATCGCCTTCGTGCGCGCGACCGGCCTGCGCCGCGTTGGCGAGGGCGGTGGTGACGACAGCGAAGACATCATCGTGCACGAGATTCCGCGCAGTGAGGCAGCGGCCTGGCTGGTGCAGAAGATGGGCGAAGGCTACGAGCTGGACGCCAAGCTCTGGGCCGGGCTGTGGATGATCGAGCATCACCTGGACGGACGCCCGCGTGGCTGACGCCGACCTGCATGCGCTGCCGGCGCTGCTCGGCGCCGACGACCCAGCGATCTACACCCTCCACCGGCCGCATGGCGCCTCGCCGTACCTGCTGCTGGCCGATCATGCCGGCCAGCAGGTGCCGCGTGTCCTCGCAGGCCTGGGCTTGCCGCAGGCCGAACTGGACCGCCATATCGGCTGGGACATCGGCATTGCCGGCACCACCCGCGCACTGTCCGAACGGCTGGATGCCTGGGCCATCGAACAGACCTATTCGCGGCTGCTGATCGACTGCAACCGCCCGCTGGCCTCGCCGACGCTGATTCCGGAGGTGAGCGACCACACCGTGGTGCCGGGCAATGCCGGGCTGTCGGCGGCACAGCGGCAGCAGCGTATCGATGCGATCCACGCGCCCTACCACGCGCGCATCGACGCGGAACTGGATGCGCGCCGAGATGCCGGCCGCCCCACCCTGCTGGTGATGATGCACAGCTTCACTCCGGCGATGAACGGCGCGCAGCGACCGTGGCATGCCGGCGTGCTGTACCACCAGGACACGCGCTTCGCCCATGCCTTGCTGCAGGCACTGCGCGACGAAGGCGACCTGGTGGTCGGTGACAACGAACCGTATTCGGTGAGCAGCACCAGCGACTACGCGGTGCCGGTGCATGGCGAAGGCCGCGGGCTGGTGCACGTGGAACTGGAGATCCGCCAGGACCTGATCGCCGATGTGGCTGGGCAGCAGGCGTGGGCGGAGCGGCTGGCGCGGATCTTCAGCGCATTGCAGCCGCAGTTGCTGGCGTTCGGTTGAACGCGCGTGGATCCATTCCGGATCGGTAGTGCCGGCCGCTGGCCGGCAACCTCAGGGTAGTTGGATCATTGCATTGCCGGCCAGCGGCCGGCACTACCGCAGGCGTGGCACATCCACCACCCACGCCAGCGCCTTCAATCATGCCTCGCTGACCGGGCAGACGGTGGCGGCCGATTCGACCGGCGCCGGGCGCAGGCCCAGCGCGATCACCACGCCGAGCGCGGCGAACAACGCGGCGCCGTACTGTGCATTGACCATGCCCTGCAGGGCGTCGGCACTGGTTGCGGCCTGCGTGCCGCGCGCGGCGTTAGCCACCATCACCAGCACCGCCAGTCCCAACGCGCCGCCGATCTGCTGGGCGGTGGCCGCCATGCCGGACGCGACGCCTTGCTGCGGACCGGGCACGCCCTGCCCGGCCACGATCCACATCGCTGTCCAGCTCATGCCCTGGCCGATGCTGAGCACCACGATGCCCGGCAGCAGCGGCCAGTAGCTGGCACCGTGCGGCATCGCCAGCGCCACCGCGGCAATGCCGATGGCACCGGCGGCGAAGCCCCAGGCCAGTACCTGCCGTGGCGAACGGCGCCGCAGCATGCGTTCGGCAATACGGATGCCGAAGGTGCACACCAACGTCGGCAGCAGGAAGGCCATGCCGGCCTGCAGCGGGCTCCAGCCATAGCCATCCTGGAAGTAGAGCGCCAGGAAGTAGTACTGCACGCCATAGCTGCTCATGAAGGCGAAGGTCAGGCCGAGTGCCGCGCGCAGGCCCGACAGGCGCAACAGCGAAAACTGCATCAGCGGGTCACGGCTGCGTTTTTCGATCTGTACGAACACCGTCAACAGCACGGCTGAAAGCAGCAGGCAGATCAGCGTGGCCGGTGCCGTCCAGCCCCACTCCGGTCCTTGCACCAGGGTGGTGACCAGCAGGCTGCCGCCGGCGGTGACAGTGAGGCAACCGGCCAGATCGAATGAACGGCCCTGCACCCGTGGACCATCGGACGGCAACCACGCACCGGCTGCGACCGCGCACGCCGTGGCCAGCGGCACGATCACCGCCAGCACCGCCGGCCAGCCGAACGCCTGGGTCAGCACGCCACCGAGCAGCGTGCCCAGCGCCAGGCCGACCGCGCTGGCCATGCTCCAGATCGCCAGCGCGCGGTTGCGCACCGGGCCTTCGGCGTACAGCGTGTTGATCAGTGCCAGCGTGGCGGGGAACAGCAACGCGGCACCGACGCCCTGCGCGGCGCGCGCGATGATCAGCCAGGTCGCATTCGGCGCCAGTGCGCCAAGCAGCGACGCCAGTGCGAACAGCAGCATGCCCAGCCGGTAGAAACGGCGACGGCCGATCAGGTCGGCGGCGCGGCCGCCCAGCAGCAGGCTGCCACCGAACGCCACGGTGTAGGCACTGACCACCCACTGCAGCTGCTGCGCGTTGATCTGCAGCGCGCGGCCCATGTCATGCAGGGCTACGAAGATGATGGTGGCGTCCAGCGCGATGATCAGCTGCGCGGTGGCCAGCAGGGTCAACGCCCAGCGCGGGTATTTAAGGGGAGGCATCGGCGGTCTGGATCGATGGGGGAGCGCAGTCTCATTGATGCGACCGAATCAATAAACCCCCTGCCCACCATTTCTGTCATGATTTTCCGCATGAATGCAGCCTCGATGGACCTCAATGCGGTGCGCATGCTGGTGCAGGTGGCCGAAGCGCGCAGTTTCACCGTGGCCGCCGGCCAACTCGGCCTGAGCCAGTCCGGCCTGTCGCGCGCGATCGGGCGGCTGGAAGCCACGCTGGGGGTAAAGCTGCTGCAGCGGAACACCCGCAACGTGGCGTTGACCCCGGATGGCCGCCAGTTCGTGGAACAGGTGGCACCGCTGCTGGCCGGCCTGGACGATGCCGAGCGGCAACTGGCCGACCGCCCGTGCACGCCCTCGGGTACGTTGAAGATCAGTGCGCCGTCGATGTTCGGGCGCAAGGTGCTGGTGCCGATGCTGGCGCCATTGCTGGAACAGCATCCGCAACTGCAGGTGGAAGCCGTGCTCAGCGACCGCCTGGTCGATCTGGTCGAGGAAGGCTTCGATGCCGCGCTGCGCACCGGCGTCATCGCCGACCAGCGCATCGTCGCGCGGCCATTGCGGCCGCTGCGCTGGGTGACGGTGGCCAGCCCCGCTTATCTGGCCCGCTGTGGCGCACCGGACGATGTGGCCGCGCTGCAGGATCATGCTTGCCTGGCGGTGCGCAACCTGCGCAGTGGCCGGCTGGTGGACTGGCAGTTCCTGCAGGACGGGCAACTGCGCGAGTTCACGCCGCCGACGCGGATGGTGTTCGACAGCGGCGATCCGCTGGTGGAAGCGGCCATCGCTGGCATCGGCATCGTGCAGGTGATGGATTTCGCGGTGGCTGATGCCTTGGCCGACGGCCGCCTGCAGCGCGTGCTGCAGCCTTTCGAAGGCCGCAGCCGCGCGCTGTCACTGATCTACCCGCCGTCGCGCCAGCATTCGCCGAAGCTGCAGGTGCTGGCCGACGCGTTGCTGGCCGGGGATTGGTAGCGCCGGCCACTGACCGGCGTCTGCAGGAATCCACCCGTTTCAGGTTTGCCGGCCAGCGGCCGGCACTACCAGGCTGTGGTAGATCCACGCCATGCGTGGATGAGGGTTGGTAGCGTCGCGCATCGCCCGGCGCTACCGGTGCGGCGTTGCCGGCCAGCGGCCGGCACTACCAGGCTGTGGTAGATCCACGCCATGCGTGGATGAGGGTTGGTAGCGTCGCGCATCGCCCGGCGCTACCGGTGCGGCGTTGCCGGCCAGCGGCCGGCACTACCAGGCTGTGGTCGATCCACGCCATGCGTGGATGAGGGTTGATAGCGCCGCGCATGACCCGGCGCTACCGGTGCGGCGTTGCCGGCCAGCGGCCGGCACTACCGATCAGGCGAAGCTATCGGTAGCGCGTACCAGCGCGTCCACGTTCTCGGCCTCGAACGCAGAGTGGCCCGAGGCCGGGGTGATTTCCAGCTTCGCCTTCGGCCAGACCTTGGTCAGGTCCCAGGCGTTGGCCAGCGGGCAGACCACGTCGTAGCGGCCGTGCACGATCACGCCGGGAATATCGGCGATGCGGTGCGCGTCGCGCAGCAGCTGGTCTTCCACCTCGAAGAAGCCGCCGTTGACGAAGTAGTGGTTCTCGATGCGGGCAAACGCCAGCGCGAAGTGCGGGTCTTCGTGGCTGTTGATGAAGTCATCATCGACATGCAGGAAGCTGGTCGCGCCTTCCCAGACCGCCCAGGCCTTGGCCGCTTCCAGGCGGGTGGTTTCGTCGTCGCTGGTCAGGCGGCGGTGGAAGGCCGAGATCAGGTCATGGCGCTCCACCGACGGGATCGGCTTCAGGTAATGCTCCCACGCATCCGGGAACAGGCGGTTGGCGCCTTCCTGGTAGAACCATTCCAGTTCCCAGCGACGCAGCATGAAGATGCCGCGCAGGACCAGTTCGGTCACGCGCTGCGGATGGGTTTCGGCATAGGCCAGCGCCAGGGTCGAACCCCAGCTGCCGCCGAACACCTGCCAGCGATCGACCTTGAGGTGCTCGCGCAGTTTTTCGATATCGGCAACAAGGTCCCAGGTGGTGTTGTCCACCAGGTCGGCGTGCGGGGTGGAACGGCCGGCACCGCGCTGGTCGAACAGGATGATGCGGTACTTGGACGGGTCGTGGAACTGGCGCATCTTGTCGCTGCAGCCACCGCCCGGGCCACCGTGCAGCATCACCACCGGCTTGCCGTCCGGGTTGCCGCACTGCTCGAAGTACAGCGTGTGGCGGTCGTCGACCTTCAGGGTGCCGACGTCATAGGGGGTGATGGCGGGGTACAGCGTACGCATGCTTGCAGCTCCAGGGTGATGCCCTGCCGTGGCAGGAGAACCTCCATTCTAGGCCGGACGCCGGCCCAGGGTGATGCGGTCGCGTTGCTCCAGATCCTGCACGGTCTGCACCTCGGCAAAACCCGCCGCGTCGAACAGCGCGCGGATCGCCTCGCCCTGGTCCCAACCGTGCTCGATCAGCAGCCAGCCGCCGGGCAGCAGGTGGGCCTGGCCACCGTCGACGATGCGGCGGATGTCATCCAGGCCATCCGGACCCGAGGCGAGTGCGGTGGCCGGCTCGAAGCGCAGGTCACCCTGCTCCAGATGCGGATCGTCGCTGGCGATGTACGGCGGGTTGCTGGCAATCAGATCAAGACGCGCGCCCTGCAGCGGCGCATACCAGTCGTGCCCGCCTTCGGCGAAGCGGACGTTGCGCAGATCATGGCGGGCGGCATTGCGCGCGGCCACGGCCAGCGCGCCCGGGCTGGCGTCGGTGGCCAGCACCTGCGCCTGCGGCCGTTCGCTGGCCAGTGCCAGTGCAATCGCACCACTGCCGGTGCCCAGGTCGGCCAGCTGCAGCGACTGGTCTGGCGGCAGGCGCTCCAGCGCCAGCTCGACCAGCAGCTCGGTTTCCGGACGCGGGATCAGCGTGGCCGGGTCGACCTCCAGGTCCAGCGTCCAGAATCCGCGACGGCCGGTCAGGTAGGCCACCGGCTCACCGGCCACGCGGCGGGCCAGCAACGCCTCGAAGGCGGCCTGGTCATTGGCGGCCAGCGGATCGGTGGCGTGGGCGAACAGCCAGCTGCGCGGGCGGTCCAGTACGTGAAGCAGCAGCAGTTCAGCCTCGTGGCGGGCTTCGATGCCGCCGAGACGGGCACTGGCCTCGGCCACGATCTGGCGCAGGGTGGGTTCGGTTTGGAAAGACATTCCGCAATTGTAGAGCCGTGCCCATGCTCGGCTGCTTCTGGAACAGCGGAGCATGGGCTCGGTTCCAGAGATCCGCAGTCGAGCGTGGCTCGACACTACAAAAAGCTGCAATCCGTTCAGGTTCTGCCGGAGGGAATAAGGAGGGGCTATCGGCCCCTTTTCGCGCCTCCGGGAGATTTCCCTTGTCACACAGCCAGTTGCAGGATGGGAGCGGCAAGGTTCAGTGCCTGCTCATGGCCAAATGATAGACTTCATCTATCAAATAGATGCAATCAATGGATTGTTCTTATCGCCAGCGAGTCGGTAACCTAGCTCCTGTCGATTCACCCACTCCCCTTCACCAGAGGAAAAACGATGTCCCTGATCAACACCCAGATCCAGCCGTTCGAAGCCAACGCTTACCACAATGGCGAGTTCATCAAGGTTTCCGACGCCAGCCTGAAGGGCCAGTGGTCCGTCCTGATCTTCATGCCGGCCGCCTTCACCTTCAACTGCCCGACCGAGATCGAAGACGCGGCTGACCATTACGCCGAGTTCAAGAAGGCTGGCGCCGAGGTCTACATCGTCACCACCGATACCCACTTCTCGCACAAGGTGTGGCACGAAACCTCGCCGGCCGTCGGCAAGGCCCAGTTCCCGCTGGTCGGCGACCCGACCCACCAGCTGACCAACGCCTTCGGCGTGCACATTCCGGAAGAAGGCCTGGCCCTGCGTGGCACCTTCATCATCAACCCGGAAGGCGTGATCAAGACCCTGGAGATCCACTCCAACGAGATCGCCCGTGACGTTTCCGAGACCCTGCGCAAGCTGAAGGCTGCCCAGTTCACCGCCGCCAACCCGAACCAGGTCTGCCCGGCCAAGTGGAAGGAAGGCGAGAAGACCCTGACCCCGTCGCTGGACCTGGTCGGCAAGATCTAACGCAGTACCGGCCTGCCGTGGCCCCACGCCACGGCGCGCCCATCATCCCCATGCCGGTGCCCTACCGGCGTGGGGGTGAACCCAAGACAGCCAATGCTCGCCCGCCTTGGCCAGCCAGCCCCTTCCACGGTCGCTGTCTTGGGTTCACCCCTACCCCCAGCTGGTCCGCTACCTTGTACAGCGGTGCCACGCCCCCTGTTTGCCTGAAGCCAGGAGAAGACCGATGTTGGACGCCAACCTGCAGTCGCAGCTGAAGACCTATCTGGAGCGCGTGACCCGCCCGATCCAGATCACCGCGCACGCCGACGACGGCGCCAAGTCGCAGGAGATGCTGGAACTGCTGCAGACCCTGGAAAGTCTGTCGGACAAGATCTCGCTGCGGGTGCTGCGCGATGGCCAGGGCCGCGTGCCGTCCTTCGACCTGGGCACCCCGGGCCAGGACATCCACCTGACCTTCGCCGGCCTGCCGATGGGCCATGAGTTCACCTCGCTGGTGCTGGCGCTGCTGCAGGTGGGCGGTCATCCGTCCAAGGCCACCGCCGAGCTGATCGAGCAGGTGCAGAACCTGGAAGGCGAGTACAGGTTCGAAACCTACTTCTCGCTGTCCTGCCAGAACTGCCCGGACGTGGTGCAGGCGCTGAACCTGGCGGCGGTGCTCAACCCGCGCATCCAGCACGTGGCCATCGACGGTGCCCTGTTCCAGGACGAAGTCGAGAAGCGCGAGATCATGTCGGTGCCGACCGTGTACCTCAACGGCGAAGTGTTCGACCAGGGCCGCATGACCCTCGAGCAGATCGTGGCCAAGCTGGACACCAATGCCAGCAAGCGCGATGCCGAGAAGATCGCCGCCAAGGACGCCTTCGACGTGCTGGTGGTGGGCGGTGGCCCGGCCGGTGCTGCAGCGGCGATCTACGCCGCACGCAAGGGCATCCGCACCGGCATCGCCGCCGAGCGTTTCGGTGGCCAGGTGCTGGACACCATGGCGATCGAGAACTTCATTTCGGTGAAGGAGACCGAAGGCCCGAAGCTGGCCACGGCACTGGAACAGCACGTGCGCGAGTACGAGGTGGACATCATGAACCTGCAGCGCGCCAGCGCGCTGGTGCCGGCCGGCGAAGACGGCCTGGTGCGGGTGCAGCTGGAGAACGGCGCGGTGCTGAAGTCGCGTTCGGTGATCCTGTCCACCGGCGCGCGCTGGCGGCAGATGAACGTGCCGGGCGAAGACCAGTACCGCAACAAGGGCGTGGCCTATTGCCCGCACTGCGATGGCCCGCTGTTCAAGGGCAAGCGCGTGGCGGTGATCGGCGGCGGCAACTCCGGCGTGGAAGCGGCCATCGATCTGGCCGGCATCGTGTCGCATGTAACCCTGCTGGAGTTCGATTCCAGCCTGCGCGCCGATGAAGTGCTGCAGAAGAAGCTGCGCAGCCTGGCCAATGTCACCGTGCTGACCAGCGCACAGACCACCGAAGTGCTGGGCGACGGCAGCCGTGTCACCGGCCTGGTCTACAAGGACCGCGTCGGCGGCGACGCCCACCGCGTCGAGCTGGAAGGCATCTTCGTGCAGATCGGCCTGCTGCCCAACACCGAGTGGCTGAAGGATGTGGTGGCGTTGTCGCCGCGTGGCGAGGTCGTCATCGACGACCGCGGCCAGACCAACCTGCCGGGTGTGTTCGCTGCTGGCGATTGCACGACGGTACCCTACAAGCAGATCATCATTGCCATGGGCGCCGGTTCGACCGCCGCACTGAGCGCGTTCGACCACCTGATCCGCTCGTCGGTGAGCAACAGCAGCGGTGCCGTTGCTGAAGCGGCCTGATCCACCGTTCCCAGATCACCGGGAACATTGTCTGCCTGTCGGGTAACCACGTCGTCAGCCGGTCCGTTACCCTTGGGGTGTAAGGATGAACCTACGTGATCTGAAGTACCTGGTAGCCCTGGCCGACCACAAGCATTTCGGCCGGGCTGCCGCCTCCTGCTTTGTCAGCCAGCCCACGCTGTCCACGCAGATCCGCAAGCTGGAGGAAGAACTGGGCCTGCCGCTGGTGGAACGCGCACCGCGCAAGGTGATGCTGACCCCGGCCGGCCAGGAAGCGGCGGCACGGGCACGGGTGATCGTGTCCGAAGTGGAGCAGCTGAAGGAAGCGGCGCGACGCAGCCGCGACCCGGAAGCCGGGACGGTGCGCCTGGGGATCTTCCCGACCCTCGGTCCGTACCTGCTGCCGCATGTGATCCCACGCATCCGCGAGCGCTTCCCGGAGCTGGAACTGCTGCTGGTCGAGGAAAAGAGCGATGTGCTGCTGGACCGCCTGCGCGAAGGCAAGCTGGACGCCGCGCTGCTGGCGCTGCCGGTAATCGACGACCAGCTGCACGCCGAGTTCCTGTTCGAGGAACCGTTCCTGCTGGCGGTGTCCGGGCGCCACCCGCTGGCCCGCCGCGAACACCTGGATGTGCAGGAACTGGCCACGCAGAAGCTGCTGCTGCTGGAAGATGGCCACTGCCTGCGCGACCAGGCGCTGGAAGTGTGCCGCCTGTTCGGCGCCAACGAGAAGTCCGAGTTCCGCGCCACCAGCCTGGAGACGCTGCGGCAGATGGTTGCCGCCGATGTCGGCATCACCCTGCTGCCCAGCCTGTCGGTGCAGCCGCCGGTGCCGCGCTCGAACAACATCCGCCTGCTCGACTTCACCGGCGAGGGCCGTCCCAGCCGTCGCATCGCCATGATCTGGCGCCGCAGCTCGGCCATGAACGACTTCCTGATGGAACTGGCCGACCAGTTCAAGCGCCTGCCGCAGGCGCTGTTCACCCTTGATGCGGTGAATGCCACCGGCGAAGCGACCGCCCTGCCCGGCCCCGCCCTGAACGGCTGAACCCCCGCAGCACCGGCCTGGAATCGGCAGGAGTCGATTCCGGCCGCATTTGTCCCCACAATACAGACAGGCGGCGCCAGCAGGTGCCGCCTTTTGCATGGCTTTCAACCAAGGAGCTTCACCATGAGTACCGCCAGCGGCCTGCCGCCGTCGATCACCGTTTCCACCTTCGACATGGACCGCCTGGACGCCATGCTCGAATCCCCTGCGCTGAGCCAGACGCCTGCCGCGCTCGCGCTTGCTGAAGAACTCAACCGGGCCACCGTGCTGGCACCGGACCAGATTCCCGAAGGCATCGTCATGATGCATTCGCGCGTGGAGTGCGAAGATGAAGTGTCGGGCGAGAAGCACGTCCTGACCCTGGTCTTCCCCCGCGAAGCCAACGTCGATGAAGGCAAGGTTTCCGTGCTGGCCCCGGTCGGCAGTGCCCTGCTCGGCCTTTCGATCGGCCAGAGCATCGACTGGAACGCGCCCGGCGGCCGCAAGCTGCGCCTGCGCGTGACTGCGGTCCACAACGACCGCCCCTGATTACCGCTGCGCACCGCGCGCGATTCGATCCCCCTGCACCAGGAGCCGTAATGAGTACCCCGTCCAAACTGTCCCAGCTGCGCGAACTGTCCGTGGTCGTTGCCGATACCGGTGACTACGAGGCGATCAAGCGCCTGCAGCCGGTGGACTGCACCACCAATCCGACCCTGGTGAAGAAGGCGCTGGACCTGCCGGTCTACGCCGAGCTGATCGAACGCGAACTGGCCTGGGGCCGCCAGCAGAGTGGCGACCGCGAAGCCGTGGTGCACGCCGTGGCCGACCGCCTGACCATCGGCGTCGGCGCGCTGCTGAGCACGCTGGTGCCGGGCCGCGTGTCCACCGAAGTGGACGCCGACCAGGCCCACGACACCGCCGCCACCGTGGCCAAGGCCCGCCAGTTCATCCAGATGTACGCCGATGCCGGCGTGCCGCGCGAGAAGATCCTGATCAAGATCGCCGCGACCTGGGAAGGCGTGGAAGCCACGCGCATCCTGCAGGCCGAGGGCATCGACTGCAACCTGACCCTGATCTTCAACCCGACCCAGGCGCTGGCCTGCAGCGAAGCCGGCGCGTTCCTCATCTCGCCGTTCGTCGGCCGTATCCTCGATTGGTACGTGGCCAACGGCCAGACCCCGGCCACCATCGACGAAGACCCGGGCGTGAAGTTCGTGCGTGGCGTGTATGCCGAATTCAAGCGCCGTGGTTCGCCGACGGTGGTGATGGGCGCCTCGTTCCGTTCGACCGCGCAGATCGAAGCGCTGGCCGGCTGCGACCGCCTGACGATTTCGCCGGACCTGCTGGAGAAGCTGGACGCCGACCACGGCGAGTTGCCGCGCAAGCTGGTGGCCGGTGCCGCCGATGGCACGGCGGTGACCCCGATCGACGCGGCGAAGTTCGCGGCGGACCTGGCGGCCGATCCGATGGCCACCGAGAAGCTGGCGACCGGCATCGAGGCGTTTGCCAAGGATCTGGAAGCACTGCGCGAGCGGATCCGCGCGGCACTGTGATTCCGGCCAACGGCTGAGCCCCTCGTGGCGGGGGGCTCAGAGCAAAAGCCGTGCTGGGTCGGGCGGGTTGGGTTCGCGGGAGACGCCGTGAATCCATCCCTGGAGGCTTGGCCGCCGCATCCATGCGGCGGACACTACCGCGAACCCAACCCGCCCGCCCTCTGACAGTTTCCTGTGGCCGCCCGCCACGGGAGAAAGAAGGAAGAGCAAAAGCGGGTCGCGCGCTTCGCTTGCTTGGATCGGAGCATGGCTATGCCGGTCGTCCTGACCGGCACCCTCCGGGCCGTCGCAAGCGACGTTGGCAGCGGCTCCTGCCGCTGCCTTCAGCTCTACAGAAAGCACTGCAGGACCAAACAAAAAGGACGCGGCGAACGCCGCGTCCTTTTTGTTGTCCATCAGTTCGTCAGTAACCCAATGCTCTTTCCCACCGTCACCGGGAAACTGTCGGGGGTGGGGCGGTGTGGGTTGGCAGGACCGTTGGCGCCATGGATGGCGCCATCGAGCCCCCAGGGGTGAGGGCGCTTTGCTTGCGAAGCACTGCTTCGCATGCGCCCGAACGCACAGCCGCCAGCGGCTGGGCCGGACCGCGGAGCGGGGTTCACGGCGTGTCCTGCCAACCCACACCGCCCCACCCAACCCGCAGAAACCCAGAGCCGCTTTGGCTTTGGCTTTGGCTTTCAGCCGTTGACGTTGCCCGCCGCAGGCGGACCACCGCGCGTCAGCGCGGCGCCTCCACATCCAACCCGATCGGGCAGCTCACGCCGGTGCCGCCGATGCCGCAGTAGCCGTTCGGGTTCTTCGCCAGGTACTGCTGGTGGTAATCCTCGGCGTAGTAGTACGCCGGTGCCGGGTACATGATCTCGGTGGTGATCGGGCCGTAGCCGGCCGCATCCAGCTGCGCCTGGTAGGTCTCGCGGCTGGCCAGCGCGACGGCGTACTGCGCCTCGTCGGTAGCGTGGATCGCCGAGCGGTACTGGGTGCCGGTGTCGTTGCCCTGGCGCATGCCCTGGGTCGGGTCGTGGCTCTCCCAGAACAGCTGCAGCAGGCGCTCCAGGCTCACCACCGCCGGGTCGAACACCACCTGCACCACTTCGGTGTGCCCGGTCAGGCCCGAGCACACTTCTTCATAGGTCGGGTTCGGGGTGATGCCCCCGGCATAGCCCACCGAGGTGCTGTACACGCCCGGTTCGGTCCAGAACTTGCGCTCGGCGCCCCAGAAGCAGCCCAGCGCGAAACGGATCTGCTGCAGGCCGGCAAAACGGTCCTTCAGCGGATGGCTGTTCACGAAGTGCTGGTTGCTGTGCAGCGGCAGCGGCTGGTCACGCCCCGGCAGCGCCTCTTCCGGGCGTGGCAGGCGCTGCTTGAAGGCGCCGATGCCGAGGATGCCCTGGCCAATTCCCAACATGATGCGCTCCTACGCCGGAAGTCCGGCTATGTCGTCTGCATCTGAAATGGGGGCGTCCGGCGCGTGGCCCAAGTCCAGCGCCGCCACGATGTCCTCGGCCTGCGGGCGTGCCGCATCGGGGATTCCCACCCGCAGCACACCAAACAGCGGCAGCTCGCCCATGCCGCCCAGCAGCTGCTCGCCAAACACGAAGGCCGGGATGCCGGCATCTTCCAGCGCGTGCTTGACCAGGTGGGCGTCGAACAGGTTGTCGGCCTTGTACACGATGTGCATGCGGCGGCTCCGTGGGACAGGGTTCCAGCATACGCCCGGGGGCTGAATGGTGGTGGTGACGGCGCATGACCGTTCTGCCGGCCAGCGGCCGGCACTACCCATCCACCTTCCGGTAGCGCCGGCAGCGGGCCTGCGGAATGTGGATCGCCGTGCAGTTGGGTAGTGCCGGCCGCTGGCCGGCATCCCCACACCCCACCGGGCAGCCCTGCCCCGTACGCGCTAGACTGTTGGTCTTTCTGCCCTTTTTCGCCCCAGACTCATGTCCGAGCACACCCCCGCCAGCCCCGAGACCCCCGCCGACAGCCACGAGAAGCGCGATTTCATCCGCCAGATCGTGCGCGAGGACCTGGCCAGCGGAAAGCACCAGGCGATCAAGACCCGCTTCCCGCCGGAGCCGAACGGCTACCTGCACATTGGCCACGCCAAGTCGATCTGCCTGAACTTCGGCATCGCCGGCGAATTCAGCGGCGTCTGCAACCTGCGCTTCGACGACACCAACCCGGCCAAGGAAGACCCGGAATACGTGGCCGCGATCCAGGACGACGTGCGCTGGCTGGGCTTCGAGTGGAACGAGCTGCGCCATGCTTCGGACTACTTCCAGGCCTATTACCTGGCCGCGGAGAAGCTGATCGAGCAGGGCAAGGCCTACGTCTGCGACCTGTCGGCCGAGGAAGTGCGCGCCTACCGCGGCACCCTCACCGAACCGGGCCGCCCGTCGCCGTGGCGCGACCGCAGCGTCGAGGAAAACCTCGATCTGTTCCGCCGCATGCGCGCAGGCGAGTTCCCGGATGGCGCGCGCACCCTGCGCGCGAAAATCGACATGGCCAGCGGCAACATCAACCTGCGCGATCCGGCGCTGTACCGCATCAAGCACGTCGAGCACCAGAACACCGGCAACGCGTGGCCGATCTACCCGATGTACGACTTCGCCCACGCGCTGGGTGATTCGATCGAGGGCATCACCCACTCGCTGTGCACGCTGGAGTTCGAAGACCACCGCCCGCTATACGACTGGTGCGTGGACAACGTCGATTTCGCCCATGACGACGCGCTGACCCAGCCGCTGGTCGATGCCGGCCTGCCGCGCGAAGCCGCCAAGCCGCGCCAGATCGAGTTCTCGCGCCTGAACATCAACTACACGGTGATGAGCAAGCGCAAGCTGATGGCGCTGGTCACCGAGCAGCTGGTGGACGGCTGGGAAGACCCGCGCATGCCGACCCTGCAGGGCCTGCGTCGCCGTGGCTACACCCCGGCCGCGATGCGCCTGTTCGCCGAGCGCGTGGGCATCAGCAAGCAGAACTCGCTGATCGACTTCAGCGTGCTGGAAGGCGCGTTGCGCGAAGACCTGGACAGTGCCGCGCCGCGCCGCATGGCAGTGATCGATCCGGTCAAGCTGGTGCTGACCAACCTGCCTGAGGGCCATGAAGAACAGCTGACCTTCAGCAACCACCCGAAGGACGAGAGCTTCGGCAGCCGCGACGTGCCGTTCGCACGCGAAGTGTGGATCGACCGCGAGGACTTCGCCGAAGTGCCGCCGAAGGGCTGGAAGCGCCTGGTGCCGGGTGGCGAAGTGCGCCTGCGCGGCGCCGGCATCATCCGCTGCGACGAAGTGATCAAGGATGCCGACGGCACCATCACCGAGCTGCGCGGCTGGCTGGATCCGGAATCGCGTCCGGGCATGGAAGGCGCCAACCGCAAGGTCAAGGGCACCATCCACTGGGTCAGCGCCGTGCATGGTGTGCCGGCCGAGATCCGCCTGTACGACCGCCTGTTCTCGGTGCCGAACCCGGATGATGAATCGGAAGGCAAGACCTACCGCGATTACCTCAATCCGGAATCGCGCCGCACCGTCACCGGCTATGTCGAGCCGGCCGCGGCCAGCGCCGCGCCGGAGCAGTCGTTCCAGTTCGAACGTACCGGCTACTTCGTCGCCGACCGCCGCGACCACACCGAAGCCACGCCGGTGTTCAACCGCAGCGTGACCCTGCGCGATACCTGGTCGGCCTGAGGACCTGCGCGGGCGCCAGCACGGCGCCCGCACGCCATCGACAATGATCACCGCCCTCTCCGTCCTGTTCTGGTTCATCTCGCAGCATCCGCTGCTGACGTTCTTTGCAGCGATGGTGCTGGCCGGGCTGGTCTCGTGGTGGCGGCGCTTTCCGGGCTACGCCATCGTGGTGTTCCCGCTGGCGATGCTCAACATGTTCTTCGGCCACTTCCTCAACGCCACCTTCCTCAACGTGGTGGGCGAGCGTGGTGAAGCGGTGATCGTCAAGGCCGAGCGAACCAGCTCCACGCTCAACGAGCAGTACATCTGGCGCTACGAAGGGGTGCTGCGTACCGCCGAGGGCCGCGACGTGGACGTGGTGTTCCACACCAACACCGCTTCGCTGTGGCCGCTGGAAAACGCCATCCGTATCCCGGCGCGCGACCAGCCGTTCGTGGTCAAGTACACGCCGGGCTTCCCACGCAACTTCGTCATCCTCACCAATGAATCCCCGCACGGCGTCGCCCAGGCCCGGGCCAGCGCGCGCGAGCGGGTGGAGGTGGCGGCACGCAAGCTGCATTTCAGCCCGGGCAATGCCGAGTTCCGCGCGGACTATCGCCGCGAGCTGGGAAGCTGGCTGCGCGACCACGGCAACGATCCGCAGCAGCAATCCGACGCGCAGCGATATCGCGCCGAACTCGACGCGCTCGACCGCTAGATGCCCAGGCCCTGCCTGGATGTTCCACCCCATCCACCCCACAGGCCTGACATGACCACGACCTCCGCCGCTCTCCTCCCGCTGCTGCAGCAGGTCCTTCAGGACGCGGGCGTCGCCAGCCACGTCGACGGCAACGCGCTGCTGCTGGACAGCGGCCTGCGCCTGACCCCGCATGCAATGGCCGCACACGCGCGCGACAACGGTGGTTGGCAGACCTCCACCGTCATTGAAAGCCAGCATCCGCAGTTGTTCGCCGATGGTCTGTTCGAGTACCAGCACGCAAATGGTGCCGATGAGCAGGCATCGCTGTTGTCCGGCTTCCAGGCCTGGGCCCGGGTGGACCTGGTGACCCTGCAGACCGCGATCGGCGCCCAGGACGCACAGGGCCTGCCGATGATGGGCCTGACCTATCCGGCCGGTGACAATGGCGAGGAACACGAGCGCACTGTAGTGCTGGGGCCGTTGGCGCACTACCGTGCACAGGAAGTGGATGCCTCCACCTGCAGCGAAGACGATCATGGCTCCTGCCCCTGCTGCCTGTTCACCCGCAGCATGGAGGCCTTCGACGAGCTGCTGAAAGCCCGCCAATTCCTCGCCATCCGCCTGTTCGCCTCGCGCGATGCCGACGGCCTGTGCGAGGCCGATTGCCGGGTCAACGGCCACGACTTCGCCGCCGCCCTGCCCCTGCTGCGCGCCTACGCGGCCAGCTGGCCGCAGGCCGGGCTGGAGTTCCGTAAGCAGTACGTGGTGATCCGCACCGGCTCGCCGGGCTGACCCACGCCCACACCCGGTACAGGCCCGTGCGGCTACACTGCGCGCCGGTTCCCCAAGCAACCGCACTTTTTCCCATCCCACACGAGGCACCCCCGCGATGCTGTACGCGCAAGTCCACCTGACCCTTCCCGCCTGGATCCACGACCAGATCGACCTGGATCGTCGATATCCGAGCGATGAGGCCAAGGTCGCGCTGGCGATCGAGCTGTCGCGGCTGAACGTCGAGCACGCCAGTGGCGGTCCGTTCGGTGCCGTGGTGTTCGGACCGGACGACAAGGTCATCGCCGCGGGCGTGAACCGGGTGATGCCGCACGCGACCTCGCTGGCGCACGCCGAGAACATGGCCTACATGCTGGCCCAGCAGCGCCTGCAGACCCCGCGCCTGAACGCGGTGCTGTCGCCGGTCACCCTGGCCACCAGTTCGCAGCCGTGCTGCCAGTGCTATGGCGCTACCGTGTGGGCCGGCATCGACCGCCTGCTGATCGGTGCCAACTCGGCCGACGTCGAGGAACTGACCCCGTTCGATGAAGGCCCGCTGCCGGCCGACTGGGTCGGCGAGCTCAACAAGCGTGGCATCGAAGTGGTGCAGGGCCTGAACCGCGACGCCGCGCGCAGCGTGCTGCGCACCTACGGGGAAAGCGATGGCGCCCGTTACTGAGACCGGCATCGGCCTGCTGTGCCTGTGCCGGCAGGGCTTCGAGCCCGAGCTGGCCGGCGAGCTGCAGTTCCGCGCCGGTGAAGCCGGTTTCGCCGGCTACGCGCGCACCCAGCGCAATGATGGCTACGTGCTTTTCATGTGCGACGAAGCCGCCGCGCTGGCGCCGCGCCTGCGCTGGCGCGAGCTGATTTTCGCGCGGCAGAAGCTGGTGGTGCTGGCCGAGCTGCCGCAGCTGGACCCGGCCGACCGTATTACCCCGATGCTCGACGTGCTGGCCGATGCGCCGCGCTTCGGCGACCTGTGGGTGGAACACCCGGACTCGGACGCCGGCAAGCCGCTGTCCGGGTTGGCCCGCGCCTTCGGCAACGCACTGCGCCCGGCGCTGCGCAAGGCCGGCAAGCTGACTGACAAGCCGAACAACCGCCTGCCGCGCCTGCATGTGGTGTTCGTCGACGGCACCCACGCCTTCGTCTGCGTGGCCGACCCGACCGACAGCGCGCCGTGGGCACTGGGCATCCCGCGCCTGAAGCTGCTGCCCGAAGCACCCTCGCGTTCGGCGCTGAAGCTGGACGAAGCGCTGCTGACCCTGCTGACGCCGGAAGAACGCGAAGCACTGGCCAAGCCCGGCATGCGTGCAGCCGACCTGGGCGCCGCCCCCGGCGGCTGGACCTGGGTGCTGACCCGCCAGCACATGCACGTGTTGAGCATCGACAACGGCCCACTGCGCCAGCACGTGCTGGACACCGGCCTGGTCGAGCACCTGCGCGCCGATGGCTTCCACTGGCACCCGGAACAGCCGCTGGACTGGATGGTCTGCGACATGGTCGAGCAGCCGCGCCGCGTGGCCGAACGCATGGCCACCTGGTTCCGCGAAGGCTGGTGCCGGCACGCGATCTTCAACCTGAAGCTGCCGATGAAGAAGCGCTGGGACGAAACCCGCCTGTGCCTGGACCTGTTCCAGGACCAGGCCGGCAAACCGCTGGTGGTGCGTGCCAAGCAGCTCTATCACGACCGTGAGGAGATCACCGTACTGGCCTCGCCGTTGCGCTGAGGCCATCACGTCCGCCGGGCATACCCCGGCGCTGCAGAGGGAGGAGCATCCATGCGACATCGAACGATTCCGCTGCTGATCACCCTGCTGGCCGCCGCACCAGCGGTGGCCCAGCAATTGCCGCACACCCCGGCACAAAGCCAGCCGCTGGGCCCCACCGGCGGCGCGATCCGCCAGCAACCGCTGGATGCGGGCCGGGTCAGCGGCAGCGTCGAGATTCCGCAGCCGGCCGGCGAGGCGCAGGTGACCGTGCGTTCGCTGGAACCGAGCAGCGTGGTTGGCCAGTACCGCATCCACTTCGCTGCGCTGGATGTGAACGGCGATGGTTTCATCAGCCGCGAGGAAGCGCAGGCGAATCCGGCGCTGGCCGATGAGTTCAATGCGTTGGACGTGAAGCGTCGCGGCAAGCTGGATCGTGCCGACCTGGCCGGCTGGCTGGTCGACTGAAAAAGGGGACGGAGGGGATTAAGTCGTTTGTGGCACAAACGACTTAATCCCCTCCGTCCCCTTTTTTGATCCAGCGCGATCTTCATCCACGCATGGCGTGGATCTACTGGAGCAACGGCGGTAGCGGTAGCGGAGTCCGCTTCCGGTAGGTGCCAACCTTGGTTGGCACAGCATCGGAAACGCCGTCGCCCCATCTGGGCCGACGTGACCTGGCAGACGTGCCAACCAAGGTTGGCACCTACCAGAGCGGGATCCCGTGGTTGCTAACGCGCCAGCGGTGCCCCCCAGCAACGTGCGGTTCGCTCTCCGGCTACACCCCGGCGGCGCGCTTCCAGAATGCCTGCACCATCGGCGGCCATTTGCCGACGCAGCCCAGCGCGCGTCCGCGGGCCAGGGTCAGGTGCATTTCGTCGTTGGAGAACAGGCGGTTGATCGCATCGAAGCTGTAGGCGGCGATGTGGTTGTCGCTGCGCCGTTCGCGTGCCCAGCGCTGCAGGCGCTGCGGCGACAGCCGCGGCTGCCCACGGCGCTCGGCCGACGGCGCCAGCCACTGCTGCAGGGCGGACACATCGCGCAGGCCCAGGTTCACGCCCTGCCCGGCCAGCGGATGCACCACGTGCGCGGCATCACCCAATGCCAGCACACGGCCGGCCACGTAGTGACGTGCCAGCTGGCGGCGCAGCGGGAAGGCTGCGCGCGGTGATGCCAGCCGCAGCTCACCCAGCCGCGCCGCGAAGGCGCGGGTCAGTTCGCGGTTGAAGCTGTCTTCGTCCAGCGCCAGCACGCGCGCCGCCTCGTCCTCGGGCAGGGTCCAGACGATCGAGCTGCGGCGCTCGGCCACCGGCAGCAGCGCCAGCGGCCCGCTCGGCAGGAAACGCTGCCAGGCGGTGGCCTGGTTGGGAAGATCGCTGTCCACGTAGGCCACCACGCCACGCTGGTGGTAGTCATGCTTTTCAACCTCGATCCCGGCCAGTTGGCGCAGGGTCGATTCGGCGCCGTCGGCGGCTACCGCCAACGCCGCTTCCAGGCGACGACCGTCATCCAGGCGCAGGCGCACGCCGTCGTCGTCCTGCTCCAGCGCTTCCACCCGCGCCGGGCAGTGCAGCTGCACGCCCGCCGCCGGCAACGCCGCCCACAGGCGATCCTGCAGCAGGCCGTTCTCGACGATGTAGCCCAGTTCACGACGGCCGAAGCGATCGGCATCGAACAGCAGATCTTCGCCGCCGGCCGCATCCCACACCTGCATGCGCCGGTAGGGCCAGGCGCGGGCCTGCACGATCGCCGGCCACACGCCCAGGCGGCTCAACAGTTGTACGTTGTCAGCAGCGAAGGCGAACACGCGGAGGTCAGGCTGTGCGGCCTGCCACGGCGCGGGCTCACGACCTTCCACCAGCGCAACCGACAGGCCGGCATCGGCCAGCGCCAGCGCGCACGCGGCACCGACCACGCCACCACCGACGATGGCCACATCAAGGCGCATGCGCCGGCTCATGCGGCTTCTCCGCGGCACAGGCGCGGCACTTCGCCGCGGAAGCCCATCGCGCCACCGACCAGCATCGACTGCACCGATGCGCGTTGCGCGGCCACCAGGCCGAGGCTGCGCAGCGGCCGCATCAGCGGCGCCGGGTTGCTGGTCAGGCGCGCCAGGCCGCCGGAGAACGCCACCGTCTGCCGGCGATCTTCCTCGCGGCGCGCGACATAGGCCTGCAGCAGTGCATCACTGCCGGCATCTTCATGCGCATCCTCCAGCAGCTCGGCCAGGGTCAGCGCATCGCGCAGGCCCAGGTTGAAGCCCTGTGCACCCAGCGGATGAATGGTCTGCGCGGCATTGCCCAGCAGCACCGTGCGCTCACCGGCCAGGGCGCGCGCCAGCACCTGGATGAGCGGGTAGGCGCTGCGCGGGCCGGACTCGAGCAGGCGGCCGGCACGCCAGCCGATCGCGTTCTGCAGGCGTTGCAGCCAGGCGGCATCGTCCAGCGCCATCACCGCATCGGCCTGGTCGCGCGCAACACCATGCACGGTGCCGAAGTGACGATCGCCGCGCGGCAGCAGGGCCGTCGGACCGGTATCGGTGAAACGCTCCCACGCGGTGCCATCCGGCACGCGCTGGCTGCGTACACGGGCCACGAACAGGGTCTGCTGGAAATCATGGCGGTCGACCTCGATGCCCAGTGCACCACGCACGCCACTGGTCGTACCGTCGGCACCCACCACCAGCCGTGCCAGCAATACGCGCTCGCCGGCCTCATCGGCGACCCGCACCTGGCGGTAGCCGTCGACCACTTCACCCAGGCCCAGGAACCGCATCGGCCGGTAACGGCGCAGCCGCGGCAGCTCCTGAAGCCGCGCTTCCAGCGCCTGGCCGAAGTCGCGGGCGACCACCACCTGGCCGAACCAAGGCCGGTCGTAATCGGCCGCTTCCAGCTGCACACGGCCGAAATCGCCGGCACGGCTGACGTGGATGCGCCGGATCGGGCCCGGTGCCATCGCCAGCTTCTGCATCACCCCCAGCGCGGTCAGCGCATTGACGGTGGCAGCGGCAAAACTGAGATTGCGCTGGTCGAACACCGCCGGCAGCTCGCCGGCCGGGCTGGCCTCGAGCAGGCCCACGTCGCGGCCGAGGCGGTCCAGGGCAATGGCCAGGCTGGCGCCGACCAGGCCACCACCGACAATCAGCACGTCATGTCGTTCACTCATGCGTTCATGATACGCGCTCGCCCCGTCTGTACGCCGAACGGCCGGTCCTGCGCCAACCCGCGCGGCGGGCTAGAATGAAACCTGAATCCGCTCCGGGCCCGCCACCATGTCCGACACTGCCAACCGCGCCTTCGTCCTGTCCGTGCTCGTTCTGGTGCTGGCAGCGACCCGTGTCAATCACTTCGCGGCGATCCCCGATGCCTCATGGGCGGTGTTCTTCATCGGTGGCTTCTACCTGGCCCGCTGGACGCGCTGGGCGTTCCCGCTGCTGATGGTGTTCGCGGTGCTGGTGGACTGGATCGTGATCCGCAGCAGCGGCCTGGACTTCTGGCAGCACTACTGCGTGTCGCCGGGCTACTGGCTGCTGCTGCCGGCCTATTTCTCGCTGTGGGCCGGCGGCATGCTGCTGGGCCGCAACTACCAGAGCGCGCGCTGGCCGGTACTGGCCAAGGGCGCGCTGCTGCTGGTCGCCTCGGTGGCGGTCTGCCACCTGCTGGCGCAGGGCGGCTTCTACTGGACCAGCAGCAACGTGGCCGAGCCGACCCTGGCCGGCTGGGCACAGAACTACGCGCAGTGGTTCGGCCCCTACCTGCGCACCACGGCGATCTACGTGGCGCTGGCCGCCGCCCTGCAGCTGGCCGTGGAGCAGGTGTTGAAGCTCCAGCAGGCCCGCCGCGACATCCGCCACTGAGCCGCGACATGGGTCATCGCCTCTCGCGCATCTACACCCGCACCGGCGACGACGGCAGTACCGGCCTCGGTGACGGCCAGCGCGTGCCCAAGGATGACGCCCGGGTGGCGTCCTACGGCACCGTCGACGAGGCCAATGCCGCGCTCGGCCTGCTGCTGGCCGTGCCCCTGCCCGAGGATGTGCGCGCGCTGGTGGTGCATCTGCAGCACCAGTTGTTCGACCTGGGCGCCGAACTGTGCATCCCCGGCCACGCCGCGATCCACGCCGCCGATGTCTCCGCCCTGGAACAGCAGCTGGACCATTACAACGCCGGCCTGCCGATGCTGAAGGAATTCATCCTGCCGGCCGGCGGCGAAGCCGCCGCGCGCTGCCATCTGGCCCGCACCATCGTCCGCCGCGCCGAGCGCGAAACGGTCACCCTGGCCCGCCACGAGGCCGTGCGCAGCGAGGCGTTGCAGTACCTGAACAGGTTGTCGGACCTGTTGTTCGTACTGGCCCGGGTGCTGGCCCGTGCCGACGGCCAGGGCGAAGCGCTGTGGCAACCACAGCAGCGCCAGCGCTGAGCCTGCACGATGCTGGTCTACACCCATCCGTCCTGCCTGCTGCACGACCCCGGCCCCGGCCACCCGGAGTGCCCGCAACGCCTGCAGCATGTGCTGGACGCGCTGCACACCGCGTTCCCCGGCCAGCTGGAGTGGCGCAAAGCGCCACCGGCCAAGTTCGGTGAACTGACCCGGGTCCACGACAGCGCCCTTCTCGACTTCGTGCTGCAACCGCAGACCGCACCGCTGCGCCAGCTGGACATGGACACCTGGACCTCACCCGGCTCGGCCAGCGCCGCCGTGCACGCCGCCGGTGCCGGCGTGGCCGCGGTCGATGCGGTGATGCTGGGCGACGACCCGCTGGCCTTCTGCGCGGTACGCCCGCCGGGACACCACGCCACCAGCAGCACGGCGATGGGCTTCTGCCTGCTCAACAACATCGCCATCGCCGCCGCCTATGCCCGCGACCGCCACGGCCTGGAACGGATCGCGGTGGTCGACTTCGACGTCCACCACGGCAACGGCACCCAGGACATCTTCCAGCACGACGCCCGGGTCTCGTACTACAGCACCCACCAGGCCGGGCTGTTCCCCAATTCCGGCCTGCGCCGTGACCGCGGTGCCGGCAACCTGATGAACATCCTGCTGCCGCCGGGCAGCGGTGGCTTCCGCTTCCGCAATGTCTGGGCCGACGAGATGCTGCCGGCCATCGACGACTTCCGCCCGCAGCTGCTGCTGATCTCGGCCGGCTTCGACGCCCACCTGCGTGATCCGCAGGCGGACCTGATGCTGGAGACCGACGATTTCGCCTGGATCACCGGTGAACTGCACGCGCTGGCACGCCGTCACGCGGCCGGCCGGGTGGTCTCGATGCTGGAGGGTGGCTACGACCTGCAGGCCCTGGCCGAGTGCAGCGTGGCCCATGTCCAGGCCCTGCTCACGCCGTCCGTGGGCACCTCCGCCGGATGAACCCGAACCGGCAGGCTCCGGCGTCCTTCATTGCCCCTATGCAAGGGATGGGGCAAGCTACCGTCCGTTTTCGCCCGAATCCGAACCGCGTGCGCCGAGCCCTCCGCCTGCTTCCCCTGCCTCTGAGCATCGCCATCAGCCTGCCGGCGATGGCCGATGAAAAGCCGCTCAACTGGGGCCTGTGCCCGGCCACCGACGTCATTCCCGCGTTCACTGACGCCCCCACCCCGGTCCCGGCCCAGGACAAGGCTGCCGCCGCGGCCGCCCGCGAGCAGCAGCCGACCGACATCGAGGGTGACCAGCTGCTGGGCACCACCACCGTGCCGCAGTACGAGGGCAACGTGGCGCTGCGCCGGGGTGACCAGTTCGTCGGTACCGACAAGCTCAGCTTCGACACCGAGACCGGCAACTACATCGCCGACGGCAATGTCCGCTACCAGGACGGGTCGATCCGGATGGTCGCCAAGCGTGCCGAAGGCAACCAGGAAAGCGATACCCACAAGATCTCCGACATCAAGTACCAGCTGGTGTCGCGCCGGGGCAACGGCGATGCCGAGTCGGTCGACCTGCAGGGTGCGGTCGGCCAGATGCACCGCTCCACCTACACCACCTGCGACCCCTCGCAGCCGGTGTGGAAGCTGTCGGCACCGCAGATCGAAGTGGACAACGACGAGGGCTTCGGCACCGCGCGCAACGCCGTGCTGCGCATCGGCAAGGTGCCGGTGCTGTGGGCGCCGTACTTCAAGTTCCCGATCGATGACCGCCGCAAGACCGGCCTGCTGTTCCCGCAGCTGGGCATGTCCGGGCGCAACGGCTTCGACTACGCCCAGCCGATCTACTTCAACCTGGCGCCGAACTACGACGACACGCTGACCCCGCGCTACATGAGCCGGCGCGGCCTGCTGCTCGACAACGAGTTCCGCTACCTCTACAACGGCGGCCGCGGCGAGGTGTTGACCTCGTTCATGCCCAACGACCGCCTGCGCGACCGTGACCGCGGCCGGGTGATGTTCTCCGGCTACCACAACCTGGACAGTAACTGGCACGCGCGTGCCAATCTGGCCTGGGTCAGCGACGAGCGCTATGTCGAGGATTTCGCCAACCGCCTGGTGGGGGTGACCGCCTCCAACCTGCAGAGCACGGTGGGCCTGTACGGCACCGGCAAGAACTGGACGGCCGGCATCATGGCCGACCGCTGGCAGCTGACCGACTACACGCTCGACGAGCGCGCCCTGCCCTACAACCGCCAGCCGCGCCTGTACTTCAACTGGGACAAGCCGGTCCGGCCCTGGCTGGAAGCCGGCATCTACGCCGAAGCGGTGCGCTTCACCCACGACGACATCAACTTCAAGAACGCCGTCGGCACCGGTAAGGATCTGCAGTACACCCGCAATGGACTGCAGTGGACCGACGGCGTCGGTGTCAGCGGCGGTTCGCGATTGGACGTGAAGCCGTATGTGTCATTCCCGATCAGCGGCGCGGCCTGGTATGTGACCCCGACCCTGGCCTACCGCTACACCGCCTATCAGCTGGACCGTGGCCTGGTGGATGGTGTGAGAGGCATCCAGGCCCAGATCCTGAGTTCGCAGGGCATCGACCCGAACACGGCCACGCCCGAGCAGCTGCGCGGCAACACCTCGCCCAGCCGCAGCCTGCCGATCGGCAGCATCGATGCCGGCCTGTTCTTCGACCGCGAAACCAGCATCGGCGGCAAGTCCTTCCTGCAGACCCTGGAACCGCGCCTGTTCTACCTGCGCACGCCGTACCGCAACCAGGACGACCTTCCGATCTTCGACACCCGTGACTTCACCTTCAGCTGGGGCCAGCTGTTCCGCGATTCGCGCTACACCGGCGCCGACCGCCAGAACGACGCCAACCAGCTGACCCTGGCGGTGAGCACCCGGTTCATCGACCAGACCACCGGCAAGGAACGTTTCTCGGCCTCGATCGGCCAGATCCAGTACTTCGATGAGTCGCGGGTGACCACCACCCCCGGCGGCGCCCCGGTGGAAAAGGGCAAGTCGGCCTGGATCGCCGACGGCAACTACATGATCAACGACCGCTGGACCCTGGGCGCCACCTACCAGTGGGACCCGAAGTACAAGCGCGAGGATCTGGCCAGCGTCCGTGCCCGCTACCTGATGCCCAACGACGGCGTGGTCAACCTGAGCTACCGCTACCGCATCAATGCCGGTGCTCTGCCCGGTGCCAACAAGTATGACCGCACCCTGCTGGAGCAGGCCGACCTGTCGTTCCTGTACCCGCTGAATGCGCGTTGGAGCCTGGTCGGCCGCTATTACTACTCGCTGCAGGACAAGGAGCCGCTGGAAATCATCGGCGGTGTCCAGTGGGACAGCTGCTGCCTGGCCGTGCGTGTGGTCGGCCGCCGCTATGTCCGCAATCGCGAAGGCGAGATGAACAACTCCATCCAGGTGGAGTTCGTCCTGAAGGGCCTGAGCTCCATCGGCCAGGACACGGACCGCACTCTGCGCCGTGCTATCCTCGGCTACAACCGCGACGACCTCTATCTCGTGCCGCCCAGCAACACCGGGGCGACCCGCGATGACTACGATCCGAATCTGATCCCATGACCAAGCGCTTCCCCGTTCTACTCGCCTCGCTGCTGGCGGTGTCCAGCGTGTCCGCCCCCCTGCAGGTGCTTGCCCAGGAGGCGCAGCCGCTCGACCGCATTGCCGCCGTCGTCGATGAGGACGTGATCCTGCAGAGCGAGCTCCAGCGTGCGATCGCCAACATCAAGGCGCAGTACGCCGGGCGGGAAAACCAGCTGCCGCCGGAAGACGTGCTCAGCCGCCAGGTGCTCGAGCGCCTGGTGCTGGTCAAGCTGCAGGTGGCCCGCGCCCAGGGCAGCGGCATCCGGGTCAGCGACCAGGAGCTGAACCAGGCGATGAACTCCATCGCCCAGCAGAACGGTTCGAACCTGGACACCCTGCGCCAGCGCCTGGCCCACGACGGCATCGATTTCAACGATTTCCGCGCATCGGTGCGTGATGAGATCACCGTGCAGCGCCTGCGCCAGAGCTTCGCGCAGAGCCGCATCAGCGTCAGCGAGGGTGAAGTCGATGCCGCGCTGAAGCAGCAGGCCACGGTAGGCAACCAGTACCACCTGGCGCACATCCTGGTCGCGTTGCCGGACGGCGCCAACGCCGACCAGATCGCCACCGGCCAGAAGAAGGCCGATGGCGTCAAGGCCCTGCTGGACAAGGGCGAGCTGGACTTCAACGCGGCGGCCGTGCGCTATTCCGACAGCCCCAATGCGCTGGAAGGCGGCGACCTGGGCTGGCGCAGCCTGGATGAAATCCCGCAGGCCTTCGCGCAGATGATGGAAAAGATGAAGCCCGGCGAAGTAGTCGGCCCGATCCGTGGCCCCAGCGGCTTCCAGCTGTTGAAGCTGGTGGAAGTGCGCGATGCCAGCGCCACCGCTGGCGCAAGCACCGTCACCGAGTACCACGGTCGCCACATCCTGGTGCGCGTGGACGATCATCAGACCGACGCGGCCGCCAAAGCCAAGATCGATACCCTGCGTGCCCGCATTGCCGGTGGCGCGGACTTCGAGACCGTGGCCAAGGAGTCCTCCGAGGACAACAACAGCAAGGGTCAGGGCGGCGATCTGGGCTGGTTCCCGGCCGATGCGTTCGGTCCGGCCTTTGGCCAGCAGGTGGCCGCCATCCAGGACGGCGGCGTCAGCCAGCCGTTCCGCACCGATGCCGGTTGGCACATCCTGCAGCGCGTGGCCACTCGCCAGACCGACGTGACCAACGACAACCAGCGTGCCCAGGTCCGCGAGACCATTGGCCGCCGCAAGCTGGAAGACGAGTACAACCGCTTCCTGCAGGAACTGCGCGGCGAAGCCTACGTCAGCTTCCGCAGTGGCGACCGCGCGGAAAACACCGCCACGCCGCCGCAGTCCTGATCGATGCGCCCCGAGCTCGCTCTGGTACCGGGCGAGCCCGCCGGGATCGGCCCGGAGCTGTGCGTCCGCCTCGTCCAGCAGCCGCGTGAAGATTGTCGGCTGCTGGCCTTCGCCGACCCGGACACCCTGCGCGCGGCCGCGGCCGCGCTGAACCTGCCGCTGCAACTGCTGCCCGAGGATGCCCAAGCGCGCGTCCCCGGCGACCTGCGCCTGCGCGTGGTGGCCAATGCCACCCCGAGCCGTTTCGGCCAGGCCGATCCGGCCAATGCCGGCGCGGTCATCGGCGCCCTGCTCGGTGCCGGCCAGGCCTGCCTGTCAGGCGAACTGCACGGCGTGGTGACCGGCCCGGTGCACAAGGCCGTCATCAACGAAGGCGGCATCGCCTACAGCGGCACCACCGAACTGCTGGCCGACCAGGCTGGGGTGAAGGTGGTGATGATGCTGGCCAACCACATCGTGCGCGTGGCCCTGGCCACCACCCACCTGCCACTGCGCGAGGTGGCCGACGCGATCACCACGCCCAGCCTGGAACACACCCTTCGCACCGTGCACGCCGCGCTGCGCCGCGAGTTCGGCCTGCCCGCGCCACGCATCGCCGTGCTCGGCCTGAACCCGCACGCCGGCGAAGACGGCCATCTGGGCCGCGAGGAACTGGACCTGGTCATCCCGCTGCTGCAGCGCCTGCGCGCGGAGGGCATGGACCTGATCGGGCCGCTGCCAGCCGATACCGCCTTCCTGCCGGCCAAGCTGGCCGGCTTCGACACCGTGCTGGCGATGTACCACGACCAGGGCCTGCCGGTGCTGAAGTACTCGGGCTTCGAGCAGGCGGTGAACCTGACCCTGGGCCTGCCCTACCCACGCGTTGCAGTGGACCACGGCACCGCGCTGGACCTTGCCGGCCGTGGCGTTGCCGATCCTTCCAGCCTGCAGGCGGCAACGACGTTGTGTGCGCAGCTTGCGCGGCAACGTACACTGAGCGCATGAATTCCCCGCACTCCCCCTCCGGCCCGGTGTTCACCGCCCCGGCCAAGAAGCAGCTTGGCCAGCATTTCCTGGCCGACCGCCACTACATCGACAAGATCGTGATGGCGGTCAACCCGAAAGACGGTGACCGCCTGGTCGAGATCGGTCCCGGCCAGGGCGCGATCACGCTGCCGCTGCTGCGCGTGCATCCGAAACTGACGGTGATCGAGTTCGACCGTGACCTGATCGCGCCGCTGACCGCCGCCGCCGAGCCGCTGGGCGAGCTGACCATCGTCCACCGCGACGTGCTGCGCGTGGACTTCACCGAGCTGGCCGCCGGCCAGCCGATCCGCCTGGTCGGCAACCTGCCCTACAACATCTCCTCGCCGATCCTGTTCCATGCACTGGAACATGCCGCGGTTATCCGCGACATGCATTTCATGCTGCAGAAGGAAGTGGTCGACCGCATGGCCGCCGGCCCCGGCAGCAAGGTGTACGGCCGGCTCAGCGTGATGCTGCAGGCCTACTGCCAGGTGACCTCGCTGTTCGTGGTGCCGCCGGGCGCGTTCCGGCCGCCGCCGAAGGTCGATTCGGCCGTGGTGCGGCTGGTGCCGCGTGACCCGGCCGCGATCGACATCAACGACCACAAGCGTTTCGCCGAAGTGGTCAAGGCCGCCTTCGGGCAGCGCCGCAAGACCCTGCGCAACGCCCTGAACAACGTGGTGTCCGCCGAACAGTTCGTTGCCGCCGGCGTGCGTCCCGATGCCCGCGCCGAACAGCTGGACGTGGCCGAATTCATCGCTTTGGCCAATGCCTCCTGATTACACTGCCGGTATGGAAGACGCTGACGTTTACGCCATCTCCGTCGAAGTCGCACCGCGCTTCCTCGACGATCAATCCGCGCCGGAAGACGGACGCTATGCGTTCGCCTACACGATCCGCATCCACAACCAGGGGCGGGTTGCCGCGCGCCTGGTCGCACGCCACTGGCGCATCACCGATGCCAACGGCCGCGTCGAGCATGTCGATGGCGACGGGGTGATCGGCGAGCAGCCACGCCTGCGTCCCGGTGAAGACTTCCATTACACGTCCGGTGTCATGCTGGGGACCGATCACGGGACCATGCAGGGCCACTACGACATGGTCGCCGACGACGGCACCGAATTTGCCGCGCCGGTCGCACCTTTCGTGCTGGCCATCCCGCGTACCCTGCACTGACACGGAGGCCGGACGATGAGTGTGTGGGCGATCGGCGACCTGCAGGGCTGCTATGACGTCACCCAGCGGCTGCTGGAGAAGATCCGCTTCGACCCGGCGCAGGACACCCTGTGGTTCTGCGGCGACCTGGTCAACCGCGGTGGCCAGTCGCTGGAAACGCTGCGGCTGGTGCATTCGCTGCGCGAGCACAGCATGGTGGTGCTGGGCAACCATGACCTTTCGCTGCTGGCCGTCGGTGCACGCACCGAAGAGGAACAGCGCAAGGTCAACCCGGACCTGCTGCGCATCGTGCAGGCCGAGGACCGCGACGAACTGCTGGACTGGCTGCGCCTGCAGAAGCTGGTGCACGTGGACCGCGAGCTGGGATGGATGATGGTGCACGCCGGCCTGGCGCCGAAGTGGACCACGCAGATGGCCGAAAAGCATGCCGCCGAGGTCGAGGTGCAACTGCACGGTGCCGGCTACCGCAAGCTGTTCCGCAACATGTACGGCGACAAGCCGAGCTGGGCACCGAACCTGTCCGGCTACGACCGTTCACGCGCGATCATCAATGTGCTCACCCGCATGCGCTACTGCACCCCGCGCGGGCGCATCGGCATCGAGGACAAGGGCACGCCGGGCACGCAGGAACAGGGACTGTACCCCTGGTTCGAAGTGCCGGGCCGGGTCGAGCGCGACCTGAAGATCGTCTGCGGCCACTGGTCGGCGCTGGGCCTGACCATCACCCAGGGCGTGCATGCCATCGACACCGGCGCAGTCTGGGGCGGCAAGCTGACCGCGATCCAGCTCGATACCGATGAACTGCGCGTGGTGCAGGTGCCGGGCCGCGATGTCCCCGCACCCGTGCCCAACGCACGCCCGCCAGCGCGACCGGCGCACGAGCGCCCGGCGGCATCGGCGCAGGGCAAGGAACAGGGCGGCGGCAACACCCCGGCCGCCAACCCGGGCAACCGCGGCCCACGCCGTCGTCGGCGCCGTGGCGGCGGCGCGGGTGGTGGCTCTGCGGGCCCCGGCAGCAACAGTCCCCCGCCGCAGGCATGACGCGGCGCGGTGGGGCACCATGGACGGTGCTGCTGCTGACGGTGGCCCTGGCCAGCGGCTGCCAGCCCCCTTCGGCCCCGGCCCCCGCCGACGGCGGAAACGCCGGCCTCACGCCATCGCAGCCGCAGGCGCCTTCGCCGCCGCTGGTGGCAGCGGCGCGCGCACAGGTCGGCGTCACCACCCGCTACGACCCTGCCTATCAGGTGCTGGCCTATCCCGGCGGCGACGTTCCGGTTGATCGCGGCGTGTGCACCGACGTGGTGGTGCGTGCCCTGCGCAGCCAGGGCCTGGACCTGCAGGCGCGCGTGCATGAAGACATGCGCGGCAATTTCAGTGCCTATCCCGCGATCTGGGGCCTGTCACGGCCGGACCGCAACATCGATCATCGCCGTGTGCCGAACCTGATGCGCTGGTTCGAACGGCAGGGCTGGCAGCAACCGATCACGGCCGCCGCCACCGACTATGCGGCCGGCGACATCGTCGCCTGGAAGCTCAACGGCAACGGCCTGCTGCACGTGGGCATCGTCTCCGACCGGCGGCTGGCCAATGGCACGCCGCTGGTGCTGCACAACATCGCGCGCGGCACGCGCGAAGAGAACCTGTTGTTCCAGCACGCCATCATCGGGCATTACCGGATGCCGCAGCGACAGCCCAGGTAGAGTCGACTGTCAGTCGACTATCGCGCGCAGCGTGGGTTTTTCGGGTGACCGCCGAGAGCAGTCGACCAACAGTCGACTCTACCCCGTCGACATCCCCGTCGGTGTTTTCGTTGGTATTTGCGCGATCAGCGGCGCACGTAGTGCGCGAAGCGGAACGCGTAGGCATGGCGTTCGTCGGCCGGGTGCGGCTCGCTGCTCACTTCCCGCCAGTCCTGCATGTCGACTTCGGGGAAATGGGTATCAGCGGGGATTTCGGCATCCACCCAGGTCAGGTACAGGTCACTGGCCTGGTCCAGCAGCTGGTGGAAGATCTCGCCGCCGCCGATGATGCACAGCTCGCTGGCGCCCTCGCCTTCGGCAATCGCCTTCGCCTCGTCCAGCGACGCCACCGCGCGCATGCCCTCGAACGGCACCTGGCCGCTGCGGGTCAGCACCAGGTTGGTCCGTCCCGGCAGCACGCGGCCGATCGATTCGGCCGTCTTGCGGCCCATCAGGATCGGCTTGCCCAGGGTGAGCGCCTTGAAGTGCTTGAAATCATCCGGCAGGTGCCAGGGCATGGCATTGCCCTGGCCGATGCCACGGTTGCGATCCAGCGCCACGATCATCGACAGCTTCATCGCGCTCATACCGCCACCGGCGCCTTGATCGCCGGGTGCGGATCGTAACCGTCGATGCGGATGTCGTCGAACTGGAAGCCGAACAGATCGGTCACCTCCAGGTTCAACCACAGCTTGGGCAGCGCGCGCGGTTCACGCGACAGCTGCTCGCGCGCCTGCTCGAAGTGGTTCGAATACAGGTGCGCGTCGCCCAGCGTATGCACGAAATCGCCCACGCCCAGGCCGGTGGCCTGCGCCACCATGTGGGTCAGCAGCGCGTAGCTGGCGATGTTGAACGGCACGCCGAGGAAGATGTCGCCGCTGCGCTGGTACAGCTGGCAGCTGAGCTTGCCGTCCACCACGTAGAACTGGAACAGGTTGTGGCACGGCATCAGCGCCATCTGCGAAAGCTCGCCCACGTTCCAGGCGCTGACCACCAGCCGCCGCGAATCGGGGTTGCGCTTGATCTCGTCCACCAGCCACTGCATCTGGTCGATCTCACGGCCATCGGCGGTGGCCCAGCTGCGCCACTGCTTGCCGTACACCGGGCCGAGATCGCCGTTCCCGTCGGCCCACTCGTCCCAGATGCGCACCTGGTTGTCCTTCAGGTAGCCGATGTTGGTGTCGCCTTTCAGGAACCACAGCAGCTCGTGGATGATCGAGCGCAGGTGCAGCTTCTTGGTGGTGACCAGCGGGAAACCTTCATTGAGGTCGAAGCGCATCTGCCAGCCGAACACGCTGCGGGTGCCGGTGCCGGTGCGATCACTCTTCTCGGCGCCGTGTTCGAGCACGTGCGCCAGCAGGTCCAGGTAGGGCTTCATGCCTTGCCCTCGGCAGCCACCGGCAACTGCGGCTGCAGCACCGGCGCGCGGCGCGACATCACCAGCAGCACCAGGCCGAAGGCGATCAGCGGCAGGCTGAGGATCTGGCCACGGGTCAGCCAGTCGAAGGCCACGTAGACGCCGTTGTCGGGCATGCGCACGAACTCCACCGCGAAGCGGAACAGGCCGTACATCAGCGCGAACAGGCCGCCGACCAGGTAACGGTGGCGCGGCTTGGCCGACACGGCCCACAGCACCACGAACATCACCAGGCCTTCCAGGAAGGCTTCATACAACTGCGACGGATGGCGCGCGAACTGGTTCAGCGCGCCGGTGGCGAACTGCGCCTGCAGGGTCGCGTGGTCCAGCTGGTTCAGCGGCGCCGGCAGGCCGGACGGGAACACCACGCCCCAGGTACCGTCGGTGTACTTGCCCCACAGCTCGGCACCGATGAAGTTGCCGATGCGGCCGAAGCCCAGGCCCAGCGGTACCAGCGGCGCCATGAAATCCATGGTGTCGAAGAAATGCAGCTTGTGCTTGCGCGACCACCACCAGCAGGCGCCCAGCACGCCCAGCAGGCCACCGTGGAAGCTCATGCCGCCGTCCCACACCTTGAACAGCAGCAGCGGGTTGTGCAGGAAATCGCCCAGCGCGTAGAACAGCATGTAGCCGATGCGCCCGCCCAGCACCACGCCAAGCATGGCGTAGAACAGCAGGTCGGAGAAACCATTGGCGTCGACGCCCGGCAGGCGGCCGGCGGCGATGCGCTTGCGTCCCAGCAGCCAGGCGGCGGTGAAGCCCAGCAGGTACATGATGCCGTACCAATGCACCTTGATCGGCCCCAGCGAGAGGGCGATGGGGTCGATGTCGTGGAAATAGATCATGGAAGGTGCCTTGCGGTTGAACGCCTATTCTCGGGCCAGTGCCGCCCCGGCTCAACCAAGGAGCTGGGGCGAGTTCGGCAACGCGTCATCGTTCGACCGGGTCGAGGCCGGAAAGTGCCCTTCGATCAGGCTGGAGACCTCGTCGATGGCATCCTGCAGCGCTTCCACCGGATTGGAGCCACGCAGGCCCTCGCGCAGGTGGGTGCAGACCCGCTGCCATTGTGCCGGGCTGACCCGGCCCTGCAGGCCACGGTCGGCGACGATCTCGATGGCGTGGTCGGCCAGAAGCAGGTAGATCAGCACACCGTTGTTGTGGGTGGTATCCCAGGTGCGCAGGCGCGCGAAGGCATGTTCGGCGGCCTGGCGCGGGGTGACCTTGTGCCACAGCGCGGCCAGCGGCAGGTCCGCTTCCACCGCGAACATCACCTGGCCGCCGTGGCGCTGCTCACCGGCTGCGATGGCCTCGGTGATCGCCTGCAGCGTGGCGGGCGGGAACGCGCGCCGTACCGACGGCGAAAATACATGACGACACAGTCGTTGGATCATCACCAGCCCCCCGAAGCACCACCACCGCCGGAGCGGCCACCGCCGCCGCCCCAACCGCCGCCGCCGCCGAAGCCGCCTCCGCCGCCCCAGCTGCCACCGCCCCAGCCACCGCCACCGGCAAAGCGGCCCGGGTGACCGGAGAGCATGGCAACAATGAGGCCCACGACGCCAGCCAGGCCACTGGCGAGCAGCGTGGAGGTGAACAGGAACGCCGCCAGCGCCGCACCGGCACCGCCGAGCAGGCCGCGCAGCGGTCGCGGCACGCGCGAGAACACGCCGCGCAGGATGCTGCCGGCGAACACACCGATGAACAGCGCCAGGAACCAGGTATCGCCACCACCGCTGGGCTCACGCCCGCGATGGCCACTGACCGGTGCCGGCAGCGTTTCGCCGTCGATCAGCTTGACCAGCACCGCCGTGGCGTCGGTGATGCCACCGGCGTAGTCGCCGCTGCGGAAGCGCGGCACCAGGTACTCCTGGATGACCCGGTTGGCGATGGCATCGGGAATCGCTCCCTCCAGACCATAACCGGGTTCAATGCGCACGCGCCGGTCGTCCTTGGCCACCACCAGCAGCACCCCGTCGTCCACGCCCTTGCGGCCGATCTGCCACTGGTCGAAGACCCGCGTGGTGTACTGCGCGATGTCTTCCGGCTGGGTGGTGGGCACCACCAGCACCTGCAGCTGGCTGCCCTTGCGCTGCTGCAGCTCAATCGCCTGCTGCACCAGCGCCTGCTTCTGCGTGGCGTCCAGCGTGCCGGTGGTATCGACCACCGGCGAATCCAGCGCCGGAATCGGAGCGAGCTGCTGTGCATGCGAAGCCAGCGGCAGCCACAGCAGCAGGGCCAGGAGCGCAGTGGCCAGGCGCATGGGTCAGTGGCCCGGCTGCGGTGCCGGCTGCTGCTGCGGCGCGCTGCCGAAATCGACCGCCGGCGCGTTGGAGATCTGCGCTTCGTTTTCCACGGTGAAGTTCGGCTTGGTCTTGTAACCGAAGATCTTGGCGGTGATCACCTGCGGGAACGAGCGGATGTAGGTGTTGTAGTCCTGCACCTGCTGGATGTAGCGGCCGCGGGCGACGGTGATGCGGTTTTCAGTGCCTTCCAGCTGAGCCTGCAGGTCGCGGAAGTTCTGGTCCGACTTCAGCACCGGGTAGTTCTCGGTGACCACCAGCAGCCGCGACAGTGCGCTGCCGAGTTCACCCTGGGCCTGCTGGAACTGCTTGAGCGAGGCTTCGTCGTCGGCGTTGACGTTGATCTGACCAACACGCGAGCGGGCGTTGGTGACTTCGGTCAGCACGCGCTCTTCCTGGCTGGCGAAGCCCTTCACGGTCTGCACCAGGTTGGGCACCAGATCGGCGCGGCGCTTGTACTGGTTGAGCACTTCGGACCAGCCGGCCTTGACCGCTTCATCCTTCTGCTGGATGGCGTTGTAGCCGCAGCCGGACAGCAGGGAGGCCAGCAGCATCAGGGGCAGGACACGGGTGAACAGGCGCATGGCGGAGGTTCCGGGTGGACTGGGCACCGAGCATGCCACGGTTCGAGTGAAAGACCGGCCATCGGGCACCGCCCCCTCCGCGGTGGTTGGCGAGGAAGCGTTATCGGGGTCGGCCGGGAGGGTGGGTTGGCTGGGGGGCGCTGCAAGTACGTCCATGTAAGCTCGATCGCGCTTGCTCGTGTGCGCTGTCCTGCGCACACGGCAAGACCGGGGTTGGGCATCCTGCCCAACCCGCCCGTGGCATGCCTCGGGCCCATGGCGCTCACGCCCCCAGCCAACCCACCCTCCCGGCCACGGACAATTTCCTGGGCACCGCGGGGAGATCAAAAGAAAAATCAAAAGCAAAACGCGGTTCTTCAGGCATTCGTGTCGACCAAGGTCGACACCTACCGGAGCGGAACGCCGTTCCGGCAGACCGCGGGAAATTGTCGAAGGCGGGGTGGGTCCGGTGGCGGGGGTGTCTGATCTGGCCGCATGGATGCGGCTGCCAAGCCTCCAGGGACGGATTCACGGCGTCCCCCGCCACCGGACCCACCCCGCCACCCCACGGATAACCAGCTTTTGACGTTGACGTTGATTGCAGCGGGTGCAGGGCTGCAAGCCCTGCCGGAAACCCTCTCCCCTCAGCAGGCTTCAGCCACCGCAGTGCGGGGACGCCCCAGCCACGCCAGCAGCAGGCCCGATGCCGCCAGCAGGCCACCGGCCACCGGAATCGCCGCGTAACCCAAACCCGAGCTGATCACCGCGCCCCCCAGCGCGGCACCCACCGCGTTGCCGAGGTTGAACGCACCCACGTTGATCGACGACGCCAGGCCCGGCGCCTCGCTCGCCGCCTGCATCACCCGGATCTGCAGCGGCGGCACGATGGCGAAGGTCGCCGCGCCGAACAGCAGCACGCCCAGCGCCGCAGTGGCGTGGTGCATGAAGGCCAGCGGCAGCACGAACATCAGCACGGCCAGGACCGCCAGCAGGATGCGGGTCGCGCCATCAAGCGACCAGTCGGCCATGCGCCCACCGATGCCATTGCCAAACGTGAAGCCGATACCGATCAGGGCCAGCGACATCGCGATGAAGGTGTTGGAGGCGCCGGTCAGTTCGGTCAGCACCGGCGCCACGTAGGTGTACAGAGTGAACATCGCACCCGCGCCGAGCACCGTGGTGCCCATCGCCAGCAGTACCTGCGGCTGCAGGATGGCCTTCAGTTCGCGGCGCACGTCCGGGCGCGGCCCCGGTGCAGATGCCGGCAGCGCGAAGCCGAGCGCGGTGATCGCAATCAGGCCCAACACTGCAGTACCGGCGAAGGACAGGCGCCAGCCCAGTTGCTGGCCCACCCAGGTCGCCAGCGGCACGCCGCCGATATTGGCGATGGTCAGGCCCATGAACATGGTGGCCACGGCGGCGGCCTGCTTGTCCTTCGGCACCAGGCTGGCGGCAACCACCGCACCGATGCCGAAGAAGGCACCGTGGTTGAGGCTGGTGACCAGGCGCGACAGCAACAGCAGGCCGTAGTTCGGGGCCAGTGCCGAGAGCAGGTTGCCGACCACGAAGATCGACATCAGCAGCATCAGCGCGGTGCGCTTGCCGAAGCGGCCCATCAGCAGGGTCATCACCGGTGCGCCCAGCATCACGCCCACGGCGTAAGCGGTGATCAGCATGCCGGCAGTGGGAATGCCCACACCCACGCCGTCGGCGATGACCGGCAACAGGCCCATCGGCGCAAACTCGGTGGTTCCGATGGCGAAGGCGCCGACGGCAAGCGCCAGCAAGGCGGCTCTGGAATTCATGGGGGGGTCCTGGGGGAGGGATTCGGGAGTGCGTAGCCTGCGCGCTTTGCTGTGGCGGATTAAGCCTCGCCCCGGGAAAACACTGTTGATTCTGGTTCACAAGTGAGGCACGGAAACCCGCTGCAAGTGCAAAAACCGCAGCGCCGTAGCAGAGCCGTGCCCCCCCCACAAACGCAGAACCCCCGGCCGGGCCGGGGGTTCTGAGGGACTTACATGCCAGAGGCGCTTACCAGTTGCCGGCGCCCGGCACGTTGTGCTCGCGCGCGCGACGGCGCATCAGCAGGTTCAGCCATTCCACCAGCACCGAGAAGCCCATCGCGGCGTAGATGTAGGGCTTGGGCACGTGCACGTCCAGGCCGTCCAGGATCAGCACCGCACCGATCATCAGGATGAAGGCCAGCGCCAGCATCTTCACGGTCGGGTTGGCGTCGATGAAGCGGCCCAGCGGGTTGGCGGCCAGCAGCATCACCAACACCGACAGCAGGATGGCGGCGACCATGACCGGGATGTGGTCGGCGATGCCAACCGCGGTGATCACCGAGTCCAGCGAGAACACGATGTCGATCACCGCGATCTGCGCGATCACGTAGCCGAACACGGCCGAGGCCTTGGTGGTGCTCGGATCTTCATCCTCGCCGCCGCTGATCAGTTCCTTGATCTCCATGCAGCCCTTGATGATCAGGAACAGGCCACCGACGATCAGCACCAGGTCACGGATGGAGATGCCCATGCCGGCCACCGTGAACAGGTTGGCCGCCATGTGCGCCAGATACGCCAGCGACACCAGCAGACCGATACGGGTGATGCAGGCCACGGCGATACCGAGCTTGCGTGCGAACGGGCGACGTTCTTCCGGCAGCTTGCTGACCGCGATGGAAATGAATACCAGGTTGTCGATGCCGAGCACGATTTCCAGCGCGCTGAGCGTGAACAGGGTTACCCAGGCATTGGGGTCGGCGAGGAACTCAAAGGACATGGAATCTCTTCAAGGCAGTGGGGGAATGGGGCTTCAGCCGTAGCTGCCGGCCAGCGCGTGCGGAACCACGACCAGGGCCCAGCACAACAGCACGTTCATCATCAGCACGAACACCGCCGCCGAGCCCATGTCCTTGGCGCGGCCAGCCAACTCGTGGATTTCGCTGCCGTAACGTTCGATCACCGCCTCGATCGCCGAGTTGGCCAGTTCCATCGCCAGCACCAGCAGCATCGAACCGATCATCAGCGCACGCTCGACCGGCGTCTGCCCCAGCCAGACCGCGACCGGCGCCAGCAGGATCAGCAGGTAGACCTCCAGCCGGAACGACGATTCGTGCAGCCAGGCGGCGCGCAGGCCCTGCCAGGACCAGCGGGCGGCCTGGAAGATGCGGCGCGGGCCGCGCGGCAGATGGCCGAACTGATCAGCCACGGGTGGAACATCCAGCAACAGGGGCGCGGCGCAGCGACCGCTCAGACGCACGGCAGGGAATCATGGGTGCACAGGAATAGGCAGATGGCCGCCATTTTGCCACAAGGCCGCCAGCCGCATCCCGGCACCGGCCCGGTGAATGGACTGCCAGGGGCAAGCCCCGGCCCGCCCCAGCTTCTATGATGACGTTCCCTTCCCTGCTGGAGCGCCTGATGTCCCGTCGCCGTACCTGCCTGCTGATGCTGGGCCTGCTGACCGCCGCACCGCTGGCCCAGGCCCTGGGCCCGACCACGTCGCCCCGGGTACCCGAACAGGTCTCCAACGTGGCCTGGGCCGGCGACATGGCCCGGTTCGCCAGCGCCGACCAGGCCAACCCGCCGCCCCGCGGTGGCATCGAATTCATCGGCAGCTCCTCCATCCGCTTCTGGGAGAACCTGGCCACCGACTTCCCCGGCCAGCCTGTATTCAACCGCGGTTTCGGCGGCTCGGAAGTGCGTGACAGCACCTGGTATGCCGGCCAGATCGTGGTGCCGTATGCGCCGTGCAAGGTGTTCTTCTACGCCGGTGACAACGACCTCAACAGCGGCCGCACCCCGACCCAGGTGCGCGACGACGTGGTCGCCTTCGTGCAGCGCGTGCATCGCGACCTGCCGAAGACCAAGGTCGAGTACCTGTCGATCAAGCCGAGCCCGTCGCGGGCGCACCTGCTGCCGGCGATCAACGAGGCCAACACGCTGATCAAGGCCGCGCTGGCCAAGCTGCCCAACACCGGCTTCACCGATATCTACACACCGATGCTGGGCGCGGATGGCCAGCCGGATGCGAAGCTGTTCCGCGAGGACATGCTGCACATGACCCCGGCCGGGTATGCGATCTGGACCAGGGCGCTGGCGCCGAAGGTCAACTGCAACTGAGGCGGACGTGCGCCGGAGCGCGCCACGCACGCGCTCCGGTAGATGCCAACCTTGGTTGGCATGGGACACCGGCGTGAATCCTGCTGAAAGCGCCGACCAAGGTCGGCAACTACCAAGGCAGCAGGCGCCCGGTCAGCGGAACACCACCGTCGCTTCGGTGCCCTGGCCCGGCTCGCTGGCCAGGCTGACCTTCCAGCCGAAGCGATCACACAGCCTGCGTACGATCGACAGGCCCAGGCCGGTACCCTGCGGCCGGCTGGGTTCGGCGCGATAGAACGGCTCGAACGCCCGTGACAGCGCTTCGGGGGACATGCCGATGCCGGTATCGTGCACCACCACCCGATCGTTGTGCACATGCACGTCGATGCGCCCCTCGTCGGTGTAGCTGCATGCATTGCGCACCAGGTTGCTGACCACCACCTGCAGCACCCGCGGCGGCGCATGCAGCTGCACCGGGCCATCGCTGTGCAGGTGCACCGACACCGGGCGAGCCCCCAGCAGTTCGTTGGCGTTGTCCACTTCATAGCGGACGATGTCGTTGACGTCGAACAGCTCGATCTGCGGTTCGACGTCTGCCTCGCGGGCCAGGATCAGGAACGCATCGATCACCGCTTCCATGTCGCGGCCAGCCCGCTGGATGCGCTGCAGGCTGCGGCGCAGGCGCGGCTGCAGGCTTTCATCACCCAGTGCCATGTCGCTGGCAACGCGGATGACGGTCAGCGGCGTGCGCAGTTCATGGCTGGCATCGCGGGTGAAGTTGCGCTCGCGAGCCACGTGCGCGCTGACCCGGTTGGCCAGCGAGTGCAACGCGGCCGCCAGCTGCCGGGTCTCGCCCTGCATGTCCGCCGGCAGCTTGTTGGGCTCCAGGTCGGCCGCTTCCGGATGCCCCGGGTCCCAGCGCGAGACGCGTCGAGCCAGCCAGTTCACCGGCGACACCAGGCGCTTGGACGCGCGGTAGGTCACCCAGCTGGCGCCATACACCGCCAACAGGGTCAGCAGCACCGGCACGATGCCGAACCAGAACGCCAGCATCTCTGCGCGCGAGCGCAGGAACACCAGGTACAGGCGGCCAGCCGGGCGCACATCAACCAGCACCAGCTGGTCGTCCTTGGGTAGTTCGTGGAAGCCGGGCTCCAGATTGCGCAGGTTGGCCGGCAACGACAGTGCCGACTGCCCGCTTTCCAGCAGGTAGCCGCGGATGTTCTGGGTATTGGGCGGTGGCTGCACCGGGGACGCTTCGTGCAGCGTCCAGTAGTACGCCGCCTCCTCGCGCAGGGCAGCGCCCACCAGGCTGTGCTTGATCACCAGCGAGACCAGCCACGCACCCAGCAGGATACCCAGGCTGGCCAGCACTGCCTGCAGGATGAAGGCGATACGGATCTTGCGCGGCAGGCCGTGCGGCATTGCGGAGTCCCGGTCAGAGCGCTGCGATTATAGGCAGCGCGCCACGCCGTGCGGGTGCATGGGCGATGACCGGCGGCAACGCCGGCCGGTCATGCCCTGCCCTCGTACGTGGCCACAACCCGGCCGGGCCTGCTGCTGCACCGGCGGGTATCCTGCTCAGGCCATCGGCTGGGCGATGTCGGCAATGCGGTAGCCGGCACTCTGCACGGTGTGCAGCAGCGGACGGTCGAACGGCTTGTCGATGATCTTGCGCAGGTTGTACAGGTGGCTGCGCAGGGTGTCCGAATCCGGCAGGCCATTGCCCCAGATCTCGCGCTCGATCTCCTGGCGGGTGACCACGCGCGGCGATTCGCGCATCAGGATGGTCAGCAGGCGCAGGCCGATCGGCGAAAGCTGCAGCTCGGTGCCGGCACGGGTCGCACGCATGCTGACCGGATCGAGCACCAAGTCGGCCACCTTCAGCACTTCCGAACCGACCTGGCGACGTTCGCGACGGATCAGCGCGCGCAGGCGGGCTTCCAGCTCCTGGATCGCGAACGGCTTGGTCAGGTAGTCATCGGCACCGAAACCCAGGCCGGTGAGCTTGTCGTCCAGCGTGTCGCGTGCCGTGAGCATCAGCACCGGGGTGGACTTGCGCGCATCGTTGCGCAGGCGACGGCACACTTCGATGCCATCCAGGCGCGGCAACATCAAGTCGAGCACCACGACGTCATAGCTGTTCTCCGCCGCAAGGCGGTAGCCATCCAGGCCGTCCTGTGCATAGTCGACTTCGAAGCCGCGACCTTCCAGGTATTCCCCGATCATCTCGGAGATGTTGCGGTTGTCTTCGACCACCAGCACCAAGCCGGAGGTCTCCTTCGTCTGACGCATGTGATTCCCTCTAACTTCAGCTTTGTGAAACATGCCGGATCGACGGTGGACGCGATGTGAAGTTCCGTCAAGAGGTACACAAACGGTTCAGAGCAGCGGCCTCAGCAGCGGCCAGACGTTGTCCAGCACCTTTGGCTGCGCCTGTGCGGTCGGGTGCAGGCCGTCGGCCTGCATCATGCCCGGCTGCAGGGCGACGCCCTCCAGCAGGAAGGGCAGCAGCGGCACCTTGTACTGCGTGGCCAGCGCCTTGTAGGCCGCCGCCAGGCGCTGGCGATAGGCCGGCCCGTAGTTGGGCGGCACGTCAATGCCCAGCAGCAGCACCTTCGCGCCCGCCTTCTGGCTGGCCTGCACCATCTTTCCCAGGTTGCCCTGCACCTGCGCCGGGGTCAGCCCGCGCAGTGCGTCATTGCCGCCAAGGGCGATCACTACCACGGTCGGCTTTTCCTTCGCCAGCAGGGCCGGCAGGCGGGTGAGTGCGCCGGCGGTGGTCTCGCCGCTCATGCTGGCGTTGACGATGCGCGCCGGGGTTTTCGACTGCTGCCTGACCCGCTGCTGCAGCAGGCTGACCCAGCCGGCGTCGGCAGGGATATTGTGGGCAGCACTGAGGCTGTCGCCGAGCACCAGCACGGTACCGGCCGGACCTTTGGCACAGGCCAGCCCCGGCAGCAGCAGGAACCCTAGCAGCAGCACCATCATCGCGCCGGCTCGCCGGCTCCATCCCGTCTTGCGCATTGGAGTCTCCTCATCGACAGCCTGTCCCCCCGCAGCGCGCCCGTCGCCATCGCCGTCGACCAGGTCGGCAAGTCCGTGCAGGGCCCGGAGGGTGAAGTCCACATACTGGACAACATCACCCTGAAGGTCCATGAAGGCACCAGCGTGGCCATCGTCGGCGCCTCCGGTTCCGGCAAGACCACCCTGCTTGGCCTGCTGGCCGGGCTGGACCTGCCCAGTCGCGGCCGCGTCGCGCTGGCTGGCCAGGACCTGTCGGCGCTGGACGAGGAGGCCCGCGCCCAGCTGCGCTCGCGTGAGGTCGGCTTCGTGTTCCAGAGTTTCCACCTGCTGCCGGCGCTGACCGCCGCCGAGAATGTCGCGCTGCCGCTGGAACTGGCCGGGCGCGAAGACCGGGCGCGGGTCGATGAAGTGCTGGCCCAGGTCGGGCTGGCCCATCGCGCCCGCCACTATCCGCGCCAGTTGTCGGGCGGCGAGCAGCAACGCGTGGCATTGGCACGTGCGTTCGTCACCCGCCCGCGCATCCTGTTCGCCGACGAACCGACCGGCTCGCTGGACCACGCCACCGGCCAGCACATCAGCGACCTGCTGTTCGAACTCAACGCCGGCAGCGGCACCACCCTGGTGCTGGTCACCCACGACCTGCGCCTGGCCCAGCGTTGCCAGTACATCCACCGCATCGACGACGGCCGCCTGCTGCCGGTCGAGCGTGGGGCGCAGGCATGAACCTGCTGCGGCATGCGTGGCGCGCGCTGCGCCGCGAGGCGCTGGCCGGTGACCTGCTGACCGTGTTCGCCGCACTGGTGCTGGGCGTGGCGGTGATGACCGCGGTCGGCACGCTGGTGAACCGGGTCAACCTGGCACTGACCGGCAGCGCGGCGGAGATGCTCGGCGGCGACCTCGGCATCGCCGGGCGCGATGACCCGCCGCAGGCATTCGTCGACGAGGCGCAGCGGCGTGGACTGGCCTTCACCCGCATCGCCAGCTTCGGCAGCGTGCTGTTCAACGGTGATGCCAGCCAGATGGCCAGCATCAAGGCGGTGCAGGCGGGCTATCCGCTGCGTGGCACGCTGCGGGTGCGCAGCACGCCCGGTGGCGCGCTGATCGCCAACGCCGGCACGCCGCCCAAGGGCCAGGCCTATGCCGACCCGCGCCTGTTGCAGGGACTGGGACTGAAGGCCGGCGACGATCTCGAGTTCGGCGCTGGCACGCTGCGCATCGCCGGCATCATCGAGGCCGAACCGGATACCGGTGGCGACCTGCTGACGCTCTCCCCCACCCTGCTGGTCAACCGCGCCGATGTGGAAGGCACGGGCCTGCTCGGTCCGGGCAGCCGCATCAACTACCGGCTGATGTTTGCAGGACCGGCAGGACAGGTCGCGTCCCTGCGCGAGTGGCTGCTGCCACAGGTGAAAGGCCTTCGCCTGCTTAGCGTGGACGACACCCAGCGCGGCGTGCGCCAGGCCTTTGATCTGGCCGGGCGCTTCCTCGGCCTGAGCGCGCTGCTGGCGGTATTGCTAGCCGGCGTGGCGACCGCGCTGGCGGCCAACCGTTTTGCCCTGCGCCGCATCGACCAGGTGGCGATCCTGCGCTGCCTGGGCGCGCGCCAGCGCGACATCCTGCTTGGCCTGGCGCTGCAGCTGCTGATGCTGGCGGTGCCGGCCTGTGCGCTCGGCATCGGCCTGGGCATGGCCGCGCAGGAAGGCCTGGTGCAGGTGCTGGGCAGCCTGGTGCCGCAGCGCCTGCCGCTGCCCGAGGCAATGCCGGCGCTGACCGGCGCCGGCATCGGCCTGTTGCTGCTGTTCGGCTTCGGCCTGCCGCCGCTGCTGCGCCTACGCGGGGTGCCGCCGATGCGCGTGCTCAACCGCTCCTTCGCCGCCCTGCCCCCGGCCTCGCTGCTGGCCTACGTAGCAGCGCTGGCGGCGAGCCTGCTGCTGGCGGTGCAGGTGACCGGTGATCTCAAGCTGGCGCTATGGGTGCTGGGCGGCCTGGCCGCGTTGGCGGTGGCGGCCGGCGTGGTCGGCTTCGTGCTGCTGCAGCTGCTGCGCGGCCTGCAGCACCGCCTGCACGGCCACTGGCGGCTGGGCCTGGCGGCGCTGACCCGGCGCCGGATGCTGGCGGTGATGCAGCTGGTCGGGCTGTCGCTGTCGCTGTGCGCGCTGTTGCTGCTGGCGGTGACCGGCCCCGGCCTGCTGCAGCAATGGCGCGAACGCCTGCCCGCGGATACGCCGAACTACTTCCTGATCAACATCCAGCCCGAACAGCGCGACAGCGTGCTGGCCGCGCTGCGTGGACTGGGCGCCAACGACGCCAGCATCGAACCGATGGCCACCGGCCGCCTGATCGCGATCAACGGCAAGCCGCCGTTGCGCGTGGATCGCGAGCCCGGTCAGGACGGACAAGCGGCACAGGGCGAAGGTCAGCGCGATGATGACGACGAGAACCGGCCGTTGAACTTCAGCTGGCGCAGCAGCTTCCCGCCGGCCAACACGCTGATGAACGGCACCTTCTGGACGCCCGACAGCACGGCATCGGAGGCGTCGGTTGAGATCGGCTGGGCCAAGCGCTACGGCGTATATCCGGGCGACCGCATCACCATTGCAGTAGGCGAGCAGGAGCGCGAGTTCACCGTGACCAGTGTGCGCAAGGCCGACTGGAACACCTTCCGCCCGAACTTCTTCGTGCTGCTGAACCCGAACGCGGTGGGCGATACACCGCACAACCTGCTGTCGGCATTCCACCTGCCGGCCGGCAAGGCAGCCGGACTGGGCGAGCTGGTGCGCGCTCAGCCCAACCTGTCGCTGCTGGACGTGGACGCGGTGATCTCGCAGGTGCGCGATGTGATGGAGCGGGTGGCACAGGCGGTGAAGCTGGTGATGGTGTTCAGCCTGCTGGCCGGCGTGCTGGTGCTGCTGGCCGCGCTGCAGGCCACGGCGGGCGAGCGTCGCTACGACAGCGCGGTGCTGCGCACGCTGGGCGCGACCCGGCGCCAGCTGCGCGGTGCGGTGCTGGTGGAGTTCGGCGCACTGGGCACGCTGGCCGCGTTGCTCGCGGTGGGCGCGGCGGCCGCCATCGGCGTGGCAGTCTCGCAGAAGGTGTTCGAGCTGCCATTGCTGCCGCCGTGGCCGGGCCTGCTGATCGGCGGCGTGGTCGGCATCGGGCTGAGCCTGCTGGCAGGCTGGTGGGGTACGCGGGCGATCCTGCATACGCCACCGGCATTGGCGCTGCGCGAGGCCTGAGGCGGCGCCGGACCGGGGCGCGTGCCGAGCAAGCTCGGCACCTACCAAGAGCCCAGGACGGCGCTGCCAGTGTTCAAGGAACAAGCACATTCCACGCATGGCGTGGATCTACTGGGCCTTTTCCACGTACTTGGCGAACACGTCGTCGATCTGCTTGTCCTTCACCTTCTTGCCGGACTGGATCGCTTCGGCCTGGGTGAACAGCGGAATGATCATCGCCATGCCGTCGATCCTGGTCTTCAGGTGCACGCCCGGGGCCTGGGTCAGGAAACCGTCCCAGCGCTGGCGAACCTTGGCCCAGTAGCCGGCGGTGGCCTTCCAGTAGTTGCGCGCCGGGGTGAAGTCGACCTCGGTGGTCTTCACATAGTCGTTGAAGCCGAACTCGCGTGCGATCTCCACTTGGCTGCCATCGGCGTTGCGCTGCACCTTGGTGTTGAACTGCTCGTGGGTCCAGCCGTTCGGGGTCAGCGTGTGGCGGTTGACCACAGCCAGCGCGTTGTAGTCGCTGCGCTTGGTGTACTCACGGCGCGGCAGCGGGCGCCAGCTCAGGTCGCTGGTCCAGCTCGGCACGTTGTTGGTGTAGGTCCAGGTGCCGGTGCCACAGTAGCGCGGTGCGTCGCTCACTTCGTACACGCACTGGGTCCAGGCGCCCTGGTTCACCGCCGACGGAATACTGCGCACCCTCCAGGTCTGGTCGGCGCTGAACTCGAAACGGTTCGGTGCTTCGTACACCCAGTCCTGGCGCCAGTGCTTGGTGATGTGGCCGCTCTTTTCATCCAGCAGCAGGTGCTGCAGCACGATGCGCTTCGGCGTGTCCTCGACCACGATGACCACTTCACTGCCGCCGCTGCGCATCGCCGGTGCACGCTCGTAGCCCGGCTTCAGCAGCACGGTCTCGTCGAAGGCGAAGTCCACGGTGTACTCACCCTGCATGGCGAGGATGCTGTCGTGGTCGCGGGCGATGTCGGAGGGCTGCGCGCTGGCCACGCCGCTGGCGGCGAGCAGCAGCATGGCGCTGGCTGTCTGGAGCTTCATCGGGGTTTTCCTTCGGGGTTGCAGATTCATCGAGGGGCCATCCGTGGCCAACGGGCGTTCCATCAGGAGAGGGTCACAGGCGGATCAGCGGCAGGTCGCCGGGAATCTGGGGCGCCGGACGCCGGGCGGCGTCGGCACAGCAGCAGTCGTCGATCGCCAGCTCGCCTTCAGCACCTTCCAGGCGTGCGATGCGGCGCGCGGTGGCCGCGCCCAGCGAGGACAGGGTCGACAGACTGGCGGCCAGCGTGCGTCCGTCGTCGGCGGCATGCAGGCGCAGCGCGCACAGGCGCCAGCGCTGGCCGCCAAGATGGCCGGCCAGACGCCGCCACAAGCGTTCGCCAACGCTCGCCTCGACGTCGTGTTCCGGTCCCGGCGGCAGCGGCGCGACCAGACGGTCCCAGGCCAGGAAATCGCTGTCGGGCAGCAGGTACAGGCGCCACACGCAGCGGCCGCGGCCATCAAGGAAGCACAGGCTTTCGCGCAGCCCCTCGCTGTCCACGCCCTGACAGGCGTGTACGCGTACGGCCTGGCGCCAGCCGCCCAGCTCGTTGCCGTCGGCGTGGTACAGGCACAACACGGTGCCGAGCGTGGCCAGCTGTGCCGGGGTCGGCCAGGCCGCGCTGTTCGGCGCGGCGATGGAGTCATTCCTGCGTGCGGACAGTGCTCGGCTCATGAGGTCACCAGGAAACGGCAAGGCTGGCGGAGAAGGTGCGGCCCGGGCTGCTGAAACGATCGCTCAGTGCGCGATCGGTGATCAGGCTCGGGGTGATCGACGACCATTCGATGTAGCGCTTGTCGGCCAGGTTGAACACGCCGACATTGAAGGTGGCACCCGGCGCGAAGTTCCAGTGCGCCATCAGGTCCAGCACGCCGTAGCCGGCCGGCTGGTAGACGAACGGCGCCGGTGCGTTCGGATTGGTCTGCGCTGCAGGCGGCGACAGGCGCTTCTTGCGCTGCACGAAGGTACCGGCCAGTTCGACGCCCCAGGTATCGGTGTCGTACATCAGGCCCAGCGTGCCACGCAGCGGATCGACCGAGGCCAGCGGTTCGTCATCGGTCCGGTTGTCACCACGCGACCATGCCAACGCACTGCGCAGCGCCCAGCCCTTCAGCGCCGGGCTGAGTTCGCCGAACTCGATGCCGGCCTTCATTTCCGCGCCATAGATGCGCGCGTCGGCGATGTTCTGCGACTGGAACACGGTCAAACCCTGTGCGTTGCGACCGGTATCGACGTTGGACTGGATGAAATCCTTGTAGTCGTTGTAGTAGCCGCTGACGCTGACGTACGCCGCCGGCGCGATGAAGCGCAGGCCCAGTTCGTAACCGTCGCTGGTTTCCGGCTTCAGATCCGGGTTGGCGATGGCGGTATAGCGGAAGGCGACGTTGGTCAGGCCGATGTTGACGTCGTTGTACGGCGGCGAACGGAAGCCACGCGCATAACCGGCGAACAGCGACCATTCGTCGGTGAAGCGCCAGACCATGCCCAGCTTCGGCGACACGCTGGTCTTCTTCAGCTGCGCCACGGCCGTGGTCGGGTTGTCTTCGGCGAAGATGCTGTCCACTTCCGGCTTCAGCTCGTAGCGGTCCACGCGCACGCCCGGTACCAGCGACAGCCGGCCATCGGCAAAGCGCATCTCATCCTGTGCATACAGGCCCAGCTCGGTGGTCTTGCTGATCGGGAAGTCACGCACCGGGAAGGTGTCCGGCAGCACCGTGTTGCTGACCACGCCAGCCTTGCTGACCTGATAGCCGTCGCGCTTCTGGCGGATCTCGGTACGGGTGCCTTCGAAACCGTAGGTCAATGCGTGCTCGACGCTGCCGGTGGTGAACGCCTTGTTGAACTGCGCCTGCAGGCCATAGGCATGCTGGTCGAAGGAGAACACGCGGTGGCGGCGGGTGCCGTCGGTGCGGGTCTCGTCGGTCTGCTGCCGGGTTTCGCTGTTCTGCGCGTACACCTGCCAATGCAGGCTGTCGGCGAACGGCTGGTCCAGCGCATCCATCTCGTGGGCGAAGGACACGCGGTTGCGCTTCTGGGTGTCGTGGGACTTCATGCCAGTGGCCGCAGCCATCGCGCCGGGGCGCGGTGCAACGCTGGCGATCGCCGACAGCACATTGGTATCGGTGGTGTCTTCGTTGCCTTCCACGGTCAAGCGGAAGCGCTGGTCCTCGCTGGGTGCATAGACCAGTTTGCTGAGCAGGCTGCGGCCGTCGCGATCCTGCGGATTGGACGCGGTGCGGGTGTCGTTGTCGCTGCGCACCGTGCCCTTGTTGTCCGTTTCCTGGCCCTGGTGATGGTTGACGTTGACCAGGCCGCTCCAGTGGTCGCCACCGAAGGCGGCGGTGGCACCGCCGAGCAGGCCCTTCCACTCACCGTCGTAGCCGAACTTCAGGCCGAAGTAGCTGTTCTTGCCGTCCTTGAGATAGTCGGCCGGGTCTTTGGTCACGAACGCGACCACGCCACCGAGTGCGTCGGAGCCGTACAGCGAGCTGGCCGGTCCACGCACGATCTCGACGCGCTTGAGCGTATCGAGGTCGGTGAAGTTGCGGTTGGAACTGGCGAACGAACCGATGTCGAACCGGGTCGGCATGACGATGCCGTCGGTCTGGATGCGCACGCGGTTGCCGTCCAGGCCACGGATGCGGAAACCATCCAGGCCGAAGCGGGTCGCGCTGCGGGTGACCGACAGTCCCGGCTCGTAGCGCACCAGATCCTTGATGTCCTGCACCAGGTGCCGGTCCATCTGCTCACGGTCGATGACATCCACCGTGGCCGCCACGTCGCTCACCGCCCGCTCGGTGCGGGTGGCGGTGACCTGCACCCGATCGAATTCGCGCGCATCGGGGGCAGCAGTGGCAGCAGTGGCAGCAGTGGCAGCAGTGGCAGCAGCGTGGGCGGACAGCGGCAGCGCCATCCAGACAGCAAGGCAAAGGGCGGTATGGCGGGTCATCGGGTTCGTTCGGTCAGGCAGGGGAACCCCCGGTTACCGGCACACCCGGAAGGTGCACGCGGTAGACCGAGGGGGAGAGAGCGGGAGCGGACGGGTCGCCCACCCTGTCGGCCCTGCCGGCAGGAGGGAGGGAGGCGGGCGACCAGACCGCGATTACTTGGTCAGGATCAGCTTGTCGTTGCTGGTGTGCCGCAGGCGATAGAAGCGGTCGCCGTGCTGGATCAGGATTTCACGACGGCCCTTGAGCAGGGCTTCGCTGTCGATGACCTCTTCCGGCGGAACGACGCGGACCGGTCGATCGCGGAGGGTCAGCGTTTCGGGGCGCAGCAGTACAGGTTGAGCATTCATGAGCATCTGGACTCGTGCGAGGGACGAGTCAAATGATAATGATTCTCAGTTGACAATCAACAACCATTCTCAATTTCATTGATGGGATTAATGATCGAGTTCCGTAATTCGATAGATCGCATCAATTAAATGGCGACGCAGGTGTGTAGAGTCGACTGTTGGTCGACTGCTGTTGCTCGAAGCAGTCGGTTATTCGAAGCAGTCGACTCACAGGCGACTCTACCGTTCCCGTTCGCGTTCCCGTCCCGTTCCCTCGGCCGAACCGGCCCGAGCGAGGCCCCCGAGGCCCGGTCGGCCCCGGGGTTCAGGCGAAGACGGCTTCGACCTGCGCCCAGCCGGCCGCGTCGACCTGCTCCAGCACGTCCAGGGCCTGCAGGTTCTGCAGCAGCTGGCTGACCCGGCTGGCGCCGAGGATCACGCTGGAGACATTCGGGTTGCGCAGGCACCAGGCAATCGCCAGCGTGGCCGGGGCCTGGCCCAGCGCGCGCGCGACTTCGCTGAAACGGCGCACCTGACCCAGGCGGGCCCCGGCGTCGGCCCCCAGCACCAGGTCCTGCAACCACTCCATGCCTTCGCGCCCCAGCCGTGCATCGGCCGGGATGCCCTGGTCGTACTTGCCGGTGAGCAGGCCCGAGGCCAGCGGCGAGAAGATGGTGGTGCCCAGTCCGGCGCCGGCATACAGCGGCGCGTACTCGACCTCGACCCGCTCGCGGTGCAGCAGGTTGTACTGCGGCTGCTCCATCGACGGGCCCTGCAGGTTGCGCGCCTGCGCGATGTCCAGCGCCTGCTGGATCTGCACGGCCGACCACTCCGAGGTCCCCCAGTAGAGGATCTTGCCCTGCCGCACCAGGGTGTCCATGGCATGCACGGTCTCGGCGACCGGTGCGTCCGGATCCGGGCGGTGGCAGTAATAGAGGTCCAGGTAATCCACCCGCAGGCGCTTGAGCGCGGCATGGCAGGCATCGGTCACATGCTTGCGCGACAGGCCGCGCTGGGTCGGCCGTGGGTCCTTGGCGCTGCCGAAGAACACCTTGCTGGAGACGCAGAAACCGTCGCGCGGCAGGCGCAGGTCGGCGATCACATCGCCCATCACCTGTTCGGCGCGGCCGTTGGCATAGCCCTCGGCATTGTCGAAGAAGTTGACGCCATGATCCCAGGCGGCCGCCACCAGGTTGCGGGCCTCGTCGCGCGGGATCTGGTCACCGAAGGTCACCCAGGCGCCGAAGGACAGGGCGGAAATCGGCAGGCCGGTGGAGCCCAAGCGACGGTATTGCATGCAAATCTCCTGCTGCGGGCCCGCATCCGGGCCGGGATCGAACTACATTCTACCTGCCGCCACCGGCCGCAAGCCCTTGCCGTTGCTGGCCCGATCGGTACCGTTAGGTGCGCGCACGCTGCTTTTTCTTGCCCCGGCCCCTGCCCTGCACTAGGCTTCCCGTTTTTCGCGACGCCCCAGGGGAGTCACTCACATGGTCGAAGGTTTGGGCAGGATCGGCTTCGGCCTGTTCGGGTTGGCGGTGCTGATCGGCATCACCTGGTTGTTTTCCAACAACAAGCGTGCAGTTGACTGGAAGCTGGTTGCCACCGGTATCACCCTGCAGATCGCCTTTGCGGCGCTGGTGATCCTGGTGCCGGGCGGGCGCGACGTGTTCGATGCCCTGGGCAAGGGCTTCGTCAAGATCCTCAGCTTCGTCAACGAGGGCTCGGGCTTCATCTTCGGCTCGTTGATGGACACCAAGAACTACGGCTTCATCTTCGCCTTCCAGGTGCTGCCGACCATCATCTTCTTCTCGGCGCTGATGGGGGTGATGTACCACCTCAACGTCATGCAGGCGATCGTGCGCGTGATGGCCTGGTCGATCACCAAGGTGATGCGCGTGTCCGGCGCGGAAACCACCAGCGTCTGCGCCAGCGTCTTCATCGGCCAGACCGAGGCGCCGCTGACCGTTCGCCCGTACATCGCCAGGATGACCCAGTCCGAACTGCTGACCATGATGATCGGCGGCATGGCGCATATCGCCGGCGGCGTGCTGGCGGCCTACGTGGGCATGCTGGGCGGCGGCGATCCGGCGCAGCAGGCTTTCTACGCCAAGCACCTGCTGGCGGCCAGCATCATGGCCGCGCCGGCCACCTTGGTCGTGGCCAAGCTGCTGATCCCGGAAACCGGCACCCCGCTCACCCGCGGCACGGTGAAGATGGAAGTCGAAAAGACCTCCAGCAACATCATCGACGCGGCTGCGGCCGGCGCCGGCGACGGCCTGAAGCTGGCGCTGAACATCGGCGCGATGCTGCTGGCCTTCATCGCCCTTATCGCGCTGCTGAACGCGCCGCTGACCTGGGTGGGCGAAGTGACCGGCCTGGCCGCTGCCATCGGCAAGCCGACCAACCTGTCGACCATCTTCGGCTATCTGCTGGCCCCGATCGCCTGGGTGATCGGCACGCCGTGGGCCGACGCCACCACCGTCGGCTCGCTGATCGGCCAGAAGGTCGTGATCAACGAGTTCGTCGCCTACACCGAACTGTCGCAGATCGTGAACGGCCAGATCCCGGGCGTGAGCCTGTCCGCCGAAGGCCGCCTGATTGCCACTTACGCGCTGTGCGGCTTCGCCAACTTCAGCTCGATCGCGATCCAGATCGGCGGTATCGGTGGCCTGGCGCCGGAGCGCCGCCACGACCTGGCCAAGTTCGGCCTGCGCGCGGTGCTGGGCGGTACCATTGCCACCTTCATGACGGCGACCATCGCCGGCGTGCTGACGCACTTCAGTTGAACCCCTGGTTGAGAAAAGATTTCCTATGAGCAGCAGTGTCGTTGTCGTCGGTTCCTTCAATGTCGATCACGTGTGGCGGTGCGAGTCGCTGCCGGCACCGGGCGCGACCATTGCCGGCCGCTACAGCACCGGCCCCGGTGGCAAGGGCTTCAACCAGGCTGTGGCGGCCTGCCGCGCCGGTGCCGAGACGCACTTCGTGTGCGCGCTGGGCGACGACGCCGGTGGCGCCACCGCGCGCGAACTGGCGGCGCAGGATGGTTTCGGCCTCATCGCCGAAGCCAGCAGCGAACCGACCGGCACCGCCGGCATCTACGTCGATGCCCGTGGCCGCAACACCATCGTGATCGGCCCGGGTGCCAACGCTGCGCTGAGCACCGACTTCCTGCAACAGCAGCAGGCCCTGCTGACCGGCGCCAGGGTGGTTCTGGTGCAGCTGGAATCGCCGGTGCAGACCATCGAAGCGGCACTGGCCACGGCCCGCGAGGCCGGCGTCACCACCGTGCTCAACACCGCACCGGCCGATGCCCCCTCCACCATCGGCCTGCTCAAGCTGGCCGACGTGATCACCCCGAACGAGACCGAGTTCGCCGCCCTGCTCGGCCGTCATGTCGGTGAGCGCGTGGATGCCAACGACGTCGCCGCGCTGGATGGCGCCAGCTTGCACGCGCTGTGCCGCAAGCTGGTCGGCAACGGCACGGTGGTGGTGACCCTGGGTTCGGTGGGCGTGTTCGTGTCGCATGCCGACGAGAACCTGCGCGGCGATACCCAGCCGTACTACCGCGTGGGTGCCGAACAGGTGCAGGCCATCGACACCACCGGTGCCGGTGATGCCTTCAACGGTGCGCTGGCTGCGTCGCTGGCACAGGTGGCCGATGCACCGTTCGCCCGCCACGTGCGCTTTGCCAACCAGTTCGCCGGTCGCTCGACCGAGAAGGAAGGCGCTGCAGCGGCGATGCCGCGCTTCACCCCGGCCGACGCCGAAGCCAAGTAATTCCACGCCACGCGTGGATGACAAGGCCCGGGTGCACAGGCACCTGGGCCTTTATTTCGCCCATTGCCCAGCCCCTGCGACCGCCTGTCGCATTGCCCACATCCTGCCCCTCGCTCACGATCCGCGCAGCTTCCTTGCACGGGCAGGACATGGACGGATTCCCCTGGTTGCTGGTCGCGGCCGCAGGCAGTGCCGCTGCGGCGCTGCTGCATATCGGCTGCATTGCCTTCGGCGCCGCGTGGTACAGGTACTTCGGTGCTGGCCAGCGCATGGTCCGGCTGGCACAGGCCGGGCATTGGTGGCCGCCGCTGATGACCGCCGGCATCACTGCCGTGCTGGTGGCCTGGACGCTGTACGCACTGGCAGCCGCGGGCTGGCATTCGCCGCTGCCGGCCAGCCGTCTGGTCCTGTCGGGCATCGCCCTGCTGTTGCTGCTGCGCGCGGCGATGGGCTTCGGGCTGGCCCTGCTCCGGCCCGGCTACAACGGCCGGCGCTTCTGGGTGGTCAGTTCAGTGGTCTGCCTCAGCCTGGGGCTGGCCTTCGCGCTGGGTACCGGCCAGGCCTGGCAGAGCCTGGGGTAGCCGCCCACCATCGCCCGCCCGTGGGGGCGGCGGAAGCAACCGTCAAGCATCTGCTGATGCCGGTACGGCATGAGGTCGGTGCCGATCGGCCTGAACCGGACCGCGCCCGACGCGGCCGTACCGCCGCGCGCGCCCTACAATGAGCGCATGCAGATCGGCCCGTACACCATTGCCCCCAACGTCGTGCTGGCGCCCATGGCCGGCGTCACCGACAAGCCCTTCCGCCTGCTGTGCAAACGGCTGGGCGCGGGTCTGGCCGCCTCGGAAATGACCATCAGTGATCCGCGCTTCTGGAACACGCGCAAGTCGATCCACCGCATGGACCATGACGGCGAACCGGCCCCGATCAGCGTGCAGATCGCCGGCACCGAGCCGCAGCAGCTGGCCGAGGCCGCGCGCTACAACGTCGACCACGGCGCGCAGATCATCGACATCAACATGGGCTGCCCGGCCAAGAAGGTGTGCAACGCCTGGGCCGGTTCGGCACTGATGCGCGACGAGCAACTGGTGGCGCGCATCCTCGAGGCCGTGGTCAACGCGGTGGACGTGCCAGTCACGCTGAAGATCCGCACCGGTTGGGACTGCGACCATCGCAATGGCCCGCTGATCGCACGCATCGCCGAGGACAGCGGTATCGCGGCACTGGCGGTGCACGGCCGTACCCGCGACCAGCACTACACCGGCCAGGCGGAGTACGCCACGATCGGCGAGATCAAGGCCGCGCTGCGCATTCCGGTGATCGCCAACGGCGATATCGATTCGCCGCAGAAGGCCGCCTACGTCCTGAAGGAAACCGGCGTGGATGCGGTGATGATCGGTCGCTCGGCGCAGGGCCGGCCGTGGATCTTCCGCGAAGTGGCGCACTACCTGGCCACCGGCGAGGAACTGCCACCGCCATCACTGGCGGAAGTGCGCGACATCCTGCTTGGCCACCTGCACGCGCTGCATGCGTTCTATGGCGAGCCGCAGGGCGTGCGCATCGCGCGCAAGCACCTGGGCTGGTATGCCAAGGACCGGCCGGAGAATGCCGCTTTCCGCGCGGTGGTCAACCGTGCCGAGGATCCGGCCAGCCAGATCGCATTGACCACCGAATACTTCGACCGCCTGATCGCCGGGGAACCGGCGCTGCCTTCGGCGGCCTGAGCCACCAGCCCCGCGTCTGCGAACAGTCGAGCCAGCTCGACGCTACAAGAGCCCACCATGACCCCGCCGATTTCCTCCCCGACCTATCTGCACGGGTTTTCCGGCACCGAGCAGCAGCGCCTGATGACCCAGGCCCGGCTGCTGGAGTCAAGCATCTTCGGCCAGATCGACTACAGCGGCGCACGTCGCCTGCTGGAAGTCGGCAGCGGCGTGGGCGCACAGACCGAGATCCTGCTGCGCCGCTTCCCCGAGCTGCACGTGACCGGCGTGGACCTGAGCGAAACGCAGCTGGCCACCGCGCGCGAGAACCTGGCGCGCACGCCGTGGTGCAGCGACCGCTACACCCTGCAGCAGGCCGATGCCGGTGAGCTGCCGTTCGAGGCACGCAGCTTCGACGCGGCGTTCCTGTGCTGGGTGCTGGAGCACGTGCCGTCACCCGCACGTGTGCTGAGCGAAGTGCGCCGGGTGCTGGCACCGGGTTCGCCGGTGTACATCACCGAAGTGATGAATGCCTCGTTCCTGCTCGATCCGTATTCGCCGCACATCTGGCGCTACTGGATGGCCTTCAACGATTTCCAGTACGACCACGGGGGCGACCCGTTCGTCGGCGCCAAGCTGGGCAACCTGCTGCTGGCCGGCGGCTTCCGCGACGTGCACACCGAGATCAAGACCATCCACCTGGACAACCGCGAGCCGGCGCGTCGCAAGACGATGATCGCGTTCTGGGAACAGCTGCTGCTGTCGGCCGCCGACCAGCTGCTGCAGGCCGGCTCGGTGGACGAGGAAACCGTGGAAGGCATGCGCCGCGAGTTCCGCCTGGTGCAGAACGACCCGAACGCGGTGTTCTTCTACTCGTTCGTGCAGGGCCGCGCGACGGTGTATTGAGCCAACGCAGCACTGCCGATGGTCCCGCCATCCACGCATGGCGTGGATCTACGGGTGTGCCGCACCAGTCCCGGAGGCTGCAGGCTCGTGCCAGATCCGCTGCCATATCGCCGCCAGCCGGCGCCCGGCATCCGCGCGCGCGGCCGGGCTGCTGTAATCCGTCCGCACCTGCTCGGGTGTGATCGGTCGCCACTGCCCGTCGACCTGCTCGGCCACGGCGAAGTTGAAGGTGTAGTCAGGCTCCAGCCCCATGCGCAGGTCACTCAGGACCAGCCGCCCATCCACCACCTGTGCACGCATGAAGCCACGGTTGAACCACGTCAGCTGCTGCACTGCCGGGATGCTCCCTGCTTCGCGCAACGCCTGCACCTTGGACGCATGGCCTTCGAACTGCATCGGTCCATGGTCGGCCACCAGCGAGCGGTCGCCCACCACGTAGCCGTTCGGCGTCATCGCCACCACGCGCCACAGCAGGGTGTTGAACGGCATCGGCACCGAGAAGCGCGGTGCATCGCCCAGACCCATCGCCGCCAGGCTCTGCTGGGCAGCACGGTCGACCTGGGCCTTTGCGATCAGGCCCCAGCCCAGGTAGGCGCTGCTGACCAGCAACGCCACGCCCAGCACCTTGCCAGCCCAGGGGCGGGCGCGGCCAAACCAGGCCAGCACGCAACCCAGCAGCAGCCACACCGTGTAGCCAAGATCGATGATGAAGACACTGGAACCCATGGTCGGGTGTGGGCGCAGCGGCCACCACAACTGGGTGCCGTAGACGGTGAACGCATCCAGCACGGGATGGGTGACCAGCGCCAGCTGGATCGCCCAGAACCAGCGCACCGGTGACTGCGCGACGCGGCCGTTGCCGAAGCGCCTGAACAACCACCAGATCAGTGCCGCCACCCAGGGCAGCACCAGCAGCGAATGGCTGAAGCTGCGGTGCTCGATCATGTTCGCCACCGGGTCGGCGGCGGTGAAGCCCAACCACAGGGCATCGAGGTCCGGCAGGGTGCCGAGCGCGGCACCGGCCAGCAGGGCCGCGCGGCGATGGCCGGGCGGAGCGATGGCAGCAGCGACGGCGCCGCCGAGCACGATCTGGGTCAGGGAATCCATGGGCCGATGCTAGCGGCTTGCGGGCGCGCCGTCTCACTCCCGGACACCGCGTCTGTAGAGTCGACTGCTGGTCGACTGCTCTCCCATCAGGCTGCGGAAACCACGCGCTACACGCGACAGTCGACTCTACGGAACGGGTTACGCCGCCTGCGACAACCGCGCGCCCGGCAGTTTCACCAGGGTCTGGCCGTTGTGATCGAGCAGGCGCAGCGCGCCATCGTGGTCTTCGGCCAGCGCGGTCAGGCTCTCCACCCAGTCGCCGTCGTTGGCGTAGACCAGGCCATCGCGTTCGATCAACGCAGCGCGATGGATGTGACCACAGACGATGCCATCCAGTCCGCGCCGGCGCACGTCATCCAGCCCGGCCTGCACAAAACGCTCGATGTAGCGTTCGGCGGCACCACTGCGCTTCTTCAGGAATTCCGACAGCGACCAGTAGCGCATGCCCAGCCGGCGCCGCACTGCATTCAAGGCCTGGTTGCCGGTCAGGATGCGGTAGTACAGCCAGTCGCCGAACCTCTCCTGCAGGCCACCGAAGTGGGTCACGCCGTCGTACTCGTCGCCGTGCGCGACCAGCAGGCGACGGCCATCGGCGGTCACGTGGATGGCGCGGCGGCGCACCTGCATCGCTGGCAGCATCAGCCCGCACACCTGGCGCAGCGAGGCATCGTGGTTGCCGGGAATGTAGATGATCTCGGTGCCGGCACGGCGCAGCGCGTGCAGGGCCTGGATGACCTCGCTGTGCGACTGCCGCCAGTTGGCACGGCGATGGGCCATCCACCACAGGTCGATGATGTCGCCGACCAGGTACAGACGCTCACAGCGCAGCTGCGAGAGAAAACGTGCCAGTTCGGTGGCATGGCAATGACGTGAACCCAGGTGCACGTCGGAGACGAACACTGCGCGCCGGTGCGGCGACAGGTTCGCCAGCACGCTCATGCCGGCGTCCCCGCATCGCGCAGGTAGCGTTTGCGCTTGTTCGGCCGGATCGCGCACAGGTCCACTTCGATCAGGCCGTCGATCGAATCGCTGAAGTCCGGGTCCACACCGAAGGCGAGGAAGCGCGCGCCACCGGGTTCGCACAGATCGGTGTACTGGCGATACAGCGTCGGCACGCCGGTGCCGAGTGCGGCCAGGTTGGCCTTGAGCACGTCGAACGCGGCGCCTGCATCCAGCTCACCGAAACTCGGCGGTGCGGCGAAGTACTGGAACGGCCGGTTCGATTCGGCCAGGCCAGCGGTACCGCTGTAATAGCGCTGGTAGTACGCCACCAGCTGCTCGCGCGCATCGCGTGGCAGCGCCGCGCTGATCGACACGGCGCCGAACAGGTAGCGGATGCCCGGCCTGCATTGCAGGTAGGCACCGATGCCCTGCCACAGGTAGTCCAGGCTGCGGCTGCCCCAGTAGTCGGGCACCACGAAGCTGCGGCCCAGTTCCAGGCCTTCGGCGATGTGGGTGATGGCATCGTCGGAATAGCGGAACAGCGACGCGCTGTAGAGCCCGGACAGTCCGTGCCGGGCCAGCGCATGGGCGCCGCGCATGATCCGGTACGCGCCGGCGATGCGCTGCGCGGCCGCGTCCCAGATCACGATGTGCTCGTACTGCGGGTCGTAATCGTCCAGGTCGCGGCTGCGCCCAGTGCCCTCGCCCACCTGGCGGAAGGTCAGTTCGCGCAGGCGGCCCAGCTCCAGTAGTAGCGGCGAATCGGCAGTACAAGTGGCCAGCAGAATCTGCTTGCCGTCGGCGGTCTGGCCCAGCTGGGTGGCTGCGGCAATCCCAGCGGCGACCTGCGAGGGTGGCACCGGGGCCGCCAGCGGCTCGGGGCCTGCGAAGGCAGCGGCATTGCCGGCCGCGCCATTGCGGCCCAGCGCATACAGCGCGCGGCGTACCGACAGCAGCTGCGCGCCCGGGTCACCGCCCTTGCCCAGCTGCATCGGCTCACCGATGCTCAGGCGCAGCGGGCGGCCGCGGCGGGTGAACATCTCGCGCGCCAGCAGCGCGGTGCCGGCCGGCTTGAACAGGGTCGAGGCGCCGTAGAACAGCGCCGAATTGCGCGCTTCCACCCGTACCGGCAGCACCGGCGCCCCGGCGGCACGGGCAAAGCGGACGAACCCGCGCTGCCAGCGACCATCGCGGATGCCTCGCAGCGAGAGGCGCGAGACCTCGCCGGCCGGGAACACGATCACGCACTGCTCGGCGGCCAGCGCCTCCTCCACAGCGTGCAGGCTGCCACGCTGGGCCTTGCCACCGAGGATGCGCACCGGCAACAGCAGGTCCTGCAGTGGCGCGATCGCCCCCAGCAGGTCGTTGGCCACGATCCGCACATCGCGGCGGATGCGGCCGACCGCGTCCAGCAGGGCCAGCGCGTCCAGTGCGCCGGACGGGTGGTTGGCGACGATCAGCAAGCGACCGGTGGCCGGGATCTTCGCCAACGCGGCCGGATCCACCTGGTACTGGCCATCGATGAACTCCAGCCCGGCGGCGACGAAGCCGAATCCGCGCAATCCTGCACTGCGCTGCAGGAACGCTTCGATCTGGTCCAACCGCGACCAGCGCCCGACGCTGCGAAGCAATGGCCGCGCCAGTTGGCCACGGCGGCCATGGAACCAATCGGGAAAGCGTTGCTGGAGACGCTGTTCAAGTTCCTGCATGGCGGATCCACTCATGCCCGGCGGCCGGATTGGCCGACAGCCTGCGCCCGGCAGGCGGCAGCCAGATGGCGGTTTCGGGGCAGAACGATGACGGTCGCCCCCGGCCGGAGGGGCCGCAACCGCCCCACCTCGCCACCCGGCCCGCTGTCACGCTGGTGGAACACTGGGCCTCGAGGCCGGGGCCCAATCCCGTCAGGACGGCCCTTGCCGGGCCTACGCGGGCTTAACCACCGGCAACCGGTACAGGTTCACAATGCACAGGCGGCGCACCCCGTGTATCATGCGCGCCCATCTTTCCATCCGAATCAAGGGATATTACGCCTGATGTCCAGCTATCTCTTCACCTCCGAGTCGGTCTCCGAAGGCCATCCGGACAAGGTTGCCGACCAGATCTCCGATGCGGTGCTGGACGCGATCCTGACCCAGGACCAGCGCGCCCGCGTGGCCTGCGAGACCATGGTCAAGACCGGCGTTGCCATCGTGGCCGGTGAAATCACCACCAGCGCCTGGATCGACCTGGAAGCCCTGACCCGCAAGGTCATCACGGACATCGGCTATGACAGCTCCGACGTCGGCTTCGACGGCGCCACCTGCGGCGTGCTGAACCTGATCGGCAAGCAGTCGCCGCACATTGCCCAGGGCGTGGACCGCAAGAAGCCGGAAGAAATGGGCGCGGGCGACCAGGGCCTGATGTTCGGCTATGCCACCAACGAGACCGACAGCTACATGCCGGCCGCGATCCACCTGTCGCACCGCCTGGTCGAGCAGCAGGCCAAGATCCGCAAGAAGAAGAACTCGCCGCTGTCGTGGCTGCGCCCGGACGCCAAGAGCCAGGTCACCCTGCGCTATGAAAACGGCGTGGTCTCGGCCATCGACGCCGTGGTCCTGTCGACCCAGCACGCCCCGGGCATCAAGCAGAAGGACCTCATCGAGGCCGTCCGCGAAGAAATCATCAAGCCGGTGCTGCCGGCCAAGTGGCTGCACAAGGGCACCAAGTTCCACATCAACCCGACCGGCAAGTTCGAGATCGGCGGCCCGGTGGGCGACTGTGGCCTGACCGGCCGCAAGATCATCGTCGACACCTACGGCGGCTGGGCCCGTCACGGTGGTGGCGCGTTCTCCGGCAAGGACCCGTCCAAGGTCGACCGTTCGGCTGCCTACGCGGCCCGCTACGTCGCCAAGAACGTGGTTGCTGCCGGCCTGGCCGACCGCTGCGAAGTGCAGGTCTCCTACGCCATCGGCGTGGCCGAGCCGACCTCGATCTCGGTCACCACCTTCGGCACCGGCAAGATCAGCGATGACAAGATCGAGAAGCTGATCCGCAAGCACTTCGACCTGCGCCCGTACGGCATCATCAAGATGCTGGACCTGATCCACCCGATGTACCAGCAGACTGCGGCCTACGGCCACTTCGGCCGCAAGCCGAAGGAGTTCAGCTACCTCAACGGCGAAGGCGAGACCGTCAACGCCACGGCCTTCTCCTGGGAGAAGACCGACCGCGCCGCCGCCCTGCGCGCCGATGCAAAGCTGAAGTAAGAAACACGAAGGGCCGCTCACGCGGCCCTTCTGCTTTCTGTAGAGCCGAGCCCATGCTCGGCTTTCTTTTTCTTGCGACAAGAGCAGCCGAGCATGGGCTCGGCTCTACAAGAGCTACGCCACGCCGATACAATCCGCCGCATGTCGACCGAACTGAAAACCCACCAGCTGTCCATGACCGTGCTGATGTCGCCGGAAATGGCCAATTTCTCCGGCAAGGTCCACGGTGGTGCGATCCTGCGCCTGCTCGACCAGGTCGCCTACGCCTGCGCCAGCCGTTACGCCGGCAGCTACGTAGTCACCCTGTCGGTGGACCAGGTGATGTTCCGCCAGCCCATCGCGGTGGGCGAGCTGGTCACCTTCCTGGCATCGGTGAACTACACGGGCACCTCGTCGATGGAGATCGGCATCAAGGTGGTGGCCGAGGACATCCTCAAGCGTAGCGTGCGCCACGCCAACAGCTGCTTCTTCACCATGGTGGCGGTGGATGAGGAAGGCCGGCCGACGCCGGTGCCACCCTTGCAGCCGGTCACCTCGGACGAAAAGCGCCGCCAGGCGGCCGCGCTGATCCGCCGCCAGCTGCGCCAGGAAATGGAACAGCGCCATCTGGAACTGCTGGCGTCGAACCCGCCGTCGCCGGAGGAATGAGGTAGTGCCGGCCGCTGGCCGGCAACCTCGTGCGTGCCGCCAGACATCATGAGGTTGCCGGCCAGCGGCCGGCACTACCGCGACACCTCACCCGGTGTTCTGCACGCCCTGCGAAACACCGTTCACGCAGGCCACCAGCGCGCGCAGCAGATCGTCATCCTCGCGTCCGCTGGCCCGCCAGCGCTGCAGCAGGTCCACCTGCAGCACGCTGATCGGATCGACATAGGGATTGCGCAGGCGGATCGACAGCGCCAGTCGCGCATCGTGGTCCAGCAGCGTCTGCTGGTCCATCAATGCCAGCAGCCAGTGCCGGGTGAGTTCCAGTTCGCGCTGCACCTGCGGGAAGAAGCGGTCGTGCAGGCCGCCCGACAACAGCGAGAACTGCTCGGCGATGGTGATATCGCCCTTGGACAGCACCATCGCGATGTCATCCAGGAAGGTGCGGAAGAACGGCCAGTCACGCGCCATTTCGCGCAGGGTCTTTTCGTGGCCGGCATCCACCGCCGCCTGCAGGCCGCTGCCTACGCCGTACCAGCCGGGAATGACGGCACGCGCCTGGCTCCAGGCGAACACCCAGGGAATCGCACGCAGGTTGCCCAGTGCTGCGTCCTGGCCGAGCCGGCGCGACGGACGCGAGCCCAGGGTCATCCGTTCGATCACATCGATCGGCGTGGCGGTACGGAAGTAATCCATGAAGCCGGCCTGGCCAACGAACCCGCGATACACCTCGCTGCTGGCCGCAGCCACCGCATCCATCACCGGTCGCCACTCATCCTCGCGCGGCTCGGCGGCACGCGGGCGCAGGCTGGCGCGCAGCACCGCACCGGTGGCCTGTTCCAGCGAACGCAGGGCCAGCGCGCGGATGCCGTACTTGCGATGGATCACCTCGCCCTGCTCGGTCACTCGCAGGCGGCCATCGATGCTGCCGCGTGGTGAAGCATCCACCGCGTGCGTGGTCTTGCCACCGCCACGGCTGATCGAGCCGCCACGGCCATGGAAGAAGGTCAGCCGGATGCCCGCCTCGGCCGCCACCTCCAGCAGTTCCACCTGCGCGCGCTGCAGGCCCCAGCGCGAGGCGGCGATGCCACCGTCCTTGCTGCTGTCCGAGTAGCCCAGCATCACCATCTGAACATCATCGCGTGCACGCAGGTGCGCGCGGTACACCGGATCCTCCAGCAGGTCGCGCAGCGTGGCGGTGCCGCGCTTGAGATCGTCCACGGTTTCAAACAGCGGCGCGATGTCCAGCGGCACGCCGCCATCGGCATCGACCAGGCCACCACGCCGCGCCAGCGCCAGCACGGCCAGCACGTCGCTGCGGTCGTGCGCCATCGAGATGATGTAGCTGCCCAGCGCATCGCTGCCATGCCGCGCACGCGCATCGGCCAGCGCGGCGAACACCGCATCCAGCCGCTGGTTGCTCTCGTCGTCGCCTTTCGGCAACGGCACCTCGCCACTGGCATGCGGTGCCAGCAGGCGCGCGCGGCCCAAGGCATCCAGGCCCTCCCACGCCGGGTCGCCGCCCAGCACCGCCGCCAGCGCGCGCGCATGCACGCTCGATTCCTGACGCACGTCCAACCGCGCCAGATGGAAGCCGAACGTCTTCACCCGCCACAACAGCCGCTGCACGGCGAAGCCGCCAGCGTGTTCGCCGCGATTGGCGCGCAAACTGTCGAGGATCAGCTGCAGGTCGTCGATCAGTTCATCCGGGCCGGCGTAAGCGCCCTCGCCGTCTTCCAGCGTGGCCTGCAGGCGCGCGCGCATGCGGTCGTTGAGCAGGCGGTACGGCATATCGGCGTGGCGCGGGCGCGACTGCACCTGCGGCAGCAGCTGCTGGTACTGCGCCACGCGCGCCTGCAGCGCATCGCTCACCCCTACCCGCTCGGTGGACTGGCTGAGCAGGCTGGCCAGCTGCAGCAGTTCCTTCTGGTAGCGCCCGAGCACCGCCTGCCGCTGCGCATCCAGCGTATTGCGGATGGTGTGGGCATCCACGTTCGGGTTGCCGTCCATGTCGCCGCCCACCCACGTACCAAAGCGCAGCAGGCGCGGCAGCGGCAGTTCTTCGCCGTAGGTATCGCGCAGCGCCTGCTGCAGCGATTCGTACAGCACCGGGATCACCCGGTACAGCACCTGCACCAGGTAGAAGCCGACGTGCTCGCGCTCGTCATCCACGGTCGGCCGCACCGGTGAGGAATCGGTGGTCTGCCACGACGCGGTGAGCGCCATGCGGAAGCGCGCGGCATCGGCGGCGGCCTCACCCGGGGTGCGCTGGCCGTCGAGGTTGTCGACCAGGCTGGCCACCATCAGCTGCTCTTTTTCCAACAACGCGCGGCGCACGGCTTCGGTCGGATGCGCGGTGAACACCGGCTCGATGTCGATGCGCGGGAGCCACTGCGCCAGTTCGTCCAGGCCCACGCCCTGCACCTTCAGGTGCTGCAGCGCGTCCTGCAGGCCATCGGGCTGCGCACCTGCGGTACCGGCGCGCTGGTAGTCACGGCGACGGCGGATGCGATGCACGCGCTCGGCGATGTTGACCACCTGGAAGTAGGTGCTGAACGCCCGCACCATGGTCTCGGCCTGCTGCGGCGTGCGCCCGGCCAGGCCTTCGGCCAGCTCGGACAGGGGCGCCTGATTCTCGCGGCGGGCGATGGCGCGGGTGCGCACGTCTTCGACATCGTCGAGAAACGCTGCCGACACCTGTTCAACCAGCAGGTCACCGACCAGCGCGCCAAGTCGGCGCACATCATCGCGAAGCGGAAGATCGGGAGAAGCAAATTCGATGCTGCTGCGGTACTCGTTCATCGGCGACGCACAGGCCTCGGTCAACGGATCCAGGCCCCAAGCCTATCCCATATCGGGCGTCGTGCTGCGATGCAAAATTGGTTTCATCTGGTAGTGCCGGCCGCTGGCCGGCAACCTCAGGTTGCATGTCTCCATGAGGTTGCCGGCCAGCGGCCGGCACTACCAGGCCCGGTCAGCGCTTCTTCTTCGCCTTGCCCTGCTCGGCCGGGCCGATGGTCTGCTCCAGCCAGCGCTCGCTCTCGGCCAGCATGGTCATGATCGATTCGCGTGCGCGGTAGGCGTGCGATTCGTTCGGCAGCATCACCAGCCGCGCGGTGCCACCCAGGCCCTTCACCGCAGCAAACATGCGCTCGCTCTGGATCGGGAAGGTGCCGGAGTTGTTGTCGTCCACGCCGTGGATGAAGAGGATCGGGTCCTTGATCCTGTCGGCGTAGTTGAACGGCGCCATCTTCTGGTAGACGTCCTGCGCCTGCCAGTAGTTGCGCTCCTCGGCCTGGAAGCCGAACGGCGTGAGCGTACGGTTGTAGGCGCCGCTGCGCGCGATACCCGCCTTGAACAGGCGCGTATGCGCCAGCAGGTTGGCGGTCATGAACGCACCGTAGGAATGGCCGCCGATGGCGATGTGCTCGCGATCGGTCACGCCACGGCGCACCACTTCATCCACCGCCGCCTGTGCATTGGCCACCAGCTGTTCGATGTAGGTGTCGTTCGGCTCCTTGTCGCCCTCGCCGATGATCGGCATCGACGGGCTGGCCAGCACCACGTAGCCCTTGGCCAGGAACGCCTGCGGGCCCCAGTAGCTGACCGCGTTGAAGCGGTACGGCGAATCAGTCACCTGGCTGGCCGCGGCTGCGCTCTTGAACTCACCCGGGTAGGCCCACATCAGCAGCGGGCGCGGGCCGTCGCGCTTCGGGTCGTAGCCCGGCGGCAGCAGCAGGGTCGCGGTCAGGTCGACGCCGTCCTTGCGCTTGTAGCGGATCTGCTCCTTCTGCACGCCCTTCAGCTGCGGCAGCGGATGGGCGAAGTGGGTCAGCGCGCGCGGTGCGCTCCCAGCATCGGCCAGCGACTGCACGTAGAAGTTGGCCGGCTCGTCCGGGCTCTCGCGGCTCAGCAGCAGCGAACTGCCCTGGTTGTCCAGCAATGCCACCGGCAGCGAATAGCTCGGCGCCTGCGAGTGGAACAGGCGGGTTGCCTTGCCCGTGGCGATGTCGAAGCGGTCCACGAACGGACGATCGCCTTCCGGCGATGCACCGGCACCGGCCAGATACAGGCTGCTGCCATCGGCGCTGGTCTGCAGCAGCGAGCGCCCGCGGTCGTCGCTGGACAACAGCGGCCGGCCCGGATCGGCATAGCGGTCCTGCGCATCGCGGTCCCACAGCAGGCGCGGCTCGGCACTGGCGTTGTCCGGGGCGATCAACCAGGTCTTGGTCCTGCGGGTCTTCCACCACGATTCGGTCAGCAGGGCCAGGTCACCGCGGCCCCAGCTGATGCCGGCCAGGCGGCTGCCAAGCTGGGCCAGGGTGACCGGCGGTTTGTCGAACGGCGCGGCCTGCATCAGCACCGCATCGCGTACCTTGGCGTCCCTGTTCGGGTCGCCGCCGTCCTGCGCTTCGGCCCAGACCAGGGTGGCGTCGGCATCACCGCGCCAGCGGATGTCGCGCACGCCGGTCACTTCGGCGTCGTTGCCGGTCGGCAGCCCTTCCACCAGCGGGCGCACGGCCACGGTGTGCACCAGCTTGCCGCTGGCACGGTCGATCACTTCAATGCGGCGCGGGAAGCTGTCCACCGGCACCACGTACGAATACGGGCGCTGTACCGGCTGGCGCAGCACGAAGCGGCCATCCGGCGACACCGAGAAGCCCATGAAGATGCCGGCCGCGCCGATCGCGCGGGTACTGCCATCCAGGCTGACTTCCATCGGCTGGGTGGTCGCGTAGTAATCGAACTGGCGCGCATCGGCCTCGTTCTTCAACAGGTCCTGGTAGGTACGGATCGACACCACGCCGCCGCCCTGGCTGGTCTGCTGCACGGCCGGGCCGGTCGGAATGCCGTCGGCGGCCGGGGCCGCACCGAGGTTGGCCGGGCGGGTGAACACCACCAGTCCGCGGCTGTCCGGCAGCCACTGGTAGCCGCTGCCGATCACCGTGTTCAGGCCGGCAACCAGGCGACGGGCGCTGCCGCCGGCCACGTCCACCAGCCAAAGTTCATTGGCGCCACTGCCGGCGTCGACCTGGTTGAAGGCCAGCCACTTCTGGTCCGGCGACCACGTCACACTGGCGATCGACAGCTTGGCAGGCAGGCCGCTGATCTGCCGCTCCTTGCCGTCGGCCACGTTCATCAGCCACAGCTTCTCGCCGAAGCTGAAGCGGCTGTCGGAGAACGTGCGCGGGTTGATGCGCAGGCCGGCCAGCTTCAGTTCCGGCTGCGCCACCACCTGGATCGAAGGCAGCGACGGCATCTGCATCATCGCGGCCACGTCGCGGCGCGGCGACAGGTACAACGAGGGTGCACGCGGCGCGTCCACCACCGCCTGCAGCGCGGCCGACGGCAGTTCGTAGCCGTTGACGCCCTGGGCCTGTGCGGCCACCGGCTGCGGCGCTGCGGCCCAGGCCAGCGGGGCCACCGCCAGCAGTCCCATCGACAGGACCAGGCCGGTCCAGCGCCGAGTACGGCGCGCGTGCATGCTCATCGTTCCACCTGTGTGATGCGTGAAAACACCGACCTTAACAGGCCGTGCACGCGGCCCCATCTGCCGATGGTTGGGTCATCCCGATGTCACGCCGGGGCCGCGATATAATGGGGGTTCTCCCCTGCCGAGGGGCGCTGCGACCGGATCCCACGAGGCCCGGCCAGGCTCGGTAAGGTGGCTTTGTAACAACGGCGCCCGGCTAGATGCGAGCATCCGCTCGTCCACAACCGGAGCACACGAATGAACGCTGTTGCCAAGACCTTCTCCACCGAAGGTGACTACAAGATCCGCGATATCACGCTGGCCGACTGGGGCCGCAAGGAACTGGACATTGCCGAGCACGAAATGCCGGGCCTGATGTCGATCCGCCGCAAGTACCAGGCCGAGCTGCCGCTGAAGGGCGTGCGCGTGACCGGCTCGCTGCACATGACCATCCAGACCGCGGTGCTGATCGAGACCCTGAAGGACATCGGCGCCGACGTGCGCTGGGCCTCGTGCAACATCTTCTCGACCCAGGACCACGCCGCTGCCGCCATTGCCGCCACCGGCACCCCGGTGTTCGCCTGGAAGGGCGAGACCCTGGAAGAGTACTGGGACTGCACCCTGGACGCGCTGACCTTCACCCTGGCCGATGGCACCTTGACCGGCCCGGAGCTGGTGGTGGACGACGGCGGTGACGTGACCCTGCTGATCCACAAGGGCTACGAGCTGGAAAACGGCAGTGACTGGGTCAACACCGCCTCGTCCTCGCACGAAGAACAGGTCATCAAGAACCTGCTCAAGCGCGTCGCCAAGGAACGCCCGGGTTACTGGGGCCGCGTGGTCAAGGACTGGAAGGGCGTCTCCGAAGAGACCACCACCGGCGTGCACCGCCTGTACCAGCTGGCCCAGGCCGGCACCCTGCTGATCCCGGCGATCAACGTCAACGACTCGGTCACCAAGAGCAAGTTCGACAACCTGTACGGCTGCCGCGAGTCGCTGGCCGACGGCCTGAAGCGCGCGATGGACGTGATGCTGGCCGGCAAGGTGGCCGTGGTCTGCGGTTACGGCGACGTCGGCAAGGGCTGCGCCGCCTCGCTGCGTGCCTACGGCGCGCGCGTGATCGTCACCGAAATCGACCCGATCTGCGCCCTGCAGGCGGCGATGGAAGGCTATGAAGTCAACACCATCGAATCGACCCTGGGCCGTGCCGACCTGTACGTCACCACCACCGGCAACAAGGACATCATCCGCATCGAGCACCTGAGCGCGATGAAGGACCAGGCCATCGTCTGCAACATCGGCCACTTCGACAACGAGATCCAGGTCGATGCGCTGGTGTCGTTCGCCGGCATCAAGCACGTCAACATCAAGCCGCAGGTGGACAAGTACATCTTCCCGAACGGCAACGCGATCTTCCTGCTGGCCGAAGGCCGCCTGGTGAACCTGGGCTGCGCCACCGGCCACCCGAGCTTCGTGATGTCCAACAGCTTCGCCAACCAGACCCTGGCACAGATCGACCTTTGGGCGAACAAGGACAACTACGAGAAGAAGGTCTACCTGCTGCCGAAGAAGCTGGACGAAGAAGTGGCCCGCCTGCACCTGGAAAAGATCGGCGTGAAGCTGACCACCCTGAGCCAGGAACAGGCCGACTACATCGGCGTGCCGGTGGAAGGCCCGTTCAAGCCGGACCACTACCGCTACTGATGCCTGCGGAGTGCCGTCCAGCGGCCGGCACTACCGGCGTACGCAGGGTCGGATCCCTTTCCGCAGGAAGGGGCTCTGACCCCGGCAACAGATGCAGACAGAACGGGCGCCTTCGGGCGTCCGTTCTGCGTTTGCGTATGGTCGTACACCCCGCATCCAGTCCCCACGGTAGATCCACGCCATGCGTGGATGCTCCGGCAGTAGCTTCGGTCAAGGCAACGCGCCCAGCGCGCGCTACGATGCAGCCATGACCCCGGCCATCAACCTGCTCAAGCGCGAGAAGATCGCCCACACCGTGCGCAGCTACGTGCACGACGCCCACGCCCAATCCTATGGCGGCGAAGCTGTCGACAAGCTCGGCCTCGATCCGGCCCAGGTTTTCAAGACCCTGCTGGCCAGCACCGAGACACACGAACTGCTGGTGGCGATCGTGCCGGTGGCCGGCCAGCTGGACCTGAAGGCACTGGCCGAAGCCGCCGGCTGCAAGAAGTGCGAGATGGCTGCTGCTGACGCCGCGCAGCGCGCGACCGGTTACCTGGTGGGTGGCATCAGCCCGCTCGGGCAGAAGAAGCGCCTGCGCACATTCCTGGACGCCAGCGCCGAAGCGCTGCCCAGCCTGCATGTCAGCGCCGGTCGCCGTGGCCTGGAAGTGGAACTGGCGCCGGCCGATCTGCTGCGCCTGACAACCGGCAACTACGCCGCCATCGGCAAGTCACGCTGATGCGCTGGCCGTGGTCTGCAGCGCCGATACCCCGGCTCGACGATGCACAGGCCGATGTGCTGCTGCAGGACCTGTTGTCGCGCGACGCGACGCGCATCACCGATGCCGCCCGCGTCGTCGCACGACTGTTCAGTGCCTCATCGTTGGACGCGTTGAGCGCACATGTGGATCTGATCGAACAACGCTGCCAGGGCATCGCGCTTGGCGGCATGCTGATCAGCAACCAGGCGTATCTGAAGGCCGCCCTGCGTCGGCTGCGTTACTGGCGTGCACGCGAGGGTTGCCTGTGCGCGCTCAACCCCGGCTACCCGTTCTTCGATCCCCGTCGCCTGATTGAACAAGGACAGATGCAGCTGCTCTCTGTGGAAGAGGCTGAGGGCTGCTGGGGCGACTGCCACGCCGTTGCCTGCACGCAATGCGGCCAGCATTGGCAGGCCATCGACCGCGAGTACCATTACCCGTGGTGGGAATGGAAAGCTGCGTGAAGGCCAAGCGGCCACGCATGGCGTGGCTCTACTGCGGTCCGCACATTCACGCGATGCGTGGATGACAAATGTTGCTCACGGCCGCCAGTTCGCGTTGTTCTCCCAGAACTCGACGGAACGCCGGTAGGCTTCGCGGTCCAGCGGCACGCCGGATCCGCCCTCGTCCACGCCCAGCGCATTGCGCATCATCGTGATCGGCGCCATCGGTACCTCTTCCGGTTCGGCGGTGTAGATGCAGCCGACGATGCCCCAGTCGGCCTCGATCGGCGAGCCTTCCCTGGCCAGCTGCCCGGCGCTGTACAGGATCACCACCAGGTAGTTCGCACGCGGTGATTCCACGCCCTCGAACCAGCGCACCAGCACCGGTAGTTCCTCGCGGTTGCGCGCTTCGTAACCACTGCGCAGCAGGTGGCGGTTGGCCTCGGTGATCGGTACGGTCAGGCAGCGCGTGCTGGTCCAGTTCTCGTAGACGAACAGCTTGCAGAACGGCGCGTAGCCATCCAGCACCTTCAGCGGCGCATGCGCATTGAGGTGTGCCTCGAACTGCTCGGCAGTGCAGTCCTGGATGGTGTTGCCACGCGGCACGCGCGGGAACAGGCGGGGACGGGCGAAATCGGTGAGGACGATGGACATGGCGCGGGTGTGATCAGGAGTTCTGCTGCACAGGGTAACCGCCCCGGAGGCAGACAGGGCCGGATGCCGATGGTCACTGGCGCCAGCGTCCCGCTTGCAGCACCCTGCGGGCGACCCACTACAAGGATCGCCGGCTCATGGATGCAGCATGCGCATTGCCCCGTTCCGCCCACCGTCGGCAGTGGCCGATCGTACTGGTCATCCTCCTGCTGGCGCCGCCATTGCTGTTCGCCGCCGCTCTGCTCTGGCCGCTGTCGGCTCCGCCGTTGCCCGAGCCGGGCAACAGCCGCGTGATCGTCAATGCGCGGGTGGTGGACGTGGCGCGCGGCCAGGTCAGCGAACCCACCACCGTGACAGTGCGCCACGGCACCATCACTGCCATTGGGGAAGATCCGCAGGACGCGCGGCTTCCCGTGCTCGACGCCGGCGGCCGCTGGCTGCTGCCCGGTTTCTGGGACATGCACACCCATGCACTGCAATTGTCGCCGCAGCTGCAGTTCCCGCTGATGCTGGCCAACGGCATCACCGGCACCCGTGACATGATGGACTGCCCGCAGACCACCGATCCGCTGATCGCCTGCGTGGCCGACAAGCGCCGCTGGACCGCACAGGCCATTGCCGGGCAGCAGGTTGCACCGCGCTTCGTACAGATCGCCAGTTTCTACTTCGAAGATCCGTCACTCACGCCGGAGGCCGCCGCTGCGCGTGCACGGACGTACAGCGCGCGCGGGGTCGACGCGTTGAAGGTCTACAACCGGCTGCGTGCGGACACCTATCAGCGGCTGGCCACCGAGGCGCAGCAGCTGCGCCGTCCGTTGGTCGGCCACCTGCCCAAGGCGGTGCCTCTGGACGACGCGGTGCAGGCGGGCCAGCGCAGCTTCGAGCACGCCCATCTGTTCGTGCGCCACTGCTTCGACAACGCGGCGGCATGGCGCGGTGGCACGCTCGACGGCGAAGACCCGATCGTACTGGCCGAACGCATGGTTGCCAGCTATCAGCCCACGCTCTGCAACAAGGCGTTCGCTTTGATGCAGGCCAGCGGTGCCGCGTTCGTACCGACCCATGTCACCCGCGAAGAAGATGCACGCGCAAGCGACCCCGCCTTCGTCGACGATCCGCGCCTGGCCTATCTGGACCCGCTTTCACGCTGGGCGTGGCGTGATGACCTGCAGGCCACCGCAGCGCGCTATCCCGGCCGACGCGGCCAAGACGCACTGAAGACCTACTTCGAGCATGGCCTGGCTCTCACCGGTGCGGCCCATCGTGCCGGCGTCACCGTGCTGGTCGGCACCGATACCGGATTGGGCGGCTTCCGCTACCACGATGAACTGCAGTGGCTGCGACAGGCCGGCCTGAGCCAGGCCGACGTGCTGCGCGCAGCTACGCTGCAGGCCGCACGTCATCTGCAACGGCAGGCATCGCATGGAAGCGTCGAGGCCGGCAAAGCCGCAGACCTGGTGCTGCTTGATGGCAACCCGCTGCACGACATCGCCAATACCCGCCGCGTGCATGCCGTGCTGCTGGCCGGCCACCTCTATGACCGCCCGCGGCTGGATGCGCTACAGACTTATGCACGCAGGCAGGCACGCTCGCCCGCAGTGATGGCACGCCTGCTGTGGGGATTCATCACCAGCCCGGTCAGTGCCGAGCTGTAGCGGCAGCTACAACGCCATCCGCTCGCGCAGTTCACGTGCCTGCCGCCGCGATACCTCCACCTCGCTGCCGTCGTCCAGCGCCAGATCGTAGCCATCTGCAATGCTGGGCGTCACGCCACGAATGCGGCGCAGGTTGACCAGCGTGTTGCGGTTGGCGCGGAAGAACAACTCCGGCGGCAGGCGTGCTTCCAGCGCGCTCAGGCTGCGGGTCAGCAGGGCGTTCTGGTCGCGGAACCATAGCCGTGTGTAGTTGCCATCCACCACCAGCCGACGGATCTCCGAGACCGCGACGAACCAGCAGCGTTCGCCCTCGCGCACGAACACCTGGTCCTGCGCGCCCAGCGTGCTGCGCGGCTCCGGCGTTTCGCCCGCCACCACCTCGCGCTGGCGCGCCCGCTGCAACGCTTCCAGCAAGCGCGGCGCCTCGACCGGCTTCACCAGATAGTCCAGCGCGTTGGCCTGGAAGGCGCGCACCGCGTAGGTGTCGTAGGCAGTAACGAAGACCACCGCCGGCACCGTCTCCAGCCCCTCCAGCACATCGAAGCCGCTGCCGGAGGGCATCTGCACATCCAGCAGCACCAGGTCCGGGGCCAGTGTGGCGATCGCCTCGCGTGCAGCGGGCACATCGTCGGCCTCGCCCACGCACTGCACCCACGGCAGCGCCGACAACAGCGTGCGCAGCTCCTGGCGCGCCAGCCGTGCATCATCAACGATCAACACACGCAGCACGCCACTCATTGCGGAATCTCCAGCAGGGCCTGCATGCGGTCGCCGACCGGCTGCAGGGTGAAACGACCCTGCGTGCCGAGCTGCGCACGCAGGTAGGCAAGGCCAACGCCATGGCCATGGGTGGGCTCGTTGGCGCTGCCCAGCGGATTGTCCACCTGCAGGCGCAGCACGTCATTGTCCAGCGTGGCACGGATCTGCACCTCACCGCCGCCCGGGCGGCTGGCGATGCCATGCTTGATCGCATTCTCCACCAGCAGCTGCAGCGCCATCGCCGGCAGCTGTGCCTGCAGGGCATCGGCATCAATGTGCTGGCTTACCTGCAGGCGCTGTTCGAAGTGGACTGCCTCGATGGCCAGGTAGTCGTCCACGACCACCAGTTCCTCGGCCAGGGTGACCTGCTCGCTGCGGTTGTGTGCCAGCGCCTGGCGCAGCGTGCGCGACAGGCGGGTGACCATGTCGCGCGCACGCTCCGGGTCTTCCAGGATCAGCGCGCGCAGGTTGTTCAGCGCATTGAACATGAAATGCGGGTTGAGCCGTGCACGCAGTGCATCGCGCTCCAGCGCGCTGCGCTCGGCCTCGGCACGCAGGCGCGCCAGTTCCGCACTGCGTATCCGGCGCAGGCTGTGCAGGCCTGCCCAGAGCGCTGCCCACAGGGCCAGCATCACCGCAGTGGTGTACCAGTAGAGCAGCAGCGCCTTGGGGCTGAAGTCGGCCGTCTGCCGCCCCAGGCTCACCCAGTTCCAGGCCAGCGCTGAGTGCAGCGCGATGTTCACCAGCAGCTGCGCCACTGCCGCGCCCAATGCCACCGACAGCGCCAGCCGCAGCAACAGCCCGGCCGTGCCGCGCGCCCACCAGTCGGCACGCAGCGCCAGCGCGCGGATGGCACCGCTGCACCCGAACAGGGCCAACGCCAGTCCCAGCGTGATCAACACGCCTGCGCTTCCGGCATCGCTGAAATAGGCCTGGCGCAGGCCGATTCCGGCAACACCATAGAGCGCCCACACCAGCGCATTGAGCAGCCAGAAGCGTACCGTCGAGGAGGAATCCGGCATGTCCATTCCGAGGCGTGTTGAAACTCAGTGGTGGTGGTCGAGGAAGGCCTGCACCTGACCGCGCAGCCAGCGCGGATCATCCCACATCAGGAAGTGGAAACCCTGCGCGCTCATCGCGATCTGCACGCCCTGCAGTTTCGCGTACTGCGCCTGGAACACCGCGCGCGTGCTGTCCTCGGTGCCGCCCATCGGCTGGTAGCCGGCCCAGCTGCCCAGCACCAGCGTCGGTGCGGTGATCGAGGCGATGCTGTCACGCAGGTCGGTGGCCATCACCGCATGCATGGCGTCAGCGGTGGTCTGGCGGTCGCTGGCTTCGCCCCAGCGCCCCAGCTCGGCCTGCCGCTGCGGATCGCGGGTCATGCCCGGCAGGGCGGCCTTCAGCTGCGCCTGCCACTGCGCGGCATCGGCGGCGAGCATGCCCTTGCGCAGCTGGTCAGCCATTGGCCGCACGCTGTCTGCGGTGGCGTTCGGGTCACGCGCCGCCGGCAGGAACGGCAATGCGTCGACCACCACCAGCGCACTGACTGCCTTCGGCTCGGCCTGCGCCACCTGCAGCCCCAGCAGGCCGCCAAGACTGTGGCCGATCACCACCACCGGGCCCAGCTGTTGGTCATGCAGGTAGGCAAGCAGCTGCCCGCGCATGGCCGGCAGGAATTCGGCCGGGCGCGGGTCGGCTGGCGCAGCGCCGGCAAAGCCCGGCAGCTGCACCAGATGGCACTGCACGTCCTTCAGCGCCAGGCAGGTCTCGCGCCAGACCTCGGCGCTGCTGTTCAGGCCGGGGATCATCAGCAGCGGACGGCCCTTGCCGACCACCTCGACCTGCACCTTGCCGGTGCCGGTGGCGGCCGCCGCATGCGCCGAGCCGGAACCGAGCACGGCCATCGCCATGCCGATCATCGCCAGCCGGGCCAGGGCCTTCATTGCGTACCAGAGTGCCAGGAAGATCTTCATCGTCTGCTCCTTCATTGGGTGGGTGGTGCCGGGATGGGAGCAGCGTGGGCCTGGCGGAGGCACCCCGGTTGCGATTTCGGAGCAGCGGCCGCACGGCGGGGCGAACGGTCGCGGGCCGGGGACGGCGGGCTCTCACGCAATCTTCAAGCATCCATCTTGATGAAGAGATATAATGCTTCACACCGACCGCCGCCATCCGCGCCATGACCGCCATCAGCTTCGAGTTCTATCCGCCCAAGACCGACGAACAGCGCAGCCAGCTGGACCGTGCCGCGGCCAAGCTGAAGGACTACGCCCCCGAATACGTGTCGTGTACCTTCGGCGCCGGTGGCTCGACCCTGAGCTACACCTCCGAGACCGTGCGCCACCTCAACCAGCACCATGGCTTCGATGCCGCGCCGCACCTGTCGTGCGTGGGCGGCACCCGCCAGGAGATCCGCGAACTGCTCAAGCTGTACCGCGCCATCGGCTGCCGTCGTCTGGTCGCGCTGCGCGGTGACCTTCCCTCGGGCATGGGCTTCCCCGGCGACATGCGCTACGCCGCCGAGCTGATCGACTTCATCCGCACCGAGCACGGCGATGCGTTCCACATCGAAGTGGGCGCGTATCCGGAAACGCATCCGCAGGCGACCGATGCGCTGGCTGACCTGAAGCACTTCAAGGCCAAGATCGATGCCGGTGCCGATGCGGCGATCACCCAGTACTTCTTCAACCCGGATGCCTACTTCCACTTCGTCGATGAAGTGCGCCGGCTCGGCGTGCAGGTGCCGATCACGCCCGGCATCATGCCGATCGCCAACTTCAGCCAGCTGCGCCGCTTCTCCGAGCAGTGCGGCGCGGAAATACCGCGCTGGATCGGCCGCAAGATGCAGGCCTACGGCGATGACGCCGAGTCGGTACGTGCATTCGGCACGGAAGTGGTGGCCCGGCTGTGCCAGCGCCTGATCGAAGGCGGCGCGCCCGGCCTGCACTTCTACACCTTGAACCTGGCCAAGCCGACCACGTCGGTGCTGAAGCTGCTGCAGGGCTGAAAGCACGCCATGCGGACCGGATCGGCGCTACCCTGCGAGGATGATCCGGCTTTCCTTCCTGCTGTTGCTGCTGCCGCTATGCGTGCTGTCGAGCGTCGCCCACGCACAGTCCACGCGCCTGAACCGCTGCACCGATGCGCAGGGCCAGAGCGTGTATACCGACCGGCCCTGCGACAGCGTGGGTGCACGGTCACGGCTGCCGCCGCCCTCCCCGGCCGGCAATACCGCAGCGCGCGACACGCTGGGTGCACGCTGCCCGCGCCGGCTGAGCGAGCTCGTGGACGCATTGCGCAACGGCATCCTCAGCAACGACGTCAATCGGCTGTCTTCACTGTACCTGTGGGGCTCGGTGTCCGACGCGGGCGCGCAGCGCATCCTCGGCCAACTGGAATCGTTGGCGCGGCGGCCGTTGGTGGACGTGGTGCCGGTGTATCCCTCGCAGGCGCTGCCGCTATCGCAGGATGAAGGTCAGAGCCCTGCTGCGCAGGGGTCCGACCCTGAGCCGCCGGCCGTGCGCCATCCGGTCGGCCTGCGCCTGGAGCAGACGTTGCCGGGCAGCGTGGCGCGCGCTTCGACGGTGCTGGGGTTGCGGCGGCAATATGGTTGTTTCTGGATCACGCTGTGATCGGGAGGGGTCAGAGCCCTGCTGCGCAGGGATCTGACCCCGCATGCCGGCTCACTCTGGCCACAGCCCGCGAATGGCGGCGATGCCCTGCCCGCCATGGCGACGCGCTTCGGCGACGTGACCGCGGCCCATGCCGCCCAGCGCATAGATCGGCAGTGACACCTGCGCGCGCAGCTCGGCGAACGCGTCCCAGCCCAGCGGCACCGCGTCCGGATGGCTGGCCGTGGCCTGCACCGGGCCCAGCACGGCGAAGTCGCAGCCCAGCTGCTGTGCGGCCTGCAGCTGCTGCAGGTCGTGGCAGGATGCGGCCACCAGCTGGCCTTCGGGAAGTGGACGCTGCGACAGTTCCTGCAACTGCTCGCTGCCCAGGTGTACGCCCACGCCCAACGCACGCGCCAGTTCGATATCGCGATTGAGCAGCCACTGCACCCCGCTGCGACGATGCGCGCGCACGGCCTGTTCGACCATCGCCTGCCGCTGCGGATGCGCCGTCGGCAACCGCAGCTGGATGCGCTGCTGGCCCGCGGCCACCACGCGCTGCAGCTGTTCATGCCAATGCTGCACGCCGCCCTCATCATCGGCCGGCGCCGGGGTGATCAGGTAGCTGTTGGGCTGGCGCAGCGCGGCCACCACCGGCAGATCGGCCGGTGGCATCGAATAGCGGCCCAGCTTGTCCGGCGCCACCCAGGTGATTGCCTGGCCCTCCCGCCCACGCGGTGTCCCCTTCCAGCTGCGCACGTGGCGCACCTCCAGGGTCAGGTGCTTGTCCGGATAGCGCTGCGGCACATCCATCAGCCACTCGCCGACATCGGCCTCGATGCCCAGTTCCTCGCGCAGCTCGCGCACCAGCGCCTGTTCGGAGGTCTCGCCGGATTCGCGTTTGCCGCCGGGAAACTCCCACAGGCCGGCCATGTCGCGGTTCTCGGTACGGCGGTTGAGCAGCACGCGGCCACGGGCGTCGGTGATGACGGCGGCCACGACATGGATCGATCGGGTGGGGGAAGGCATGGGGGGAAGCATGCCCAGAACAGGGCGGCCGGCGCAATCACGGATCCGCTGCGACTCCCCTGCCACAAACGAAAAGCCCCGCTTTCGCGGGGCTCTTCGGCATCAGCTCAGCTGGCCGTGGCAGTGCTTGTACTTCTTGCCACTGCCGCACGGGCACGGATCGTTGCGGCCGATCTTCGGCTCGTCGCGCTGCATCTGCGCCACGCCCTGCTGGGCAGCCTGCACCTGCGCGGCTTCCTCGTCGGCGCTGTAGCCGCCCACGTCCTGGTGCTGGAACTGCGACTGGCTCAGGCGGGCTTCGGCCTGCTGGCGTTCGGCCGCTTCCAGCGCCTGCACTTCCTCGTCGCTGCGGATACGCACGCGCGACAGCAGGGTCACCACTTCGCGCTTGACGTTCTCCAGCATGTCCGAGAACAGCTCGAAGGCTTCCTTCTTGTATTCCTGCTTGGGCTGCTTCTGCGCGTAACCACGCAGGTAGATGCCCTGGCGCAGGTAATCCATGCGCGCCAGGTGCTCCTTCCAGCTCTGGTCCAGCACGGTCAGCATCACGTGCTTCTCCAGTGCGCGCATGGTCTCTTCGCCCACGCCGGCTTCCTTCTCGGCGAAGTGCTGGTTGACGCGTTCCTGCACCTTGGCGGCAATCGCCTCGGCATCCAGCTCCTCGTGCTCCTTGACCAGGTCAGTCAGCGACATCTGCAGGCCGAAGTCCGACTCCAGGGTCGCTTCCAGGCCACGCAGGTCCCACTGCTCGTCGATCGAGTTCGGCGGCACGAAGCGGGCCACCACGTCGAAGATCACATCGTCGCGGATGCCGTCGACGTTATCCTTCACCGACTCGGCGTCCAGCAGTTCGTCGCGCTGGGCGTAGATCACCTTGCGCTGGTCGTTGTTGACGTCGTCGAAGTCCAGCAGGTTCTTGCGGATGTCGAAGTTGTGGGCCTCGACCTTGCGCTGCGCCTTCTCGATCTGGCGGCTGACCAGGCGGTCTTCGATGACGTCGTCTTCCTTCATGCCCATCATGCGCATGGCCTTCTGCACCCAGTCGGAGGCGAAGATGCGCATCAGGTTGTCTTCCAGCGACAGGTAGAAGCGGGACGAACCCGGGTCACCCTGGCGGCCGGAACGGCCACGCAGCTGGTTGTCGATACGGCGCGACTCATGGCGCTCGGTGCCGACGATGTGCAGGCCGCCCGCCGCCTTCACTGCCTCGTGGCGCTTCTGCCAGTCGGCCTTGACCGCGGCTTTCTGCTCGTCGGTCGCGTCCTCGCCCAGCGCGTGGAGCTCTGCTTCCAGCGAACCGCCCAGCACGATGTCGGTACCACGGCCGGCCATGTTGGTGGCGATGGTCACCGCGCCCGGACGGCCGGCGTTGGCGACGATGGTCGCTTCGCGGTCGTGCTGCTTGGCATTGAGCACTTCGTGCTTCACACCGGCCTTGCTCAGGTGCTCGGACAGCATTTCCGAAGTTTCAATCGAGGTGGTACCGACCAGCACCGGCTGGCCGCGCTTGGCGCACTCTTCGATGTCGGCCAGCACCGCATTGAACTTGCCCTTGCGGTTGAGGAACACCTGGTCCGGGCTGTCCTTGCGGATGGTCGGGCGGTTGGTCGGGATCACCACCACTTCCAGGCCGTAGATGCTCTGGAACTCGAAGGCTTCGGTATCGGCCGTGCCGGTCATGCCGGACAGCTTCTTGTACATGCGGAACAGGTTCTGGAAGGTGATGCTCGCCAGCGTCTGGTTCTCGCGCTGTACCGGCACGCCTTCCTTCGCTTCCACCGCCTGGTGCAGGCCATCGGACCAGCGGCGGCCGGCCAGGGTACGGCCGGTGAACTCGTCGACGATGACCACTTCGCCGTCGCGCACGATGTAGTCAACGTCACGCTGGTAGATCGCGTGCGCGCGCAGGGCGGCGTTGAGATGGTGGACCACGGTCAGGTTCTGCGCCGCGTACAGGCCTTCGGTTTCGCCGTTGAGGATGCCGGCTTCAACCAGCAGCTGCTCGGCGTGCTCCATGCCCGCTTCGGACAGGTGCACCTGCTTGCCCTTCTCGTCGACCCAGAAGTCGCCCTCGCCGTCTTCCGCTTCCTGCTTGACCAGGTGCGGCACGACGCGGTTGACACGGATGTACAGCTCCGGGGAATCGTCGGCCGGGCCGGAGATGATCAGCGGGGTACGCGCCTCGTCGATCAGGATGGAGTCGACTTCGTCGACGATGGCGTAGTGCAGGCCGCGCTGGTAGCGGTCGGCCTTGGACAGCGCCATGTTGTCGCGCAGGTAGTCGAAGCCGAATTCGTTGTTGGTGCCGTAGGTGATGTCCGCAGCATAGGCTTCGCGCTTGTCGCTGTGCGGCATGCCCGGGTAGACCACGCCCACGCTCAGGCCCAGCCAGTTGTACAGCTTGCCCATCTGCGCGGCGTCGCGGCGGGCCAGGTAGTCGTTCACGGTGACCACGTGCACGCCCTTGCCTTCCAGCGCGTTGAGATACACCGGCAGGGTCGCCACCAGGGTCTTGCCTTCACCGGTGCGCATTTCTGCGATCTTGCCCAGGTGAAGCACCATGCCGCCGATCAGCTGCACGTCGTAGTGGCGCATGCCCAGCACGCGGCGGCCGGCTTCGCGGCAGACCGCGAAGGCTTCCGGCAGCACCTTGTCCAGGGCTTCACCGTCAGCGATGCGCTGCTTGAACTCCGGCGTCTTGGCCTGAAGCTGCTCGTCGGAAAGCTTCTCGATCTCCGGCTCCAGCGCATTGATCTTGGCGACGATGCGGTTGAGCTGGCGCAGCTGTCGTTCGTTACGACTGCCAAATACGCGGGTAAGCAGGCTGTTGATCATTGAAGGAACCGGGTTGGATGGACACGACGCCCGGCCTCCCCCTTGGGATCCGTCCGCCGCAAACGAAACAGGGCGCCTGGCGCCCTGTCGATGGCAACACTCATTGTAGCTTGGGACGGGCGGCTGAGGTTTCAACCCCGAGGGGTAGTGCCGGCCGCTGGCCGGTGATCCGCGATGCTGCCGAAGATCATGAGGTTGCCGGCCAGCGGCCGGCACTACCAGATCAACCGCATCGGGTCAGAGCCCTCCCGCGGCGCGGAAGGGATCCGCCCCGGGCATCAGCCGCGGCTGACGCGGCCGACCGGCGTGTTGCCGCCGTCGCCGAGGAACTTGCGCGGGTTGACCACGTTGCCGTTCTCCCACACCTCGAAGTGCACGTGGGCGCCGGTCGAACGACCGGTGGAACCGGCCTTGGCCACTTCCTGCCCGGCACGGACCAGGTCACCGGCCTTCACCACCAGGCGCGAATTGTGCGCGTAGCGGGTGACGTAGCCATTACCGTGGTCGACGTCGACCACGTTGCCGTAACCGCCCTTCACGCCGGCGAAGCTGACCACGCCTTCGGCCACGGCCATCACCGGGTCGCCGACCTTGGCGTGGAAGTCCATGCCCTTGTGGGTCGCGGCACCGCGGCCGAACGGGTCGGCACGGGTGCCGAAGCCGGAGGTCACGTAGCTGTTGCGGATCGGCATGCGCGACGGCACGGCGTTCTGCTGCAGCTGGTGGTCGAACATCAGCGATTCCATCACCGACAACTGGCGGCCTGAAGCAGCGAAACGCTGCTCCAGCACCTGTAAGTCGGCGTTGACGTCCTTGACCGGGATGTCGCTGGTCGGGCCGCCGGCATCGCCATCACCGAGGCCAGGGGTCTCGTTGAAGTCGAATTCGCCATCTTCCAGCTTGCCCATCTGGGTCAGCCGTTCGCCAAGGGCGTTCAGGCGGGTAGCCTGCGCCTGCAGCTCGCCGAGGCGTGCCGCCAGCGCGTTGACCTGGGTCTGCGCATCGCGCTTGACCTTGGCCAGTTCCGCATCCTGGCGCTCGACCTTGGCCTGCAGCCGGGAATCATTCAGCGCGCTGGCGCCAATGCCGCCAGCAAGGCCGATAATGCAGCCTACCCCGAGCACGCTGCCCAGCAGGGCGCGGGGGCGGTCCTCGAAATAGAACCGCAAACGCGCGATCGGCGACGACTTGGCCTGTCCTTCACGCGTTTTGATTACGATCTTTTTGAATGCCATCAGTGAGTTTTCATGTCTGAGCCGAAATCCAGCGTTCGCCCCGCGTCAGTGCCGAAGCCGGCGCTGGATGCGGTGATGGCGGACAAAAGCGGGAACCCGCTGCGGCGTGCCTTGTGGCTCGACGCGCTGGACCGTCAGTTGCGCCCCCAGTTGCCGCCACCTCTGCGCAGCCGTTGCCGGCTGGCCAATGTGGACGGGGAACACCTCGTTTTTCTCGTCGAGTCCCCGGTCTGGCATGCCAAGTTGCGGCTTGCCGAAGCCCAGTTGCTCGACGCGGCCCGTTCCATCGGGCTGAAGGCCACCAGGGTGACCATCAAGACTGCGTCTCCCACTCCCACGCGCTCCCCAGCGCTCGACAACCGGAATGGACCCCACGCAGTTTCAGCCGCCACGCACAAAGGGCTACGCGACGCCTTGGCTTGCCTGCAGGACGTTCCTTCGAAGCCGAAGAAGCGGTCCTGACGACAACGGAGCATCCGGCTCCGCTCCCCGTCGCGCGTGTCACCACGGCGTGAAACATTTCGGGGGCCGAGTCGCATCCTAGCTGCCATCCGGGGGCCTGTCGTTAGATTGTTGTTAAAACTGCGTTAAATTCAGGCTTCCGATCCAACAGGTTCACAAAACCGTGACGCCAAACCGGCCTTGACGCGTGTCAAGCATGCTGAATGCGCCGAACACGCCTGAAACGACAACGCCGCCCTGGAAGGCGGCGTTTTTGTCTTTTAATTCAACAACCTACATAAATCAGGCGTAGGCCGGAGTGGCATATTCGACCGGATCCGGCGTCGCCGGCGAGTCGAAGCTGACCCATTCCCAGGCAGTGGCGTCGGCCATCAGCGCCCGCACCAGCTTGTTGTTGAGGGCGTGACCGGACTTGAAGCCTTCGTAGGCGCCCAGCACCTGGCCACCGGCCAGATAGAGGTCGCCGATCGCATCGAGGATCTTGTGGCGCACGAATTCGTCGGCGTAGCGCAGGCCGTCTTCGTTGAGCACGCGGAACTCGTCCAGCACGATGGCGTTGTCCATCGAACCGCCCAGGCCCAGGTTGCGCTCGCGCATGTATTCCAGGTCGCGCATGAAGCCGAAGGTGCGCGCGCGGGAGATTTCCTTGGTGTAGGCCAGCGTCGAGAACTCGATTTCCTGGCGCGACTGCTTGGCCGGAATCATCGGGTGGTCGAACTGGATGGTGAAGCCCAGCTTGTAGCCCTCGTACGGGCTGAAGCGGGCCACCTTGTCGCCTTCGGTCACTTCCACGGTCTTCAGCACGCGGATGAAGCGCTTGGGCGCATCCTGTTCCACGATGCCCGCCGACTGCAGCAGGAACACGAACGGGCCGGCCGAACCGTCCATGATCGGCAGCTCGGCCGAGGACAGTTCGACAATGATGTTGTCCACGCCCAGGCCGGCCAGCGCCGACATCAGGTGTTCGACGGTCTGGATCTTGGCGTCGTTGCAGGTCAGGCCGGTGCACAGGGTCACTTCGGTGACCAGCTCGGCCTTGGCCGGCACTTCCACCACCGGGTCCAGGTCCACGCGGCGGAACACGATGCCATGGTTGACCGGTGCCGGGCGCAGGGTCATGTAGACCTTGTCGCCGCTGTGCAGGCCAACGCCGGTGGCGCGGATCGTGTTCTTGAGGGTGCGTTGCTGGATCATGGGGGATGGACCGGAAGTGACACATTAGATTAACACGCACGGTCCCCTACCCCGGCTGAAAGGCAGGCAGGACACACCGGCGCGCCAATGGGACGCACATGAAGCAGGGCGGCCGGGCCCATCCTGGCCCGGCGCCCGCGTTTTCAGGACATGGTGGCGCAACCCGGGGAGGACAACCCCGGGCCGGCCCGCTCAGTCCGCCTGGCGGCGCAGGAACGCCGGGATGTCCAGGTAGTCGTTCGGCAGTTCTGCCGCGGCCGGGGCCGAAGAGGACGGCGCCGACGGGGCCGAAGCCGCCGCGGTATCGCTGCTGGCGCGACGCAGGCCCAGGCCCATGCCGCCGACGGCCTTGGACACGGCGTCGCCGCCGTTGTCGAAGTCGCCGAACTCCGGCTGGCCGGTGGTGGCGTTGCGGACCAGCTTGATCGGCGCGCGCTCGCCCGGACGCTGGGCCTTGCTGGCCGACACGCGGTTCAGGCCGGTGGCAACCACGGTCACGCGCACTTCGTCCTGCATGTCCGGGTCGAGCACGGTGCCGACCACCACGGTGGCGTCTTCCGAAGCGAAGCCGTCGATGGTGCGGCCGATCTCGTCGAACTCGGCCATGGTGAAGTCCGCACCGGCGGTGATGTTGACCAGGATGCCGTTGGCACCGGCCAGGTTCACGTCGTCCAGCAGCGGGTTCTGGATGGCCGATTCGGCAGCGGCCTGGGCGCGGTCATCGCCACGGGCGGTGCCGGTACCCATCATCGCCAGGCCCATTTCGGACATGACGGTGCGCACGTCGGCGAAGTCGACGTTGATCAGGCCCGGACGCACGATCAGGTCGGCGATGCCCTGCACGGCGCCCTGCAGCACGTCGTTGGCGGCGCGGAATGCCTGGATCATGGTCGCGTTGCGGCCCAGCACGGTGATCAGCTTCTCGTTCGGGATGGTGATCAGCGAGTCGCAGTGCTGGCTCAGTTCCTCGATGCCCTTCAGCGCCACCTGCATGCGGCGACGGCCTTCGAACGGGAACGGCTTGGTGACCACGGCCACGGTCAGGATGCCCATCTCCTTGGCCAGCTGCGCCACCACCGGTGCAGCGCCGGTGCCGGTGCCGCCGCCCATGCCGGCGGTGATGAACACCATGTCCGCGCCCTGCAGGGCGTCCATGATGCGCTCACGGTCTTCCAGCGCGGCCTGGCGGCCGACTTCCGGGTTCGCGCCTGCGCCCAGGCCCTTGGTCACGTTGGTACCCAGCTGCAGCTGCAGCTTGGCACCGCAATTCTTGATGGCCTGGGAGTCGGTGTTGGCAGTGATGAATTCCACGCCGTCCACCGCCGAGTTGACCATGTGCGCCACGGCATTGCCGCCGCCGCCGCCCACGCCAACCACCTTGATCACCGCATTGGGTGCCATCTTTTCGATCAGTTCAAAATGCGCCATGTCCGTGTCCTCGTTGTATCCGCTTGTCGGTGGCATGGACGGTCGGGCCTCCTGCCTTCGCGTGTCATGTTGCCGTTGCGGCTGTGTGGGTTGTGTATTGCGTTGCTGCGTTGTGATGCGGGTACTGCAGGTGCTGCGCCGGGGTGACCCCGGTGTTACGGGTTCCGCGTCAGAACTCGCCGCGGAACCAGGTCTTGAGTTTCTTGAACATGCTTCCGGCGCGCCCGGTCGGCAGCGACGGCCGCCGCGGGTGCTCGATCTGGCTGCCCATCAGCAGCAGGCCCACGCCGGTGGCATGCACCGGGTTGCCCACCACTTCGCCCAGGCCGGTGACGTGCTGCGGGATGCCCACGCGCACCGGCATCTGCAGCATTTCCTCGGCCAGCTCGACCACGCCTTCCATCTTCGAGGCACCACCGGTCAGCACCATGCCGGCGCGCACCAGTTCCTCGAAGCCGGAGCGGCGCAGTTCGGCCTGCACCATCTCGAAGATTTCCTCGTAACGGCCCTGCACCGCCTGCGCCAGCGAGTGGCGCGGCATGCGGCGCGGCGGCCGGTCGCCGACCGACGGCACCTGGATGCTTTCCTCGGCGGTGGCCAGCTGGGCCAGGGCGCAGGCATAGCGCACCTTGATCTGCTCGGCTTCCGGGGTCGGCGTGCGCAGCATGTGCGCGATGTCGTTGGTCACGTGGTCGCCGGCGATCGGCAGCGAGGCGGTGTGGCAGATCGCGCCCTGCACGAACACCGCGATGTCGGTGGTACCGGCGCCCATGTCGACCAGCACCACGCCCAGCTCGCGCTCGTCGGCGGTCAGCACCGCAACGCTGGAGGCCAGCGAGGACAGCACCAGGTCATCCACCTGCAGGCCGCAGCGCTGCACGCACTTGCTGATGTTGGCCGCCGCCGACTGCGCGCACACAACCAGGTGCGCATGCACCTCCAGGCGCACGCCGGTCATGCCGACCGGGTTGCGGATGCCTTCCTGCGAATCGTCCAGCACGTACTCGCGCGGGATCGCGTGCAGGATCTTCTGGTCGGCCGGAATGGCCACCGCCTTGGCCGCATCGAGCACGCGATCCAGGTCGCCCCAGGTCACTTCCCCGTCGCGGATCGGCACGATGCCCGGCGAGTTCTTGCACTGCACGTGGTTGCCGGAGATCGAGGCGTACACCGAGCGGATCTCGCAGCCGGCCATCAGCTCGGCTTCTTCCACCGCGCGCTGGATCGACTGCACGGTCGATTCGATGTCCACCACCACGCCGCGCTTCAAACCGCGCGACTCGTGCGAGCCGATGCCGATCACTTCGATCGGGTTGCCCGGCGAATACTCGCCCACCAGCGCCACCACCTTGGAGGTGCCGATGTCCAGGCCAACGATCAGCGATTTGTCACCCTTGCGATTCATGTCCTTTCCTGCGTGCTTCTGGCCGGGGTCGCCGGCGTTTTCGCCGGCGTGGCCGGGGTACCCCAGCTCAGCGTGAAACCATTGGTGTAACGGAGGTCGGCGCGCTCGATCGGCGCGTCCTGACGGTTCAGCTGCGGCAGCACCTTGACGAAGCGCTGCATGCGCGAGCGCGCGTCGTCACGGCCCACCACCACTTCGGTGCCGTTGCTCAGCACCAGCGACCAGCTGCCGCGTGCATCCATCGTCACCCGGCGCACGTCGACGCCGGCCGGTGCGAACAATGCACGCGAGTCGCTGTACAGCTTCATCACTTCTTCTGTCTGGCTGTCCGGGCCATCCAGTTCGGGCAGCGCCAGGTCGGCCAGCTTCTTCGGCGTGGGGAACAACTTGCCCTGCTCGGAAACCAGGCGGTCACTGCCCCAGCGCGCGAACGGCTTGTGCTCGACCAGAGTCACCTCCAGCACGTCCGGCCACTGCTTGCGCACCTGCGCGCTTTCCACCCACGGCAGCTGTTCCAGCGCGTCCTGCGCGTCCTGCAGCTTGACCGCAAAGAAGCCGGCGCGCGCATACGGCAACAGCACCTGCTGCAGCTGTTCGGCCGGCACCCGCTTGAACTCACCATGCACGCGCAGCTTCGCCAGCGGCCAGCGCTCGGCGCCGACCCAGCCATTGACCACGGCCACCACCGGCAGTGCAACCACCGACAGCGCCAACAGCCAGACGAAGATGCGCAGCACCGCGTTCATGCGTGCGAGGCCTCCAGGGTCTGTTCCAGCACGCGCCACACCAGCTCTTCGAAGCTGATGCCGGCCTGGCCTGCGGCCTTGGGCACCAGCGAATGGCTGGTCATGCCCGGCGCGGTGTTCACTTCCAGCAGGAAGAAGCGGCCGCTGCTGCGGTCGCGCATCACGTCCACGCGGCCCCAACCACGGCAACCGGCGGCGCGGAACGCGGCCAGCGCGATGCGGCGGATTTCCTCTTCGTCGCCACCGTCCAGGCCCGGGCACAGGTACTGGGTGTCCTCGGCGATGTACTTGGCGTTGTAGTCGTACCACTGGCCCTTGGGCACGATGCGGATCGACGGCAGCGCGACGTCGCCGAGAATGGCCACGGTCAGTTCGTCGCCGACCACCATCTGCTCCATCAGCAGCTGGCCGTCGTAGCGCGCAGCCAGGGCCACGGCCTCATCCAGGCCGGCGTCGTCGGTGACCCGGCTGATGCCCACGCTGGAGCCTTCGTTGGCCGGCTTCACCACCACCGGCAGGCCCAGCTCGGCCGCCAGTGCATGCACGTTCGATGCGTCGACCTTGCGGTATTGCGGGGTCGGCAGGCCCAGCGACAACCACACCTGCTTGGTACGGATCTTGTCCATGCTCAGCGCAGAGCCCAGCACGTCCGAGCCGGTGTACGGCACGCCGAAAGCGTCCATCAGGCCCTGCACGATGCCATCCTCACCACCACCGTTGTGGCCGTGCAGGATGTTGAACACACGGTCGATGCCGCCGGCAGCCAGCGCCTTGGCCAGCGCCGGAATGCCATCCACCGCGAACGCATCGACACCGCGCGACTGCAGTGCTTCCAGTACGTTGCGGCCGGAATCCAGCGACACCTCGCGTTCGCTGGAAGTGCCACCGAGCAGCACGGCGACGCGACCGAATACAGCCGGGTCGGTCACGCGCAGCGGCGGGAAGGTCAGCGCGCTCACGCCTCGCCCTCCCCCTTGAAGCCTTCCACCGCGATGTGGGTAGCCACGGCGCCGATGTCGCCCGCCCCCATCATCAGCAGCAAGTCACCGTCCTGCAGCACGTCCGGCAGCACGCTGGCCAGCTCGGCGGCCTTGCCAACCACCACCGGTTCGCTGCGGCCGCGCGCGCGGATGGCGCGGGCCAGCGCATGCGAGTCGGCACCGGCAATCGGTTCCTCGCCAGCCGGGTAGACCTCGCTCAGCACCAGCGCATCGACGCTGGACAGCACCGCGGCGAACTTGTCGAACTGGTCGCGGGTTCGGCTGTAGCGGTGCGGCTGGAAGGCCACCACCAGGCGCTTGTCGGCCCAGCCACCACGGGCGGCGGCGAACACGGCTTCCAGCTCGCTCGGGTGATGACCGTAGTCATCGATGATGCGAACCTTGGCACCACTGGCGGTGGTCACTTCGCCCAGATCGTTGAAGCGACGGCCGACACCGGCGAAGCCTTCCAGCGCACGCGCGATGGCGTCCGGGGCCACGCCCAGCTGCCAACCCACTGCGGCGGCGGCCAGCGCGTTGAGCACGTTGTGCCTGCCTGGCAGTGCCAGTACCACTTCCTGGCTGGTGCCCTGCGGCAGGCGCAGGGTGAAGCGCATGCGCGACCCATCCTGCACCACGTTCTCGGCGCGCACGTCGGCCTGCGGGCTCATGCCGTAGCTCATCACGTGGCGCGGGGTCCTGGCGGCCAGCGCAGCCACCTCCGGGTCGTCGATGCACAGCACCGCCAGGCCATAGAACGGCAGGCGCTGCAGGAACTCGGCAAACGCCGCCTGCACGCGGGCAAAGTCGTTGCCGTAGTTCTCCAGATGATCGGCATCGATGTTGGTGATGATCGACATCAACGGATTCAGGCGCAGGAAGCTGCCATCGCTTTCGTCGGCCTCGGCCACCAGCCACTGGCCACCACCCAGCTTGGCGTTGGCGCCGGCGGCCAGCAGCTGGCCACCAATCACGAACGTCGGGTCCAGGCCACCTTCGCTCAGCACCGCAGCGGTGAGGCTGGTGGTGGTGGTCTTGCCATGGGTGCCGGCCACGGCGATGCCACGGCGGAAACGCATCAGTTCGGCCAGCATCGCTGCGCGCGGCATGATCGGAATGCGCTGGCTGCGCGCTTCCATCAGTTCCGGGTTGTCTTCGCGGATGGCGCTGGAGACCACCACGCAGTCGGTGCCCAGCACGTTGGCCGCCGAGTGGCCACGCATGATGCGCGCACCCAGGCTGGCCAGGCGGCGGGTCGCCACGTTGTCGGCGTTGTCCGAACCGGACACTTCATAGCCCAGCGTCAGCATCACTTCGGCGATACCGCTCATGCCGGTGCCGCCGATGCCGACGAAATGCACGCGCGGGAATGCGCGCACCAGGTCGTTGGTGTCGTGCAGGCGGCGGATCATGCGCGGCCTCGCGCAGGGCAGGCGCGCTGGCATGCCTTCTTCATACAGCTTCCTCAAGAATGATATCGGCGATGCGCTCGGCGGCATCGACCTTGGCCAAGGCACGCGCGGCTTGCGCCATCTGCATGCGGCGGGCGGGATTTTCGGACAGATCGCGCAGCAGTGAGGCAATGCCTTCGGCCAGCGTTCCGTCCTGCTTCAGCAAAACCGCCGCGCCGCGCTCGACCAGGTACTCCGCATTGCGGGTCTGGTGATCGTCGACGGCAGCGGGGAATGGCACCAGCACACTGCCGACACCGACCGCGCACAGCTCGGCCAGCGTGGACGCGCCGGAGCGGCATACGACCAGATCGGCCCAGGCAAACGCCTCGGCCATGTCGGCGATGAACGGGGTGATCTCCGCCTGCACACCAGCCTTGGCATACGCCTCGACCGCTTCGGCATGCATCTTCTCGCCGCTCTGGTGACGCACCTGCACCGGCACTGTGGCGCCCAGCGCAGCGATGGCCTGCGGCACGCCGGTATTGAGCGCGCGTGCACCCTGGCTGCCGCCCACCACCAGCACGCGCAGCGGACCCTGGCGGTCGGCGAAGCGCTGTTCCGGCGGTGCGATGGCGGCGATCTCCGCACGCACCGGGTTGCCGACAAACTCCTCGCCCTTGGCGAAGGTGCCCGGGAAGCCGGTCAGCAGACGGCGTGCATAGCGCGACAGGATGCGATTGGTCAGGCCCGGTGCGCGGTTCTGCTCATGCACGATCAGCGGCAGGCCATGCAGGCGCGTGGCCATGCCGCCGGGACCGGAGGCGAATCCACCGAAGGCCACCACCGCACGCGGCTGGCGCTTGCGGATGATCATGCCGGCCGCGCGCAGCGCGCGCATCAGCCGCCACGGCGCGCCCAGCAGGGCCAGCTTGCCCTTGCCGCGCAGGCCGGTGATGGCCAGCGTGTCGATCGGAATGTCGTGCTGCGGCACCAGACGGGTTTCCATCGCACCGTCGGCGCCCATCCAGGTGACCGGCACGCCGCGCGCGCGCAGCACGCGGGCCACGGCCAGGCCGGGGAAGATGTGACCGCCGGTACCACCGGCCAGGATCATCACCGGGCGCACGTTGCCGGTGGCTGTGCTCATGACAGCCTCCCGAAGGTCGGTTCGATGCGCGACTGCAGGCGGCTGGTGCCACGCGCAGCGTTCGCTGCAGCGGCAGCCACCGGCTCGGCGCTCATCGGTACGCTGGCGGCCACCGGCGCGGCCGGCTCGTCGCTCGGCTCGGCAGCGGCGTCTTCGGTGCCGCCGATGCGCACGGCCTGGCGGCGCTCGGCGCGCTTGAGTTCATAGGACACGCGCAGCAGCAGGCCCATCGCCACGCAGGTCATCAGCACCGACGAGCCGCCGGAAGAGATCAGCGGCAGGGTCAGGCCCTTGGTCGGCAGGATGCCCAGGTTCACGCCGATCGAAACGAAGGTCTGCATGCTGATCCACAGGCCGATGCCGAAGGCGATGTAGCCGGAGAAGTGCCGCTTCATCTCCACGCAGCGCATGCCCAGCCAGAAGGTCCGGCCGACCAGCAGCGCGTACAGGGCCACGATCACGCAGGTGCCCAGGAAGCCGAATTCCTCGGCGGTGACCGAGAAAATGAAGTCGGTATGCGCTTCGGGCAGGTAGTACAGCTTCTGCACCGAGTTGCCCAGGCCGACGCCGGTCCACTCGCCACGGCCCACCGCCATCAGCGCGTTGGACAGCTGGTAGCCGTCGCCCTGCTGGTCGGCCCACGGGTCCAGGAAGGAGGTGATGCGGCGCATGCGGTACGGCTCGATGATCGCCAGTGCGCTCATGCCGACCAGGCCGATGATCACCGGCATCGACATGCGCGGCATGTTCACCCCGCCCAGCACCAGCATGCCGGCGGTGATCGCCAGCAGCAGGGTGGACGAGCCGAAGTCCGGCTGCAGCAGCAGCAGCACCACCAGCGCCCCGGCCACGCCCAGCGGCTTGAGCATCGCCGGCCAGGTCGCGTTGACCTCGTCGCGGAAACGCACCAGGTAGCTGGACAGCCAGACGATGTAGAGCACTTTCACTGCTTCGACCGTCTGGAACTTGGAGATGCCCAGGTTGATCCAGCGGCGCGCACCGTTGACGGTGCTGCCCAGGCCCGGTGCGAACACCGCCAGCAGCAGCACGAAGCAGCCCAGCAGCAGCATCTGGTTGTACTGCTCGATGGACTTCAGTTCAGTGCGGGCGGCGATGACCGCCAGCACGATACCCACCGCCAGGAAGATCAGGTGGCGGTTGAGGTAGTAGAACGGACTGCTCATCAAGGCGATCGAGCTGGACGCCACCATCACCACGCCCACGCCGGTGAGCGCGATGATCGCGCCCAGCAGCCACTTGTCGTAGCTGCCTTCGATGGCTTCAAGGCGTGTTGCCTGGCGGGACAGGTCGTTCATCTCAGCGCACCTTCAACGTGGCCAGGCCGATCAGCACGAGCACGACGGAGATGATCCAGAAGCGCACGATCACGCGCGGCTCGGGCCAGCCCTTCAGTTCGAAATGGTGGTGGATCGGCGCCATGCGGAACACGCGCTTGCCGGTCAGCTTGAACGAGGCCACCTGGATCATCACCGACAGTGTTTCGATGACGAACACGCCGCCCATGATCACCAGCACCAGTTCCTGGCGGGTGATCACCGCGATCGTGCCCAGCACCGCGCCCAGCGCCAGCGCGCCGATGTCGCCCATGAAGACCATGGCCGGATAGGTGTTGAACCACAGGAAGCCGAGGCCCGCACCGGCGATGGCCGCGCAGATGATGACCAGCTCGCCGGCGCCTGGAATCTGCGGAATCTGCAGGTAGTTGGCGAATACCACGTTGCCCGAGGCATACGCGAACACGCCCAGCGCGCAGGCCACCAGAACGGTTGGCATGATCGCCAGGCCGTCCAGGCCGTCGGTCAGGTTCACCGCGTTGGAGAAACCGACGATCCAGAAGTAGGCGATCGCCACGAAGCCAATGCCGGCCAGCGGCAACGCCACCGACTTGAACATCGGGATGTAGAACGTCAGCGCCGCCGGCACGTCGGCCGTATAGAACAGGAACAGGCCCGCGGCCAGGCCGAAGATCGACTGCAGCAGGTACTTCCAGCGCGACTTCAGGCCGTTCGGGTCACGGCGGACGATCTTGATCCAGTCGTCATACCAGCCGATGGCGCCGAAGCACAGCATCACCGCCAGCACCAGCCACACGTAGCGGTTGCGCAGGTCGGCCCACATCAGTACCGACAGGGTGACGGTGAGCAGGATCAGCGAACCGCCCATGGTCGGCGTGCCGGCCTTGGAGAAATGGGTCTGCGGACCGTCCTTGCGGATCGGCTGGCCGCCCTTGAACTGGGCAAGCTTGCGGATCATCGCCGGGCCAAGCCACAGCGACAGGAACAGGGCCGTCAGCGCGGCAAGGATGGCGCGGAACGTCTGGTAGTTGAACAGCCCGAACAGGCTCTCCAACTGCTGCAACCATCGAGCCAGTTCATACAACATGCGGGGATTCCTCTCCTTGCGCCAGCAGCGCTTTGACGATCAGGTCCATGGCACTGCCACGGGAACCCTTGACCAGGCAGCGCACACCAGCGTGCAACTCGTCCTGCAGCGCCTGCGACAGCGCACCATGGGTATCGAAATGGCGTCCTCCTTCACCGAAGGCGGCCGCAGCGGCGGCACTGAGCGGACCCAGTGCATACAGCCGCTTCAGGCCGGCGGCGCGTGCACGGATGCCGGCCTGCGCATGCAGGGCCTCGCCGTCCGGACCCAGCTCGCGCATGTCGCCCAGCACCAGCCAGCCCTCTTCCGGCGCGGCGGCAAGGGCGTCGATGGCCGCAGCCAGCGAACCGGGGTTGGCGTTGTAGCTGTCGTCCACCAGCACCGCGCCATTGCGCAGCTGATGGGCAATCTGGCGGCCCGGCACCGGCTGCGCTTCGGCCAGGCCGGTCGCGATCAGCGCCAGGTCGACACCGGCGGCCAGCGCCAGGCTGGCGGCGGCCAGCGCATTGCTGACGTTGTGGCGACCGGGCAGGCCAAGCACCACGCGGGCTTCGCCGCTCGGTGCGACCAGGGTGAACTGGCTGCCCTGCGCGCCGGCGCGGATGTCGCGCGCGGTCACCTCGGCGGTATGTTCCAGGCCGTAGCGCAGCACGCGGCAACGCGGCGGGGTGCCGACGAAGTGCTGTTCGAACCAGCGGCCGTAGGCATCGTCCACATTGATCACCGCCACGCCATCGGCCGGCAGCGCGGCATAGATCGCACCCTTGGTCACCGCCACGCCGAGCAGGCTGCCCATGCGTTCCAGGTGCGCCGGGGCAATGTTGTTGACCAGCGCATAGCGCGGGCGGGCGATGTCGGTCAGGTAGGCGATATCGCCCGGCTTGCCGGCGCCCATCTCGTAGACGGCGTAGTCGGCATCTTCCGGCGCATCGATCACCGCCAGCGGCAGGCCGATCTCGTTGTTGCGGTTGCCCGGGTTGGCGTAGACCACCTTGTGGGCGTGCTGTGCCACCTGCTGCAGGATCGACAGCAGCAGGCTCTTCACGCTGGTCTTGCCGTTGCTGCCGGTGATCGCGAACACCTCGGTGCCGCGGTCGCGCTGCATGCCGGTGGCGATCTTCGCCAGTGCCAGTTCGCTGTCGGCCACCAGCACCTGTGGCAGTTCGATCGGCAGCAGGCGCTCGACCAGCAGCGCACTGGCACCGCGCGCCTGCGCGTCGGCGGCAAAGTCATGGCCGTCGAAACGCTCGCCGCGCAGCGCCACATACAGGCTGCCCGGGCCGAGGCTGCGGGTGTCATTGCTGACCGCATCGATGGCCACGTCGTCGCCGTGGATCTCGCCGCCGGCCCAGTGTGCGATCAGCGAAAGCAGGGTGCGCTTCATGCGGTGCCCTCCCCGGCCTGCGCCTCTAGTACACCGGCCTTGGCCGCCAGTGCAGCGGCGGCCACTTCGGTGTCGTCGAAGTCATGGCGCACGCCATTCACTTCCTGGTACGGCTCGTGGCCCTTGCCAGCGATCAGGATGATGTCACCGGCACCGGCACGCTTCACCGCCAGGCCGATCGCACGCGCGCGGCTGCGCTGCACGGTCACGGCGGAGGCATCGGTGAAGCCGGCCAGGATGTCGGCCACGATCACGTCGCCATCCTCGCCACGCGGGTTGTCGTCGGTGACGATGACCTGGTTGGCCAGACGCTCGGCAATGGCCGCCATCTGCGGGCGCTTGCCGGTATCACGCTCGCCGCCGCAGCCGAACACGCAGAACAGCGTGCCCTGCAGGTGGCCATGCAGGCTGTCCAGCGCCTGTTCCAGCGCGTCCGGGGTGTGTGCGTAGTCGACCACCACGGTCGGCAGGCCGTCTTCGCCGCCCAGGCGGTTCATGCGGCCACGGATCGGCTGCAGTGCCGACAGCACCTCGGCGATGCGCGGCAGCGGCTGGCCCTGCGCGTGCAGGGTGCCGGCCACCGCCAGCAGGTTGTCCACGTTGAAGCGGCCCAGCAGCGGCGACTGCACCGCCGCGCGCTGGCCGTCGATGACCAGTTCGAAGGCAATGCCACGGCCATCCAGCTGCAGCGCCTCGGCGCGCACGCTGGCGTCGGTGGCACCGCGCGAGCTCAGGCCGATCGGTTGTACGCCCGCCGGCAGGCCGGCGAACAGCTGGCGGCCGAACGCGTCGTCCAGATTGATCACCGCGGCCTTCAGGCCCGGACGGTGGAACAGCCGCGCCTTGGCCGCGCCGTAGCTGGCCATGTCGCCGTGGTAGTCCAGATGGTCGCGGGTGAGATTGGTGAACACCGCCACGTCGTAGTGCACGGCATCCACGCGACCCTGGTCCAGCGCATGCGAGCTGACTTCCATCGCCACCGCGCGCGCACCGGCGTCGCGCAGCTGCGCCAGCAGCGCATGCATCTGCAGCACCAGCGGCGTGGTGAAGCCGGTCGGCTCGACCGCACCATAAAGTCCGGCGCCCAGCGTGCCGATACTGCCACTGGGCGTACCGAGCAGGTGCCAGGCCTGGGCCAGCAGCTGCACGGTGGAGGTCTTGCCGTTGGTGCCGGTGACACCGACCATCGCCATCGCCCGCGACGGCGCGCCATGGAACTGGTCGGCCATTGCACCCATGCGTGCGCGCAGGCCCGGCACGGCGATCGCATCGGCCGGTGCCGGCAGTTCGACAGGCGCCGGCGGTTCAAACAGGATGACGCTGGCACCGGCGGCGCGGGCCTGCTCGACAAAGCCCAGGCCATGCGCGCCGAAACCGGCGATGGCGACGAAGGCATTGCCGGGACGCACGGCGCGGCTGTCCAGCACCAGGCCGGTCAGAACGGGGTCGTGCCCTGCAAGGGCAACATCCGGAAGCAACTGCGAAAGCAACATCGAAGGACTCATTGCGTGCCTCCCGTAGCGGGCGGCGTCTGGGCGTGCGCGCTCGGCAGCGCAGCATCGAATTCAGCGGCGGCATCCACCGGCAGCGCGGTCTCGGCCGGCGGCGCAGGCAGGATCGAGGCCGAGTGGCCGACCTTGCCGGACTGCTGTGCGGCCAGCCACGACTGCAGGTCGTCCAGTGGCACGTCCATCAGGCGCAGTGTGCCTTCCATCACGTTGTGGTAGACCGGCGCCGACACCAGGCCGCCGTAGAACTTGCCGGCCTGCGGATCGTTGATGACGATGACGGTGGCGAAGCGCGGGTTGGTGGCCGGTACCACGCCAGCGAACAGCGCGTTGTAATGGCCACGCTCGTAACCACCCGGGCCGGCCTTGCGCGCAGTACCGGTCTTGCCGGCCACGCGATAGCCGAGCACCGCCGCCTGCTTGGCGCCGCCCTGGGTGACCACGGTTTCCATCATCGCCACCACCTGCCTGGCGACGTTCTCGTCGATGATCTGCTGGCCTTCATTGCGCTGGCCCTTGACGAAGGTCGGCGCGATCAGACGACCGCCGTTGGCCAGTGCCGAATAGGCGGTAGCGATCTGCAGCGGCGTCACGTTCAGGCCGTAGCCGTAGGACATCGTGGTCTTGGTGGTACCCGACCAGCGCGCCGGGCGCAGCACCACGCCGCCGGATTCACCGGGGAAACCGCTGTGCGGTACCGAGCCATAACCAAAGCGGCGCACGCCGTCGTAGAACACCTGGTCCGGCATCTTCGCCGCGACCTTGGCCGCACCCACGTTCGAACTGCGCGTGATCACGCCAGTCACGTTCAGCACGCCGTTGTTGCGCGGCACGTCACGGATGGTGAAGCGGCCCAGGGTCATGTAACCCGGATTGGTATCGATGATGGTGTCCTTGGTCACCGCACCGGCCTGCAGTGCGGTAGCGATGGTCAACGGCTTCATCGTCGAACCCGGCTCGACCAGATCGGTCACCGCACGGTTGCGGCGCGCATCGGGCAGCGCGCCGGTCAGCGAATTCGGGTTGTAGGTCGGCAGGTTGACCATGGCCAGGATCTCGCCGGTGGTCACGTCCATGATCACCATCGAACCGCCCGCTGCCTTGTTGGCCACCAGCGCGTTGCGCAGTTCCTTGAACGCCAGGTACTGGATGCGGCGGTCGATGCTGAGGGTCAGGTCCTTGCCCGGCTCAGCGGCGCGCAGCAGATCGCTCTCGACGGTCTCGCCCTTGCGGTTGCGGATCACCCGCTTCGCACCGGCCTTGCCGCGCAGCCATTCGTCGAACGCCAGCTCCAGGCCTTCCTGGCCGCGGTCGTCGATGTTGGTGAAGCCCAGCACGTGCGCCATCGCCTCACCCTGCGGGTAGAAGCGGCGGAACTCGCGCTGCGCGGCCACGCCCGGAATCTTCAGCGCGACCACCTTCTCTGCCTCGTCCGGATTGATCCGGCGACGCAGGTACATGAATTCCTTGTCCGACTTCTGCGACAGGCGGCTGCTCAGCTCGTCCACCGACATGCCGACCGCCTGGGCCAGCTCCGGGATGCGCTCGGGCGAACGCAACAGGTCCTGCGGATTGACCCAGATCGAGGCGACCGGCGTGGATACCGCCAGCGGCTCGCCGTTGCGGTCGGTGATCATGCCGCGCGAGGTCTTGATCGGCAGCTCGCGCAGGTAACGGGCCTCGCCCTGGCGCTGGTAGAAGTCGCTGTTGATGATCTGCACGTAGGCAGCACGACCGACCAGCGACACCGAGCACAGGCCGAGCGCGAGCGCGACCCAGCGCAGGCGCTGGCGCAGGTTGAAGGCATTGCGCGGGCGGTTGCGGCCGGCCTTGCTCATGGCCGCACCACCACGATGTCGGCGGCCTCGGGGAACTTCATGCCGAGCTTCTCGCGGGCAATGCGGTCCACGCGGTTGGCCTCGGCCAGGGTCGCCTGCTCCAGCTGCAGGCGGCCGAATTCCAGGTTGATGTCATCGCGCTTGCGCTCGGCGCGCGACAGTTCGATGAACGTCTGCCGATGACGGTGACGCACGAACACGACGCCGATCGCCGAGGCCACGGTGGACGCCAGCAGGATGATCAGCAGCAGCCGGCTCATGCGTCGGCCTCCCGCTTCTGGGCCACGCGCAGCACGGCGCTGCGCGCACGCGGATTGGCGGCCAGTTCCTCGTCGGTAGCCTTGATGGCACCGCCGATCAGGTCCAGCGTCGGCACGAACGCCACCGCCTCAGGCAGGCGGCGGTTGGCCGGCGGCGCCTTGGCCAGGCGGTTCATGTACTGCTTGACGATGCGGTCTTCCAGCGAATGGAAGCTGATCACCGCCAGCCGGCCACCGGGCTTGAGCCGCTCCACCGCCGCATCCAGCCCCGCTTCCAGATCGGCCAGCTCGCGGTTGATGTGGATGCGGATGGCCTGGAAGCTGCGCGTGGCCGGGTGGATCTTGTCTTTCCCACGCGGCATCACCGAGGCGATCAGCTCGGCCAGTTCGGCGGTGCGGGAGAAGGGCTGCTTCTCACGGCGGGCCACGATGGCACGGGCGATGCGGCGGCTCTGGCGTTCTTCGCCATAGGTCCACAGCACGTCGGCAATTTCGCGCTCTTCCACGCGGTTGATCCACTGCGCGGCGCTTTCACCGCTGTCCGGGTCCATGCGCATGTCCAGCGGGCCGTCCTTGCCGAAGCTGAAGCCACGTTCGGCCACGTCCAGCTGCGGCGACGACACGCCCAGGTCGAACAGCACGCCGTCCAGGCCTTCGGCCGTCGCATCCCACTGCAGCAGCTGGGCGAAGCTGCCACGGAAGATGGACACGCGCGGGTCCGGCGCGAAATCGCGCTCGGCAACGGCGATGGCTTCCGGATCCTTGTCCATGACCAGCAGGCGCCCCTCGGGACCGAGCTGGGTGAGCACGCCACGTGCATGACCGCCACGACCGAACGTACCATCCAGATAACGTCCGTTTTCGATCACCCTCAGGCCTTCAAGGACCTGGGTGTACAGGACCGGCAGGTGCACCGCCGGCGACTGCGACACCGGAAGGTGACCGGTCTGCGCTTCTGGGCGCATCCGGGCACCCCGGCTCACAACTTCAGGTCGAGCAACCCATCACCCAGATCCTCGTCAGACAACGTCTGCTGGATCAGGGCCCGATGCGCCTGCTCGCTCCACAATTCGAACTTGTCGCCCATACCGAGCAATACCGCCTTCTTCTCAATGCCCACCGCACCGCGGTGGCTGGCGGGGATGCTGATGCGACCGTTGCCGTCCAGTTCCAGATGGGCGGCCGAGCCGACCAGCTTCTGCTGCAACAGGCGCACGACGCGCTGGGTGTTGGGCTTGGACATGACGTCGTCGCGGACCCGCTCCCATTCCGACTCTGCATACAGCCACAGGCAGCCGGCTTCGAACGGGTTGTAGGTCAGCACGAGACGGTTGTTGCTGGCGCGCGCGACGAGGTCGCGGTAAGCGGTGGGAACCGCCATGCGCCCTTTATCGTCAACTGTGATGGCCGTCTCGCCCTGGAACACGACGCGTGCACCTATCCTTCGCCCGGTGAAACATTGAACCACGAAAACCCACAAAACACCCGGATTTCCCTCTGATGCCCACCTTAGCAGCGGCCGAGGGGTTGTCAACAACTTTTCAGCGGGGAAATCGCCAGCCGCATCAATGGCTTGCAACAACCTTTAGAGAATTGTTCAAGGCTTATCCACAAGTTGCTGATCCGTCTCAATTTTTGAGATTGAACGGAAGTTCAGGGCTGTGGACAAGGCGTGAAACATCGCCCGCGCATTCATCCGGAACCGGCCGGAAACGCCGCCGGACTGCGCAAACGATGCACAATGAGGCCATGTGCCTGCTCGCTCTTGGCTGGATGCACCACCCGCGCTGGCGGCTGGTGATGACCGGCAACCGTGATGAGTTCCACGCCCGCCCGACCGCGGCGCTGGCCCCCTGGCAGGATGAGACCTCCGTCATCGGAGGGCGCGACCTGCGCTCCGGCGGTGGCTGGGCCGGCGTCGGCGCCGGCGGCCGCATGGCCGTGGTCACCAATGTCCGTGATCCGCTGGCCGCACAGACCGGCCCGTCCCGGGGTGCACTGGTGGCCGACTTCCTGCGCGGCCGCGACCCCGCCGCCGTGCATATCGACCGGCTGGCCACCGTGGCGGGCGCGTATGCGCCCTTCAACCTGCTGCTGGCCGATGGCGACAGCCTGGAGTACCTCGGCAACCACCCCGCCGAGCGCCAGAGCCTGGGCCCGGGCGTGCATGGCATGTCCAACGGCGCGCTGGACGCGCCCTGGCCGAAGACCCGACGGCTGATGGACGCGCTGTCTGCGTGGCTGCAGGCCGGCGATGAGGATCTGGCCCCGCTCTGGGCCGCGCTGGCCGACGAACATCGCCCCGCCGACAGCGACCTGCCCGACACCGGCATCGGCCTGGAACGCGAGCGCTGGCTGAGCCCGGCGTTCATCCGTGGCGACGATTACGGCACCCGCGCCAGCACCGTGCTGCTGATCGACGCCGAGGGCCACGGCGAGATCCACGAGCGCCGCTTTGGCCCGCAGGGCGCAGCCAACGGACAGAGCCACGTCATTTTCTGACCGGGTAATGCCGGCCGCTGGCCGGCAACCTCCGGATCTTCGGGCAGGCCACGCAGCTGCCGGCCAGCGGCCGGCACTACCTGCTCCAGGACTGCCAACGGCGTCATTCAGCTTCCCGGCGCAGCGCCTTCTCGCCCGCGCCACAGGGCCTGCGCCGCTGAGGTCATCCCACTGTGCCCCTTTTGCGTCTCGCACTGTGTCTATAAATGCCGCCCGCAACCTCCCAAGGTGCTCATGCCCGGCGCCATGCCGCGCGATCCACATCCACATGGAGGCCCCATGCGCCGTACCCTCATCCTGCTCGCCACCCACCTGCTCACCCTCGGCCTGGGCTTCGGCCTGGGCATCTACCTGCTGCCGATCCTGATCGCTCCCGATGACCCGCCGGTCGCGAAGGTGCAGGCGGCGATGGGCGACGCCCGCTACCACACCACCTTCCGTCGCGACCTCAAGGGCAGCGACGCGGTGCACTGGGCCGAAGGCAACGTCAGCGTCAGCGCCCGCCAGGTCGCGTTCGACGGCAAGATGGGCCCGGGGCCGGACTACAAGGTCTACCTGGTCCGCGACTTTGTCGACAACAAGGCCGATTTCCTGAAGATCAAGGCGCAGGCCCAGCGCATCGGCGAGGTGAAGACGTTCAACCGCTTCCTGGTGGAGGTGCCTGCGAACGTGGACGTGGACGACTACACCACCGTGGTGGTGTGGTGTGAACGGTTCGAGCAGTTCATCTCCGCCGGGCAGTACCGTACGCCGGGTTGAAGACCGCGCGACGTCGAGGTAGTGACGGCCGCTGGCCGGTATTCTGTCCGCCGCTGCTGGCAGCGTGAAGCTGCCGGCCAGCGGCCGGCACTACCGATGCGCGGTTCACGCATATGCAAGCACGCATGTAGAAGAAAGAGGCGGAGCCGGCCGATAAGCCGGGTTCTGTCGTGGACAGTCATTCCTCTAGGCGTTACGTCACCGCAACGCTCAAGCAACCTACCCGGATCCAACGCGGGCCGCGCCAAAGGATCCCTATTTGGTCTTGCTCCAGGTGGGGTTTGCCGTGCCGGTCTGTTGCCAGACTCGCGGTGCGCTCTTACCGCACCATTTCACCCTTACCGGCCTTCCGAAGAAGACGTAGGCGGTATCTTTCTGTTGCACTTTCCGTCGGCTTGCGCCGCCCAGGCGTTACCTGGCACCTTGCCCTATGGAGCCCGGACTTTCCTCGGCACCCCCGAAGGGATGACGCGACTGTCTGGCCGGCTCCGCCAGCGCACATTCTAGCCTACGCACGCCCTTCCTGCCGTGCTGATCGCGGCATCCGGTTCATCCATCCACGCATGGCGTGGATCTACCGACTCCGCTGCTCTGGTGGGTGCGGATTCCGCTCTGGTGGGTGCGGACCTTGGTCCGCACGATCCATCAACTGCCGTACAACGCCTTGCGCGGTGCACCGGTCAACTCTGCCGCCAGCTTCGCCGCGGTCGACGGCGGCAGGTGCTCGCTCAGCTTGGCGTAGACGCGGCGGCCATGCGCCAGCTGCGCTTCCTCATCGTCGCCGGCGCCCTGCACCATCACCACGAACTCGCCCTTGCGCTGGTTCTCGTCAGCTTCCACCTTCGCCAGCAGGCCGGCCAGGTCGCCATCGAGCACGGTCTCGAACAGCTTGGTCAGCTCACGCGCCAGCACCGCAGGGCGTTCGCCGCCGAAGATCGCCGCCATGTCCGCCAGCGACTCGGCGATGCGATGCGAGGATTCGTAGAACACCATCGTGCGTACTTCACCGGCCAGCGCCTGCAGGCGGTCGCGGCGGCCGCTGGCCTTGGCCGGCAGGAAACCCTCGAAGCTGAAGCGGTCACTGGGCAGGCCGGCCACGCTCAGCGCGGCGATGGCGGCACAGGCGCCGGGAATCGGGCTGACCTTGATGCCCGCCGCACGCGCGGCACGCACCAGACGGAAACCGGGGTCACTGACCAGCGGGGTGCCAGCATCGCTGACCAGCGCCAGCGATTCGCCGGCCTGCAGGCGCGACACCAAGCGCTGGGCCAGGGCCTCTTCATTGTGTTCGTGCAGGGCCACCAATGGCTGCTGGATGCCGAAATGGGAAAGCAGCTGGCCACTGCGGCGGGTGTCTTCGGCACAGATGGCCGCCACCGAGCGCAGCACCTCCTGCGCGCGCGGGCTCAGATCGGCCAGGTTGCCGATCGGGGTGGCGACGACGTACAGGGTTGGCACACTCATTTCAGCGGTACTCACGGGGCAAGGGTAGAATCGTAGCGTGTACCCGGCCAAGGCCGCTGCCCTCATCGCATGGACCCGATCATGAACAAGCCCGCCGCACGGATCTCCGCCCTGTCGCTGTCGTTGATGCTGCTGGCCGGCTGTGCCACCACCAGCTTGACCAGCGCGCCCGAATCGCCGGCCCAGAGCCAGGCGCTGGCGCTGATCGACCAGGGCAAGCCGCGCGACGCCGCACTGCAGTTGGAAGGCCTTGCTGCCACCCTGCGCGGCGGAGCCCGCACCAATGCCCTGGCCGATGCGGCCTGGGCCTGGCACCTGGCCGGCGACAGCGCCCGCGCGCGCAGCCTGCTGGGTCAGCTCACCGCCCGCCAGCTGACCGGCGCCAGCCTGCAGCGCTACCAGTTGACCGGTGCCGAGCTTGCGCTGGCCGACAAGCAGCCGGGGCAGGCCCTGGCCCTGCTGAAGGACCACGGCGACAACGTGCTGCCGGCACTGCGGACGCGCTGGTATCTGGCCCGCGCCACTGCGCTGCAGGGCACCGGCGATGCCTTCGGCGCCGCCACCGAACGTGCCCGCGCCCATGCCAGCCTGACCGGCAGTGCGCGCAGCGAGAACCAGGCCGCCATCGCCGGCCTGCTCGGTACCCTCGACGACGCCACCCTGCGCAGTCGTGCCGCCGCCCTGCCGGCCAACGACCCGCTGTACAACTTCGCCGGCCGCGCACTGATCGCACGCGGCCTGCCGCTGCCGCGACCGTTCGACCGCGATGGCGCCGCCCAGTTCGACACCAGCAAGCGCCCGCCGGCGATGAGCGACGGTTACCGCCCGCCGGCCAAGCTGGCCGTGCTGCTGCCGCTCAGCGGCCGCCTGGCCACCGCCGCGCAGCCGGTGCGCGATGGCCTGCTGGCCGCGTACTACGGCGAGACCCGCCGCCGCCCGGACATCAACTTCATCGACACCGCCGGTACCCCGGCCGGTGCCCTCGCCGCCTATGACAAGGCCGTGGCCTCCGGTGCCGACTTCGTGGTCGGCCCGCTGGGCCGCGACGAAGTGGACGCGGTGTACGGCCGTAAGCAGCTGCAGGTGCCGGTGCTGGCGCTGAACCGTGGCAAGGATGCGCCGCCGGCCGGCAGCGCCGGTTTCTCGCTGGCACCGGAAGATGACGGCATCGTCGCCGCTGAATACCTGCGTGGTCGCGAGCGCGGCAAGGCGCTGGTGATCAACAGCGCCGACGATACCGGCCGCCGTGCCGCCGCCGCCTTCGCCCAGCGCTTCGCCCAGCGTGGCGGCCAGGTGGTGGCCACCATCGGCGTCAGCGATGCAGTCGGCGATGTCGGTGCGCAGGTGCGCAATGCCGGCCAGGTCGATGCCGTGTTCCTCGCCGTGCGTGCGCCGCAGGCGCGCCTGCTGGCACCGCAGCTGGCGCTGGCCGGTGCCGGCGGCGCCACCCGCGTCGGCACCTCGCAACTGACCATCGGCAGCGGCAAGGTGGAAGAAGACGTGGCGCTGGACGGCATCGTCTACCCGAACGAAGCCTGGAACGTGCGCAGCGTGTCGGGCCTGCCGTCGGCCAGCCAGGTCGCCAGCACCCTGCCCAGCGCACGCGGTGCAGCCGGCCGCCTGTTCGCTTTCGGCGCCGATGCCTGGAAGATCACCGCCTATCTGGACAAGCTGTCCAACGAAGGCGGCCTGGACGGTGCCACCGGCACCCTGTTCCTGGACAGCAACGGCAACATCCTGCGCCAGCCGGCCTGGTCCACCTTCAATGGCGGCCGGCCGATGCCGATCGCCGGTGGTCGCTGAGCGCAGCCAACGGGGCTCGGCGGTGGAAGCCGCCGCCGAGCAGCATCTGCAACAGGCGGGACTGCAGCCGCGTGCGCGCAACGTGCGCTATCGCGGCGGTGAACTGGACCTTGTGATGGACGATGCCGGCACCGTGGTGTTCGTGGAAGTGCGCTATCGCGCGCGATCGGATTTCGGTGGCGGTGCCGCTTCGGTGGATGTGCGCAAGTGCCGACGCCTGGCGCACGCCGCGCAGCTGTACCTGCAGGACAACCCGGCGCTGGCCGATGCACCCTGCCGTTTTGATGTGGTCGACGCCACCGGCGAGCCGCCGCAGCTGCGGTGGCTGCGTGATGCGTTCCGGCTGGATGATTGCTGATGGGTACCGTCCGCTCTGGTAGAGGCCGACCCTGGTCGGCGCTTCTGTGCCAACCAAGGTTGGCACCTGCCAGCGCGCAGCCAGGCCGGCACGACCACGGTGTGTGACTGATGCCTTCGATCATCACCCATGCTGCCGTGCCGCTGGCGCTGTGGTGCGCCGCTGATCGCGGCCGCATCCCGCCGCACCTGCTGGCGGCCGGCGTGATTGCAGCGATGCTGCCCGATGCCGATGTACTGGCCTTCGCGCTGCACATTCCCTACGCCGATGCGTTCGGCCATCGCGGCGCCAGCCATTCGCTGCTGTTTGCCGGCATGCTGGCGGCATTGGCCGCGGTGCCGGCGTTCTTTGGTAACCGCCGATCTTGGTCGGCACCACACAGGCCCGGTAGTCGCCGACCTTGGTCGGCGGTTTCGTGCCAACCAAGGTTGGCACCTACCTGGGCGCGGCCAACGGTGGCATCTACCGTGCAGGCGGCAGTGTTCGTCTTCATCTGCGCTGCCAGCCACCCGTTGCTGGATGCGATGACCTCGGGCGGCCTCGGCGTGGCCCTCGCCTGGCCCTGGAGCGAACAACGCTTCTTCGCGCCGTGGCGACCGATCCGCGTTTCACCGTTCGCCCCACAGTTCTTCAGCGCGCGCGGCCTGGCCACCCTGCTGTCGGAACTGCGCTGGGTGTGGCTGCCACTGGCTGGCGCCGTTGTCACCTGGAAACTGATCCAACCCGCTCCTGCTGCCCCACGAGATCCGTCATGAGTCCTGCCCTGCCTGCTGCCCTGGTTGCCGAACTGTCCGCCCTGCTGGGTGCCGATGGCTGGCGCATGGATGACAACGCGCTGGAGGCGAACGCGCAGGACAACTCGTGGCGCCACCAGCGCCCCGCTGCCGTCGCGCTGCCCGCCAGCATCGAACAGGTGCAGGCGCTGGTGCGTGCCTGCCGCGCGTATGGCGTGGTTCTGGTCGCACGTGGCGCCGGCACTGGCACCACCGGCGCAGCCGTGCCGCTACCCGGCAGCATCGTGCTGTCGTTCACCCGCATGGACCGCATCGTCGAGATCCGCGCCGGCGATCGCTGCGCGGTGGTGCAACCGGGCGTGCTCAATGGCGCCCTGCAGCAGGCACTGGCCCCGCACGGCCTCTTCTGGGCACCGGACCCGTCCAGTGCGGAGATCTGCAGCGTCGGTGGCAACCTGGCCTGCAATGCGGGTGGCCCGCGCGCGGTGAAGTACGGCACCAGCCGCGACAACGTGCTGGGCCTGGTGGCAGTGACCGGCACCGGCGAGGTGATCCGCTGCGGCGGCGCCTACACCAAAGACGCCACTGGCTACGATCTGACCCATCTGCTGGTGGGCAGCGAAGGTACGCTGGCATTGATCGTGGAAGCCACGCTGAAACTGACCCCGCTGCCGGTCAGCCAGGCCGGGCTGCGCGTGTTGTACCGCGATGCGGATGCCGCCGCAGCCGCCGTGTCGCGGTTGATGTCGCAGCCGGTGGTACCCACCCGCCTGGAATTCATGGACGCACGCAGCCTGGAGCTGCTGCGGCTCAATGGCGCCAATGTTCCGGAGGCTGGTGCGATGCTGCTGGTCGAGGCCGATGGTGACCACGACACCCTGCCCTATCTGCTGCAGGCATTGGCCAGCGCCGCCGAAGGCGACGGCATGATCGAGCTGGACGTGGCGATGGAAGGCCGCGCGCGCGACCAGCTTTGGGCGGCGCGCAAGGCGCTGTCGCCGGCACTGCGGACGGTCGCGCCCGGCAAGATCAATGAAGACGTGGTGGTCCCAGTGTCGCGCATTCCGGAACTGGTGGCCGGTGTACAGGCGTTGGCGCGCGACTACACCCTGACCATCGTCACCTTCGGTCATGCCGGCAACGGCAACCTGCACGTCAACATTCTTTACCACCCGGACGAAGCCGACGAAAACGCACGCGCGCATGCCGCACTGCCGAAGATCTTCGAACTGACGCTGTCACTGGGCGGCACGCTGTCCGGCGAGCATGGCATTGGGTTGGCCAAGCGCGATTTCATGGCGCAGGCGTTCAGCCCGGCCACGCTGGCGACGATGCGCGCGATCAAGGCCGCGCTGGACCCGGACGGCATCCTCAACCCGGGCAAAGTGCTGCCGCCGGTGTGAACGCCGCCGGGCATGCCCGGCGCTACCGGGGCGCGCTGCCTACGCTGTCGATGAGGGTCTGGCGGAAGCTGGGCAACAGCACGCGATTACCATGCCCGCTCAGATGGTCATTGTCGAAGAACAGGGGTTCACCGTCTTCCACCGCCGAACAGGTGTCTGGCCCGCACAGCAACGGCAGCGGATCCCACACGGTCAGTGACGGGTAACGTGCGGCCAGGTCCGCCAGCAGTGCCATCTGCGGCACGCGCAGCATTTCCAGATCCGCACGCGGCATGCTCAGACCGCCGGCACAAGCCGGATTGCGGCGGTTGAACCAGTCCGAACAGCGGTACGCACCGGCCTTGAACAACGGCAGCGGTGCATCCAAAACCACATGCACGCCCAGCTTCTGCAGACGTCCAAGAACACGATCAGCCTCATCACGCGCGGCCTGCGCATGGGTCGGGGTGCGCTCGGCAAGCAGTTGACGATAGATCTGCTGTGCATCCTCCCGCTGCCAGTCAAATCCGCGCAGCTCCGGCATTCGCAGGGCCGCCAGCAGCACGAAGTCACCGGGGCGCGCCTCGCGCTCGATGGTCGACAACGCGTCCTCAATGAAGCCCTGGCAGTCGGACGGGCTGGCCCGCAGCAGGTTGACGAAGCTGCAGCCGCCGCGATCCTGCTGGCGCACCTCCATGCCGGTCTGGCGCGCGACCATGCTGGCCATGGTGCGATACGCCGCCGCGTGCGAATCGCCGGACACGAACAGTCGCCGCCCTTCAAGCGCCGGCGCACTCACCGGCTCCAATGGGCGCCATGCCGGGTAGCGCCGCGCCCGCCATGCATAGCCGTCACGGGTAACGCTCAGCGAGACCTGCTCGTGGTACTCCACGGTGGCCCAGGCACCCGCGCCACACAGCGCCACCAGCGGCAATGCCATCGCCAGCACCTTGCCCGGTGCCAGCCGCAGCAGCGGCGCCGCACGGCGCAATGGGCGTTCGACGAAGTGGTAGGACGCGGCCGACACCGCCAGCAGCAGTACCGGATACAGCCACAGCGCAGCACCGTGCAGGCCGTAGGTCCAGCGCAGCAGCACCAGCAGCGGCCAATGCCACAGGTACAGCGAATAGGACAGGCGCCCCAGGTAGGCGAGCGGTGCGCAGCCCAGCGCGCGGGCAATGCGCGATGACCCCGCTGTCGACACGCTCGCCAACAGCAGCAGGGTACCGGCCACGGTCGCCAGCACCCCCGGCACCGGCATCGCCAGCTGCGGGGCGATCACCACACCTGCGGCCAGCATCGCCAGGCCGGCCGCTGCGACCATGTCAGCGTTCTGGCCCGGCGTGCGCGTGCGCATCCACTGGTACAGCAGCGCGCCCGCGGCCAGCTCCCAGAACCGCGCCGGCAGCAGGTAGAACGCTGCCGCCGGTGCCGTCTGCGCCTGCCAGCCTGCCCACGCCAGCGACAGCAGGGTGAGCACCGGCAACAACCAATGCGACCACGGCCAGCGCTCACGCCCGCGCAGCCACACGAAGAACAGCAGCGGGAAGACCAGGTAGAACTGTTCCTCCACGCCCAGCGTCCACGTGTGCAGGAAAGGGTTCAATTCCGCGCCGGGTGAGAAGTAGTCGTTCTGCTGACCCGCCAGCACGATGTTGCTGAAGCCGACCAACGCGGACCAGCCGGTCTGGTCGAACTGCTCATTGCGCCATGCGCGGGGAATGAACAGTGCCGACAGCACGAAGGTCGCCATCAGCATCACCAGCAGCGCGGGAAGCAGGCGCAGCACGCGACGCCGGTAGAAATCGAGTAACAGCGCGCCCAGCGACGCATGGGTGCGCGAGGCCAACGACTGGCTGATCACGAAGCCGGACACCACGAAGAACAGGTCCACGCCGGTGAAGCCACCGGGCAACCATGCCGCATTGGTGTGGAACAGGATGACGGCCAGCACCGCCAATGCGCGCAGGCCGTCAATGGCCGCATTGTGGGAACGTTCGGGAGGGGACATGCGGGTGACCGGCAGCGAGCGATCCGGCAGCATCGCCACCGTTTGCGCAGTCATTCAATGGACGATCGCGACAGGGCGGGGGTGTGTTTAGGTTCGATGCAGCCTGTGGGCCACTGCAGGGCCGAGCCCCGCTCAGCGGCCCTTCGTCCAGATCGCGTTGAGCCGAGCATGGGCTCGGCTCTACAGCAGCAGTGGGGTCAGAGCCCATTGCCCAGACAATGGAATCCGCCCCCGCTGCAAGCCCGCTTACCAGGCCTTGCGCAGGCCCAGCTGGCCGCCCACGTTGCGGTAACCGTGGTCGCCGCGCTGCACGCTCACGCCACCCCACGCGCCCCAGCGCTGGCCCAGCTTCAGCTCGACACCGGCCTGCACTTCATAGCGATTGCGCGGCATATCCGCGCCCAGCGTGTCACCGTTGAACTGCAACGCGCTGGTGCCGCTGCCACGCAGCCAGTTCACGGCCAGGTACGGCTGCACCGTATTGCCGGCTGCAGTGCCATGGCCAAACACGCGCACGCCCAAACGCCCGCTCAGGCCACCGGCATCGGCTTGGTCGATCACCGTGCCGTTGCTCTCCACGTGGCGATCGGCGCGGAAATCGACCTGGCTCAGCTGCAGCTGCGGCTGCACATACAGCGCGCTGGCGCTGCCCTGCCACACGTTGAAGGTGTAGCCGGCCTCCAGCGACGCACTGGCCATGCGCGAATCGTAGTGCTCCGGCGCCAGGCCGATGCCCTGCACCCGGTTATCGAAGCGGCCGTACTGCAGGTTCGCATCCATGTACGCGCCCTGCGTGCCGTCAGCCGCCTGCAACCAGGTGCCGTACACACCCACCGCGCTGCCACGCACCCGCCCCTTGGCGTTGTAGCCGGTCAGATCGGACACTGCGCTGCTGTCGGCACGACCCGTGCCCAACATCACGCCGAACGCTGCATTGCCTCGGCGAACCAGGTCACTGCCGATCTGCAGCACCGAGGTGTTGCCGTCGATCGACAGTTGACCGCCGACCGCGCTGAAGTCCGCCTGCTGCCGGCCCACGCGCGCCCACGCGGCACGGCCTTCATCCAGCGGGACGGTAACGATGCGGTCGTTCAGACGATGGGAAAACATGTTGATCGCAGCCGACTGGTTTGCCAGGTACGCACCGGCTTCCGGTCGCAGCAGCCGAGGCGGAGTGATGGGGTCGACCGGATCGATCGGGTCTATCGGCGTACAGTCCGGCAGCGACGGATCGACCTGGCACGGGTCGGGCGTCGTCGGCAGTTCGGAGCGCAGGTACCAGTTGCCCTCGCCGCCGGCCACGCCCCCCTTGTGCAGGAAGTACTCATACGTACCCGCCACGGCACGTCCGGCCAGCGTGTAGCGGGCCAGCGACGCGCCATCGACCCGGATCAGTTCGATCCCGTCCAACGTTTGCGCACCGAGGCCGCCGACGTTGTTTACCATTACCTGCGCATCGCCCCACGCATCGCCGCGCACGTGCAGACGGTCGATCATCGACCCGTCGCCCTGCAATGCACCGTTGAACAGGAACGTCGCAGCGGTCGTATCCAGATCACCAGCCACAGTCAACGTGTTGAAAACGCGCCCGTCGGACAGTGCAAGGCCACTGCCGTTGACCCGCAGCGATTTGACCGCGGTATCGCCGGTCAACGTCCACTGGCTGCCACTGTCCAGCGTGACGCCGTGCAGCCGATCCGAGCGGCCCACCCACAGCGAGCCCTCCGACAGGCGCACGTGCAGCTCCGACTGCGGCCCCCGGCCCGCCGCCAGATCGTCGGGATTGATGACGATGTCGCCCTGCATCCGCGCGCCCTCCGCCAAGGCCAGGTCGAAGCGACCGGCCACGGCCGCATCCAGCTGCACGGCGATGCCGTTGCCACCGTACAGCAGCGCGCCCTTGCCCAGCGCCAGTCCGGCATCACGCATGGAACGGATCCAGGCACCGCCGTGCTGCTGGCTCACCAGCGATCCGCCATCGATCTGCAGGCGGCCGCCATCGTTGACCACTGCCGCCCACGAGCCCTCGCCTTCGGTCAATACGTGGGTGTCATGCAGGACGATTTCGCCCGTACCCGCTGCCAGTACGCCATGCGCCTGGGCACCTCGCGTGACGACGGCACTTTCCTGCAAGTGCGCTGTGCCGCCATCGCGTGCAACCACCGCAGGCGAATCGTCACCAGTCGTTTCAACCCAGGATCCGATCACCTCGGCCTGCGGCGTGGCAGAATGCCTGCCATCGACCCATAAGCCAGCCGCACCGGTGCCAGATGCGCGCAGCGTGCTTTCATGCACCTTCGCCACGCCACCTTCCTGCCACAGCGCCGCGCCCCCCGCGGATGTGGACTGCAGTTCCGAATGGCGCACATCCAGCGAGGTGTTTCCAGACTGGCTCACGCCGGTGCCGCCCACAACCACACTGGCATCGACATGGGCCGTGCTTCGCTCGCCGGAAAGCCGCAGGCCGGCGCGGAAATACCGGTCTTCTCCCTCAGAGGCTTCAAGCCGACTGCCCACGACGTCGACGTGATTGTCCGCTCCAGTCATCGCCAGCGCATTGCCTATTGCGTAAACATTGCTGTCGTGAAGGCTCAGCCGGCTTCCATCACTGCGCATGTCGATGGCGCGATGCAGAGGCCCATTGCTGCGCAATCGGCTTCCGGATACCGCGACAGCACTGCTGCCAAGGACCAGAGCGACGGCGCCGCTCAGTTCGCTGTCGGCAACAACCAGCGTGCCGTTGTAGCTTTCGATAGCTGCACCCGCTCCGGCATCTATGCGACTGTCATTGACCGTTGCCGTTGCGCCGGCCTCCAGGGACAGCCCTTTCGCCGTGAATCCACGATTCTCGTCGCTCAGATCGATCGCGACACGATCCAGCGTCACCTTGGCGTTCTCCTGCACCCTGATGGCATCGGTATCGCTGGGTGCCATGGGCTGCTCGACAATTCGTACGTCCCTGAGCATCACGTGCGCTGTGCCGGCAACCATGATGCCCTCTCCCGGGCCCACCGGCAGTTCCACCAGCACCCCGTCCAGCGTCGAGGTCCCTCCGCTCGCATTCAAGGCGTGTCCACCTCCCGCCAGGATCGTCCCTCCCCGCATCCGCAGCAGGCCGCCTGATACGTCGACCGCAGGGCCCGTGGGCCATTTGTCAGAACCCTGGATATGCAGATCCTCCAGAGCAACGTCCCCTCCCTCGACCAGAACGCCGCTACTGCTCTCACCACTCACTGTGATGCGTGTGCCGGACGCCTGCAGGACCGCGCCGGCACCCACCGAGATGCCATGCGCGCGCCTGCCGTTGGTCTGGATGCTGCCACCCTCGATCACGACCCGGCTCCCTTCACCATCAACTGCCACCGCCACGGCACCCGAATAGCGGGTTTCCAGATGCACGCCGGAAAGACGGGCGTATCCTCCCGTGCCAATAGAGATGCCGGGCGCGCTGCTCCCCCCAGAGAAGATACTGCCCCCTTCCAGCGCAACGCGGCTTCCCGAGCCCTCGACCCGGGCAGCTGGAACGCCGTCGCCCCACTGGTAGAGATTCACCGATCCTGAGGGAATGATCGAACCGCCGTTGAGCGCGTGGAATACCGGCGCAGCGTCACTGCTGTAGGCTCGATATTCACCGGCTGCAGGCGTCTGCTCATCACCGTCGGCGATGACCTGTTGCGCATGCGCCGAGAAGCCGGCGAGCACGCCAGCAAGCAGCCCCAAAGGGGGGACGACACGATGATTGCGACACATGAAAGCGCTCCGACGAAAGGCAATGTCGCAAATGGTCCTTTCTGTCGCAGAGCTCATCCATGCAACTTGTTGCAATCAGGCAGTACAGGGGTCGGTGGGTTCATCGGGCGTTGCGCGGCCCGCATTGCAGACCCGTGCTGGCAGCCAGGAACGCCGCCGGGCGTAGGCCCGGCGCTACAACGATGCTGTGCTACCAGCGCCGTGCCACGCCGAGCTGTGCGCTCGTCTGGCGGTAGCCGTGATCACCACGCGAGACGTTGAGGCCGCCCCAGGCGGACAGGCCGCCCCGGAACTGGATGCGCACCCCGCTTCCCACTTCGTAGCGACTGCGCGGTGCAATACCGGCGATTGTCTCGTTGCCGAAACCGAGCTCGGATCGACCAGTATCACGATACCCGTGGGCGGCCAGCCATGGACTGACCACTGCGCCCTCTCCTCCGGCACCCTGCCCCTCCAGGCGCAACCCCAGGCGCCGTGACCACGCGGTACTGGTTGGATGTGCGATCGAGGTGCCGGTTGTCTCCACGTGCAGGTTGCCGCGATCGCGGAACTGGACGATCTGTACATCCGGTTGCAAGGTCAACGCGGTGCCGCCAAGCGTGCCCAGCGGCAGGCGGTAGCCGGCCTGAAGCGATGCCTGGCGTGCGCGCGACCGGTAGTGCTCTGGCGCCAGCGCATCACCCTGCACGCGATTGCGGAAGCGTGCATGCACAACTGCAGCATCCACATAAGCGGCCTCACCCTGCCAACCGGCGTACACGCCGAGGGCATTGGACTGCACCCGGCCGCGGGCGGCATAGCCGGTCAGGGTCGAGCGCGACTGCGCATCGGCGCGCCCGGACGACAGCAGCACGCCAGCGCGGCCACGCCCGGCGTCGAACACGCCCAGGTCGGCGCCCAGCTGCAGGCTGTTCCACTGCGCCGACTGCTGCAGCTGATCCACCAGGCCCGGCAGTTGTGCCTGGCCACTATCGACGCGGGTCCACCCCCGTACGCCCTCCTGCCCCTCATTCGTGGCCAGATGCTGTCGAGCCTGCAGCAGCGCCTGTCGCACCCACCGGTTGGCCAGATAGGCACCCGCTTCCGGTCGCAGCACGCCTGCCGGGTCAGGCAGTGATGGAACTTCCGGGGTCGAATCAGGGCCCGGCTCCGGTGTCGGATCGGGTGTCGGATCGGGTACTGGATCGGGATCGGGTACTGGATCGGGATCGGGTACTGGATCGACACCACAGCCGGGCAGGGTCGGATCGTCATCACATGGGTCAACGGCGGACAACTGCGAGCGCAGGTACCAGTCACCATCGGCGCCATCGTGATGCAGGAAGTACTCATACATGCCGCCGACCGCACGACCAGACAGGGCCAGCGTCGCCAGCGACTGCCCGCCCACGGTGATCAAAGGGATTCCCTTGTCGGTTGCGGCCCCGTCGCCAACGCCGACCACCGAGACCGTACCATTGCCCAGGAAATCGCCCTGGACGTCGAAGCGATCACTGGCCGCAGCGTCGCCGCCAAGCACCGTATCCAGGCGCAGGTGACCTTCATCAAGAAGCAGATCGCCGCGCACGACGAAGCGATCGCCTGCATGGCCGTTGGCCAGCGACACTTCGCTGCGCTGCACACTCAACTGATCGACCATGGCGTTGCCGTCCACCTGCCAGACGCTGCGCTCGCGCAATGCGACATCGAGCCGACCAACATCCGCGACGCGGGCGCCCCCCCGCATCAGGCTGCCCTGCAGCTGGACATCGGCCGCGGCGAAGCGGCCGATATCGAACAGTGCACCGCGCTCGTTCGCAAGTACGCTGCCCGCCTGCGCGTGCAGCTGCAGGCGAGTATCGGGTGCCTCCAGGACGATCGCCGCAGTTCCTCCGCCAAGCAACTGCGATGCGTGCAGGTTCAGCTGTGCCTGGCCATGCCGCACCGCCATACGCAGCGCGGCGTCGCTGCCCTCTGCCGCGCTATTGACCATATCCAATCGATTGGCATCGCCATCGAGGAAGCGCACTGCATCGCCCTGCAGCGCCTGCACGTGGCTGTCCTGCAGCATCAGTTCGGCGCCCATGCCTGCACGGCCCGCGTCAGCGCCGCGATAGCCTGCGATGATGCCGCTGCTGCCGCTGCCCGCAACGCGAACCTGCACGCCGTACAGCTGGGCACGACCCGCGTAGGCGTACGACGAGCCTCCGAAACCAATGTGACCCGACTCGACGTAGAGTCCCGTACTGTCTTCCCCCGCTGTGCGAATGCTGCCGCCCTGCATGGCCACATCCGATCGATAGTTCCAGAGGCCGAACGCCCTGTCACCCTGGGTCGCGATGTCCACGTTGCGCAGCTGCAGCCACGCACTGGGCTCGAGCGCGACGCCCGCACTATCCTGGCCCTGCGTGAAGATCGAGCTGTCGATCACGGTGGTCGTATTCGCCTTGGCGATGAATCCTGACGCGTCCGGCGAAATATTGCCTACGTACAGCCCCGTCGAAGCCTCGCCGGAGGTCCGCAGGTGCGACCGGCTGATCCTTGCGCCGTCCACATGGTTGCTGGTCATCACCACGGCGTCGGACATCGTCCCTGCAGTCTCGACCCGGCTGTCTTCCATCACCAGATAACCACGCTGATTGATATCCATCTCCACGCCGGGCCAGCGATCGCGACTGCCGATCACGGTGGCGTCGTAGACCTCCAGCGACCGATCGAACCAGAGATCGTGGGCGGCGATTTCAACGCCGCACAGGTAGGACACCTCTACAGCCGGATCACCCGGATTGGCCGGGCGCGGAATGCTCGGGCAAGGCATCCCGGGAGGAGCGGCGGCAACCGATGCTGCGGGTAGAACCAGGGCCAGCACCAATGCTGCCGCCAGAGGCTGTCGGGTGAGGCTGTTCATGGCGTCCAGGAATCGAAAGATGGTATAGGCAGGAACTTTCGCCCCGGTACGCCACCGAATGCCATGCAACTTGTTGCAAATCCATCCGCAGTATGAAGGCTGCAACCAGCCAGACAAGACATGCGCCATCGCGATTGTCTCTTCTTGCAGTTCGCCCGCACAACGCTGTTGCTGTAGAGCCTAGCCATGCTCGGCCGCTTTTCGATCAGATTGCGATGATCCGAGCGTGGGCTCTACAGGAATGTCGCGATTGCCATGCCGAGGCGCGCACCACGCGTCTGCACCTTCTTTGAATTTTCAAATCTTTCTCATTGGCATACATGACACTGCATGCGAATCATGTGGCGCCACCGACAACGGGTGGCACGGCCTTGCAATCCCGTTTGATCGATGTTGTTTACGCTTGCCTGCCGGCGTCGTCCATCCCCCGGGCGGCGTCGGCAGGCATTCTGTCCGCGCTCACATGGCGGGCGGTGCATGGGGTCATTGTGCCCGCCGGCGTTTGTACATCGGTCACCGGTATTGCAACCACGCACCGTCCGCCACCCTCGCTGTTAAGCAGGGTGGCCCCTTCGTCGCACGCACAAGGAAGCCGCCATGACTGCCACACACTACCCGTACCTGTTCGCCACCCTCGGCGAGGCCGCCAACGAACTGCCCGAGGCCATCGCCCGTGCGCTCGAAACCACACTCAGTGCCACCCAAGGCAGTACCGCACCTTCAGCCACCACGCTGCTGGCATGCCTGCAGCGCATCCGCCAGGTAGACGCCGCCGACGGCCAACCCTGGCCAAAGAAGGGCCACACGTCGGGTCACCGGATGGCCATGGCACGCGCGGACCGCGCCAATGCCGGGCTGACCGTGTTGCTGGAACTGCTGCATGCGAGCGAACGGACGCGTGTGGATGGCGATGAAGATCAACAGATTGGAGAGGACGTGCGCGAAGGCTTGCTTCTGGCGTGCCGAGGGCTGTCTCAATATGTGGATGTGCAGTTGCACTGCACGTGAGCACACAACCATGGCAGCTGTCGATGTGCCCACATTCGGGGCAATTGGGGCCCGTGTTTGCAAGAAATTGTATGGCCCGTCAGTGCACCGGTGTCGATAGTGCTCTTTTCTTTCCTGGAGGGAACTGATGCACAAGATGATGACCCCACTAACAAAACGCTATGCACAGTTCAATGGCCGTGCAAGCCGCAGCGAGTTCTGGTGGTTCCAGCTGTTCATCCTGATCGTCTCGATCCCGCTGTATCTGCTGAGCTTCTATGCCGGTCACAGTGGTTCGCAGGGCCTGGCGCTGGTCGCTACCGGGCTGAGCGTAGTGATGTGGCTGGTGTTCGCCTTGCCGTGCATTGCCGCAACCATTCGCCGCTTGCACGATACCGATCGCTCGGGCTGGTGGATGCTGCTGGCGTTCGTGCCGTTTGCGAGCCTGGTGCTGCTGGTGTTCCTGGTGCTGCCCAGCACGCCGGGCGACAATCGCTTCGGTGCGCCGGTTCCGCACGTATAACCAGACCACGTTGGTAGGTGTCGACCTGGGTCGACATGGTGTTGCCACGCGCGACTGACACATCCGTGCCAACCAAGGTTGGCACCTACCAGAGCAACATCGATGTGCCTCCGCCCGGGTAGGTGTCGACCTTGGTCGACACGGTGTGGGCACGCGCGGCTGACACATTCGTGCCAACCAAGGTTGGCACCTACCAGAGCAACATCGATCTGGCCCCACCCCGAAGGTTGACCCAGCAGGGCAGTACCGCTGCGGCTACGCGAAGTGCTGATAGCCGCCGTCGGCGGCTTCGCCATCCACGTGCACGCCCAGCCCTTCGGCAATACGACCAATCCGGGTGAGCGGCAGGTCCAGCGATTCGGCCAGGTAATGCAGCGCATCGCGCTGGTCGGCGGCGGCGGTGAAGCACAGTTCGTAGTCGTCGCCACCACGCAATGCGCAATCGCGCGCATCGTCGCGGCCGAGCAGCTCACGCAGCGCGTGCGAGATCGGCAGCGAATCGGCATCGACGTGTGCGGCCAGGTTGCTGCGCGTGGCGATGTGGCCCAGGTCGGCCAGCAGGCCGTCGGACACATCCACCGCCGCATGCGCGAAGGCACGCAGGCGCAGGCCGAGGGTCACACGCGGCGTCGGCCGCAGCAGGCGCAGGCGCAGGCTCTCGTAGTCGGCCAGCAACGTGGCGGTGGCCAGGTTCAGCGCGCCCTGCTGCCACAGGCGCAGCGCACCGGCGGCATCGCCCAGCGTGCCGCTCACCCATATGTCATCGCCCACCTGTGCGCGGTCGCGGCGCAGCGCCTGGCCACGCCCGACCTGGCCCATCGCAGTCACCGACAGCGACAGCGGACCGCGCGTGGTGTCGCCGCCGATCAGCGCGATGTCGTGCTGGTCGGCCAGGGCAAAGAAGCCATCGGCGAAGGCCTCGATCCAGTCTTCAGACGCTTCCGGCAGCGACAACGCCAGCGTGCACCACGCCGGCCGCGCGCCCATCGCGGCCAGGTCCGACAGGTTGACCGCCAGGGTCTTCCAGCCGATGTCGAAGGCCGGGGTTTCCACCGGGAAGTGCACGCCGCTGTTGAGCGTGTCGGCGGTAACCACCAGTTGTTCATTGGCACGCGGCTGAAGCAGCGCGGCGTCATCGCCGATGCCGAGCAGGATGTCGTCGCGCTCGAGGGTACGGGCGCGGATGCGGTCGATGAGGGCGAATTCGGCCAGGGACATGGGGCGTTCCCGCTGTTGTACGTGCCGCGCAAGGCGCGGTGGGCGGTAGTGCCGGCCGCTCGCCGGCAACCTCAGGATCCCTGCAGCTGCCGGCCGGCGGCCGGCACTACCACGGGTGGGTCAGTGACCCGATTCGACCTTGCGCCATTCCACGGCGGCACGATCCAGCACGCCGTTGACGTAGGTGTGGCCATGTTCGGAACCGAAGCGCTTGGCCGATTCGATGGCTTCGTTGATCACCACGCGGTACGGCACGTCCAGGCGGTAGCGCAGCTCGTAGCCGGCCAGGCGCAGCACCGCGCGTTCGATCGCGTCCACTTCTTCGATGCCACGGTCCAGGTACGGGCCGAGCGCTTCGTCGATGTCGCGGCGGTTGTCGAGCACACCGTGCAGCAGCGCCTCGAAATACGCCAGGTCGGCGATTTCGCGGGCCTGCTCGTGGGCGAACTGGGCGATCAGCGACTGGGCGTTGCCGCCGGAGATCTGCCAGGCGTAGATGGCCTGCACCGCGCGACGGCGTGCGCGCGAGCGCAGCACCGGATCGACGCCATCGCGGCGGACGGGTTTACCGGAGGGCTTGCCCTGGGTGTTCTTGTTCATGGCAGCTGCTCCAGAAGATTGACCATTTCCAATGCGGCGAGTGCGACTTCCTCGCCCTTGTTGCCGTGGCTGCCGCCTGCGCGGGCCTCGGCGTCTTCAACGCGTTCCACCGCCAGCACGCCGTTCAGCACCGGCACGCCGAAATCCAGCTGCACGCGCATCAAGCCTTCAGCGCAGCGGTCGGCCACGTGCTCGTAATGACGGGTATCGCCACGGATCACGCAGCCCAGGGTGAGGATGGCGGCGTGTTCGTGGGCAGCGGCCAGGCGCGCGGCCACCAGCGGCAGCTCCCAGGCACCCGGCACGCGGATCACGTCGATGTTGGCTTCGGTGATGCCGTTGCCGGCCAGGCTCTGGCGGGCGCCAGCGACCAGCGTGTCGGTGATGCGGGCATTCCAGCGGCTGGCCAGGATGGCGAAGCGCGCCGATTCGGGAGTGCGAAGATCGCCTTCGAAGTGGCTCATATGCGGCTTGGGGGACTCGATAAGGGGGTAATTCTAGCGTGGATGGACCCCGGCCGTGGCTGGCGGGCGCGCAAGGGCGTGCCGACCAACGGTCGGCATCCACCGATGGCAGGGGTCGGCACCCACCGGTAGTGCCGGGCGCTGGCCGGCAAGCCCGGGGATGCGGTTGCCGGCCAGCGGCCGGCACTACCCATTACAGGGTCACCGTCTCCACCACTTCCAGGCCGTACCCGGCCAGGCCGATCTGGCGGCGGGGGGTGCCCAGCACGCGCAGCTTGCCCAGGCCCAGGTCGGACAGGATCTGCGCGCCGGCACCATTGCGGCGCCACTGGCCCACATCCTTGTCCTTGCCCGGCACCACCGGCGCCGGCTGCTGGCGCAGGCGGGCCAGCAGGGCTTCGCCGTCGCGCGGGGCCGACAGCACCACCATCACGCCACTGCCTTCGGCATCGATCGCACGCAGGGCATCGGTGGCGGCCACGCCAAAGTCGTCACGGCGCCAATGCAGCAGGTCAGCCAGCGGATTTTCCACCTGCACGCGTACCAGGGTCGGGGTGTCCGCATCCGGGGTCCCGCGCACCAGCGCGAAATGCATGTCGTGGGCGATGCGGTCGCGGTAGGTCACCAGCTTGAACGGGCCGAACTCGGTGTCGATCTCGCGCTCGTCCACGCGTTCAACGGTCTTTTCGGTGGCCAGGCGGTAGGCGATCAGATCGGCGATGGAGCCCATCTTCAGCCCGTGCTCGCGGGCGAACATTTCCAGCTCCGGGCGGCGCGCCATGCTGCCATCCGGGTTCAGGATCTCCACCAGCACACCGGCCGGCTCCAGCCCGGCCAGCATGGCCAGGTCGACGCCGGCTTCGGTGTGGCCGGCGCGGGTCAGCACGCCGCCCGGCTGGGCGATCAGCGGGAAGATGTGGCCCGGCTGGTGCAGGTCCGATGGCTTGGCATTGGGCTTCACCGCGGTGCGGATGGTGTGCGCGCGGTCATGCGCCGAGATGCCGGTGGTAACGCCCTCGGCAGCCTCGATGCTGACCGTGAAGTTGGTCTGGAACTGGGCGGTATTGGCCTGCACCATCGGCGCCAGGCCCAGATCGGCCGCGCGCGTGCGGGTGAGCGGCAGGCACACCAGGCCACGGCCGTGGGTGACCATGAAATTGATGTCGCTGGCCTTCACCAGCTCGGCGGCCATGATCAGGTCGCCTTCGTTCTCGCGGTCTTCGTCATCGACGATGACCACCATGCGGCCCAGGCGGATGTCTTCCAGGATTTCGGGGATGGGTGCGAAGTTCATGCGCGGGCTCCTTCACCCAACAACCGCTCGACATACCGAGCGACCAGATCGATTTCCAGGTTCACCGCGCTGCCCACGCCGGTAGCGGAAAACGCGGTGTTGGCCACGGTGTGCGGAATGAGGGCGACTTCGAAGCCTTCATCGTCCACTTCGTTGACGGTGAGACTGACGCCATCCACGCAGATCGAGCCCTTCTTGGCGATGTAGCGGCGCAGCGAGGCCGGCGCGGCGAAACGCCAACGCTGGGCACGCGCGTCTTCGTGGATGGACAGCACCTGGCCGAGGCCGTCGACGTGGCCGCTGACCAGATGGCCGCCGAGGCGGTCGGTTGGCCGCATGGCGCGTTCCAGGTTGATGACTGCCCCTTCGCCCAGCTGGCCCAGCGTGGTCAGGCCCAGGGTCTCGGTGGAGGCATCGGCCTGGAAGCTGCTGGCGTCGAATGCGATGACAGTGAGACAGACGCCGTTGATGGCAATGCTCTCGCCCATCTGCACGTTGTCGAACGGCAGATTCCCGACACTGAAGGTGAAGCGGACATCGCCGCCGATGGATTCGCGTGCGGCCAGACGGCCGACGCCTTCGATGATTCCAGTAAACAAGTAACGTTCTCCGCGAAAAGTGAGCGAAAAACGCCGCAAGGCAAACAGGCGCACGCAGGGCATGAGCCCTGTGGCACCGTCTTCTTTCATCCGGACTATGACCGTCGGCTCCGGCATTGGACCGGATCTGCTGACCCCCGGCCGTGGGCCGGGGCGCTCGCGGGCTCGTGCTTGCGCACCTACCGCCGGTGGGGAATTGCACCCCGCCCTGAAGACGTTTGTATACCGGCGAACCGGCGTGACCAGTGTAACAGCCCAGGCTGAACGGGGTCGGATGCCGCAGCTGTGACGGCCGTCGCTCGCAATTTGTAAAACTTTCATTAAAATTCCGCCCTGGACGACATGATGTCGCCACGGGCAGCCGCGACGGCAGGCCCGCCAATGGACTGAAATTCACAGGAATTCCCATGCGCAAGATCCTGATCGTGGCCGCCCTGCTGGCCGCCGCCCCGTTCTCGGCCTCGGCCGACGCCCTTAGCTACACCTACGTCGAAGGCGGTTGGACGCAGGTCAAGGTTGACGACAACGCACTGGACGACCCGAAGGTCGACGGCGGCTACCTGCGTGGTTCGGTCGCGCTGGCTGAACAGGTCTACGTGTTCGGCGGATGGTCGCGTACCAGCAAGACCCGCCACTACGGCGAGGATTCGCTGAAACTGGAACTGAACCAGCCGGAGCTCGGCATCGGCTACCACATGCCATGGACCGACCGCGTGGACTTCACCGCAGATGCCGCCTGGGTTCGCCAGAACGCCGAATCGACCCTGCGCTATGACGGCGTGCGTTACCACGGCAAGGACCACACCAACCTGGGCCGCGTCACCATGGGCATCCGCGGCAAGCCGTCGCGCATGACCGAAGCCTGGGCCAAGGCCGGTTACATGGACGGCGGCAACAACTACAAGGGCACCTGGGTCGGCACCGTCGGCGGCCAGATCAACTTCACCAAGACCTGGGGTCTGGTGGGCGAAATCTCCGGCTACCGCGACGTCACCCAGTACTCGGTTGGCGTGCGCGCCAGCTTCTGATCCAACGATCGCTCCTCGTCGTGCGATCGAACGGGCCCCGCAAGGGGCCCGTTTTTTGTCCGCTGCACACCGTCACCTGGTTGCATCGCGCCATCGAAAGTGTGGGCAGATGCGCTAGGCTTGCGCGCGTCTGGAACAGGAAAACACCGTCATGAAGACCCCCACCCGAACCCTTCTGGCCAGCGTGCTGCTGTGCGCCCCGCTGATTGCCAGCGCAGCACCGGCCCAACTGACGCCCGAGCAGGCCTTCGACCTGTATGCACGCGTGCTGCTGGAAGACGACGCGGCCGCCACGCGCACGCTCAACGACGCACTGAAGCCGGCGTTCGAGGGCCAGGACGCCGTGACCCCGAACCCGGGTGCGCTGGCCAAGGCCTTGGCCGAACCCTGGCAGACGGTACTGGCCAGCACCGGCGCCAAGGTCGACGCTGCGGGCACCGAAGCGCTGTATGCCAAGGCGCTGCGCGATTCGGAGTGCCGCGCGACCAAGAGCGTGATCGAAGACAACGAATACGTTGAAGACCAGAAGCTGGCGCGGATCAGCTACAGCTGCCAGGTGCCCGACCTGGGCAAGGTCCGCCCGCTGTTCGCCGCCAGCCTGGCCGACGATGCCAGCCCGGCCGCGCGCAAGCAGTTCACCGATGCCTATACCCAGGCACTGCAGAGTGGCGCGCGCGTTCCGGCCAGCGGCACCTTCACCCTGTATCCGGCCAAGGACAATGGCTACTGGTACAGCGGCAACTTCGATGATCTGGTGGGCACCGTGGCCGGTGCGCTGGCACCGTTCGAGGACTGGATGCAGGACGCGCAGGCGGCCAACGCGCCGAAGGTGACCGGCGTTCCGGGTTGCGACCTGTTGCTGCAGCAGCACCGCAGCTGCGTGGCGAAGATCGCACCGGACCAGATCGGCGGCGTGGACGCGATGGCCGAGGAACTGAAGGCCAAGGCCCAGGTGAAGTCGGCCGACGAGATGACGCAGGAGTGCAAGTCGCTGCGCCCGATCGCCGAAATGATGTGGACCGACGAGTGCGCGTAAGCCACGTATAGAGCCGAGCCCACGCTCGGCTCATCGTCGCCGACGACAAGGGCGACTGCACTTTCAGAACCGTTGCATGGCCTTGCGCGGCCTGCATGTCAATGCGGTTGCCCTCTTCCACCGGGGCAACCGCATGAAACATCGTACGACGTCGACTACTGTCATGCTGCTGGCGCTGATGGTGTGTGGGCAGGTCGAAGCGTACAGGCCCAAGACCTTCATCATCCGCCCATCGGTTGCCTTCGAGTCGAACCAGCTACGTGACAGGGACATTGATGCACAGCTGAGCGAGAACGACGACTGCTGCGCGTTCCTGCAGTACCACGATCGATGTGCACCGACGGTCCTGCCGGACGAGTACGACGACGGCATCAGCCGCCGCAGACTACGGTCGAAGTCGACAGAGCTGGCGGGGGAAGCGCTCAGTGCCTACTGCCGCGACCTGCACGTGCTGTGGAAGCAGCAGTGAAAGAACAGTGCCCCGCCTACGAAGACGAGGACGAGGACAAGGGCACCTGACGACGCCGGAGATACCGCCATTCCCTCACGGCCGCAGCAGCAGCCGGATGTCCTCGCCGACCTGGCGCTGGTCAACCACCCGCAGGCGGCGTTGCTGGTCCATGGCATCGATGCCGAGGCCGGTCAGCAACGGGCGTCCGCCGTCGCCCAGCAGTGTGGGGGCCTGGTACAGCAGCAGCTCGTCCACCCAGCCGCCGCGCAGCAAGGCACCGGCCAGCGTCGCGCCGGCTTCGGTATGCACTTCGTTGATGCCGCGTTCGGCCAGCAGGGCCAGCACCGCGCCCAGATCCAACCGTCCCTCTGCGCTGGGCACGCTGGCAAATTCTGCGTCCGCCGCATCCGGCGCACTCACCGCCGCATCGTGCAGGTACAGCGTCGGTGCCCCGTCCTCGCGCACGCGACTACATTCGAGCGAACGCAGGCGCGAATCGAGTACCACGCGCAACGGTGGCATCACTTCGGTATCGGCCAGGCGCACGGTCAGCATCGGGTCGTCGGCCAGCACGGTGTCGGCGCCGGTCAGGATTGCACCAGCACGCGCACGCCAGTGCTGCACGTCTTCGCGTGCGGCTGGACCGGTGATCCACTTGGAGCTGCCGTCGGCCATCGCGGTACGCCCATCAAGGCTCGCGGCCAGCTTCACCCGCAACCACGGCCGATTGCGCTCCACGCGTGACAGGAAGCCTTTGTTGAGCTCACGTGCCTGCGTCGCCATCAGTCCTTCGGCGACCTCGATGCCGGCATTGCGCAGCAGATCAAAGCCACCGCCATCGACCTTCGGGAACGGATCGCGCATTGCGGCAACCACGCGCGACACGCCCGCTTCGATCAGCGCCAGTGCACACGGCGGTGTGCGCCCGTAGTGGGCACAGGGCTCCAGAGTGACGTAGGCGGTGGCACCGCGCGCCTCGCTACCGGCCTCGCGCAACGCGAACACTTCGGCGTGCGGTCCACCGGCGCGCTGGTGCCAGCCCTGCCCGACCACGCGTTCGCCATGGGCGATCACGCAGCCGACCATCGGGTTCGGGCGGGTGGTATAGGCAGCGCGCTCGGCCAGGCGCAGCGCGTTGGCCATGTGCAGGTGGTCGAGGACGGAGAACGGGGTGGTCATGCGGCCATGGTAACGCCGCCGGTGTAGATCCACGCCATCGGTGCCAACCAAGGTTGGCACCCACCAGAGCAAAGGAGATCCATGCCATCAGTGCCAACCAAGGTTGACACCCACCAGAGCAAAGGAGATCCATGCCATCAGTGCCAACCAAGGTTGGCACCCACCAGAGCAAAGGAGATCCATGCCATCAGTGCCAACTGAGGTTGGCGCCCACCAGAGCGAAGGAGACCCATGCCATCAGTGCCCACCAAGGTTGGCACCCACCAGGGCAGAGGTGGTCAGCCCTTCTTCTTCTTGGTCAGGGCGATGACATCGCCCAGCAGCTGCAGCTGTTCGGTACTGGACGGCAGGTCGCGTTCAAGCTTCTCGATCTCCTCGCGGAAATCGGCCACGTCCTCGAAGCTGCGGTAGACCGAAGCGAAGCGCACATAGCCGACATGGTCGAGCTTGCGCAGTTCGTTCATGACGAACTCGCCGACCTTGATGGAGGGCACTTCGCGCTCGCCGCTGATGCGCAGCTGGTGGACCACAGCGCGTACTGCCGCTTCGATCTTGTCTTCGGCCACCGCACGCTTCTGCAGCGCGCGGTCGAAGCCAGCACGTACCTTGCGCTGATCGAACGCTTCGCGGGTGCCATCGCTCTTGACGATGGCCGGCAGCTTCAGCTCGACTGTTTCCATGGTGCTGAAGCGCTCGCCGCAGGCTTCGCATTCACGCCGACGGCGGATCGTCGCGCCGTCTTCAGAGACGCGCGAGTCGATGACCCGGGTATCGGCATGTTGGCAGAAGGGGCAATGCATGGAACGCCTGGCTCAGGGAAGTACCTATTGCCACGGTCATGGCAGCGTCGCAAAGGTACCTGAGAAGGGGCCCGGCAGCAAATGCTCTCTGCGCGGAAGTGCCTGCATTTCGGTCGAACCGAGCCTTCTGCGCGGTCAGCGCTGCGCGTTCAAGCGGGTGCCGGCGGCGCCGAGGCCGCGCGCGCCCAACGCAGCCACACCAGATGCCCTGCCATCACCAGCAGCGGTGGGCCCAACAGTAACAAGCCGTTGCCTTCGGCATGCACGGCGATGCCCCACCACAGCGCCAGCCCCAGCGGGGGCAAGGCGGCGAGACCGCCTGCCAGCAGCATCCACCACCAGAGGCGGTGCACGTGCAGCCCGGCACGCCCCTGCATCAGAAAACCCGCGCTGAGCCACAACCAGGCCAGGCAGCCGGCAATGCCGGCCAGGCCCCACAACGGCATCACCGTCACCGAGGCCAGCGTGCCATGACCGAACTGGCCCAGCCCCGTCAGCAGCAGCATCGTCGCTGCGGCACCGCCCACCACCAGGCTGGGCAGGCCAGACAGCACCGCCAGCGCGGTGTACAGGTACTTGAGGCGGCGCTCATCCACGCGGGCCTACACCTCTGATCGCGCCCGGCCGGATGGCTCGCCCAGGGCGTCAGCACGCAGCCGCAGGAGGATCAACGTACCGGTGGGCACCAACAGGGACGGCCCGGCGAACAGCCCGCTGAGCACGGACGAACCCAGCTCGGCGAAGTAATACAGCGCCATCGCCAGCAAGGGCAGGCCTGCCAGCACGCCCAGGCCCAGCAGCAGCCACCAGCGGCGTGATGCCATGTGCAGCCCGCGTGCACCATCGCGCAGCCAGACGATGCTCAGTGCGACCCAGGCCACCAGGCCGGTGATCGCGCAGGATCCCCACGCGAGCATGCCGGCGGCAAACAACAGTTTGTCCGCGTCCAGCGAGACGAGCCCGATCACGCCCATGACCACGGCGATGCAGGCGCCGGCACCGCCGAAGAACAGGCTGGGCAGGCCGAACAGCACCGCCAGTGCGATGTACAGGTACTTGAGGCGGCGCTCATCCATGCGCGGGATTCCTGATGTCGGGGTCAGAGCCCTTCCCTGCGGGAAGGGATCCGCCCCCTGCGTCGATCCGGAAGGCGGGGTCGGATCCCTTTCCGCCAGGAAAGGGCTCTGACCCCGGCCCTGATCAGCCGTAGACCGGGTACTTGCGGCACTGCGCGCTGACGGCATCGCGCACGCGGGCAATGACGGCGTCATCGTTCGGCGCGTCGAGCACGTCGGCGATCCAGTTGGCCAGGTCCACGCAGTCCTGTTCGACGTAGCCACGGGTGGTCACCGCCGGGGTGCCCAGGCGCAGGCCCGAGGTCACGAACGGCGAACGCGGGTCGTTCGGCACCGAGTTCTTGTTGACGGTGATGTGGGCCTTGCCCAGCGCCGCTTCCGCGTCCTTGCCGGACACGTCCTTGCCGATCATGTCGACCAGCATCAGGTGGTTCTGGGTGCCGCCGGAGACGATCTTGTAGCCACGCTCGATCAGCGTATTGGCCATCGCCTGGGCGTTCTTCACCACCTGCTGCTGGTAGGCCTTGAAGCCCGGTTCCAGCGCTTCCTTGAAGGCCACGGCCTTGCCGGCGATGACGTGCATCAGCGGACCGCCCTGGATGCCCGGGAACACGATCGACTGCAGCTTCTTGACCAGGTCTTCGTCGGCGCCCTTGGCGATGATGATGCCGCCACGCGGGCCGCGCAGGGTCTTGTGGGTGGTGGAGGTGACCACGTGGGCGTGCTCGAGCGGGCTCGGGTAGACGCCTGCGGCGACCAGACCGGCAACGTGGGCCATGTCCACGAACAGGTACGCACCGACCTTGTCGGCGATGGCGCGGAAGCGCGCCCAGTCGATCACCTGCGAGTAGGCCGAGAAGCCGGCCACGACCATCTTCGGCTTGTGCTCCAGGGCCAGGCGCTCGACTTCGTCGTAATCGATCAGGCCCTGATCGTTCACACCGTACTGCACGGCGTTGAACAGCTTGCCGGAAGCATTCACCTTGGCGCCGTGGGTGAGGTGGCCGCCGTGGGCCAGGCTCATACCAAGGATGGTGTCACCCGGCTGCAGCAGGGCGAAGTACACGGCCTGGTTGGCCTGCGAACCGCTGTGCGGCTGCACGTTGGCGTAGTCGGCACCAAACAGCTGCTTGAGGCGGTCGATCGCCAGCTGCTCGGCAATGTCCACGTATTCGCAGCCGCCGTAGTAGCGCTTGCCCGGGTAGCCTTCGGCGTACTTGTTGGTCAGCTGGCTGCCCTGGGCTTCCATCACCGCCGGGCTGGTGTAGTTCTCGCTGGCGATCAGCTCGACGTGGTCTTCCTGGCGCTGGGTTTCAGCGGCAATGGCCTTGGCCAGTTCGGGATCGTAGGATTCGATGCGGACGTCACGCGGGAACATCGGGTACTCCAGCAGGCAGGGAAAGGGGTACGGCTCAGCCCTCGATTGTAGCCCCGCACCGGCCCGCTGGGGCCGAAACAGACGGGGCCGGCATCCCCGAAGGAATCCGGCCCCGTATGGTTTCGATTGATGTCGTGGGGTCAGAGCCCTTTCCGTTGGAAAGGGATCCGACCCCAGCCGCGCCCCTCAGCGGCTGCTGAGTACGTACTGGGCGATCACACCGGTCGCGATGGCGACCAGCAGCATGTTGCCGCGGTCATCGCGGATCCACTGGTGCCCGTAGGGCGGGCGACGCAGGTTGTAGCGCGGGTAGTCGTTCACCACGTAGATCGGGCCGCGGTAGTAGTCGCGATAGCGGTGGCCGACCTTCCAGCCATAGCCCGGGCCGTAGGCCGGACGATAGACCACGCGCGGCGGTGCCGGGCGGTAGTAGCGGTCATGGTCGCGGTGCCAGTCGCGGCGGTCGCGTTCCCAGTCGCGCCGGGCCTCGCGGCGGTCGCGTTCCCAGTCACGGCGGTCCTGTCGCCACTCGCGGCGGTCCTCGCGCCACTCGCGGCGGTCGTGGCCGCGGCGGTGGTCGTTGTCGGCGAAGGCGGGAGCCACGGCACCGAGCGCCAGCACAGAGGCCACGGCGCTGGCCATTACTCGATTGATGCGCATGTCAGACCTCTGTTTGGGTGGTGGTGAGCCCATATTGCGCAACCGATCTGAACCGTTTCCGGCTGGAAACGCTTCCCGCTGCAGGACTGTGACGGAGTATTCAGGCCACGGCCAGCCGGCGCCCCTGCGCCGGGCGCGGCCCGGAACCGGTTCCGGCTATAATTGGCGGTATTCCATTCCAGTCTGTGCCCGCTGCCGCAACGGGATGTTCCCGTGACGGGTCGGGTGCAGGGCCGCGCCTACGGAGACCTCATGTCGTCGCAATACATCTACACCATGAACCGCGTGTCCAAGGTGGTCCCGCCCAAGCGGCAGATCATCAAGGACATCTCGCTGTCCTTCTTCCCGGGTGCCAAGATCGGCCTGCTGGGCCTGAACGGCGCCGGCAAGTCCACCGTGCTGAAGATCATGGCCGGCGTGGACACCGATTTCGAGGGCGAGGCCCGCCCGCAGCCGGGCATCAAGGTCGGCTACCTGGCGCAGGAACCGGAACTGGACCCGAACAAGACCGTGCGCGAGTCGGTCGAGGAAGGCGTGGGCGAAGTGCTGCAGGCGCAGGCTGCGCTGGAAGCGGTGTATGCCGCCTACGCCGAGGAAGGTGCCGACTTCGACGCGCTGGCCAAGGAGCAGGAGCGCCTGGAGGCGATCCTGGCCGCCGGTGATGCGCATACCCTGGAAAACCAGCTGGACGTGGCCGCCGATGCGCTCCGCCTGCCGCCGTGGGATGCCAAGATCGCCAACCTGTCCGGTGGTGAAAAGCGCCGCGTGGCGCTGTGCCGCCTGCTGCTGCAGAAGCCGGACATGCTGCTGCTGGACGAACCGACCAACCACCTCGACGCCGAGTCGGTGGAATGGCTGGAACAGTTCCTGGCGCGCTACACCGGCACCGTGGTGGCCGTTACCCACGATCGCTACTTCCTGGACAACGCCGCCGAGTGGATCCTGGAACTGGACCGCGGCCGCGGCATTCCGTGGAAGGGTAACTACACCGAATGGCTGGTGCAGAAGGATGAGCGCCTGAAGCAGGAAGAAAACCAGGAAAAGGCCCGCCAGAAGGCGATCCAGAAGGAGCTGGAGTGGTCGCGCCAGAACGCCAAGGGCGGCCGCTCCAAGGGCAAGGCCCGTCTGGCCCGCCTGGAAGAGCTGCAGTCGCAGGATTACCAGAAGCGCAACGAGACCAACGAAATCTTCATTCCGCCGGGCGAGCGCCTGGGCAACATGGTGATGGAGTTCAAGAACGTCTCCAAGAAGTTCGGCGACCGCCTGCTGATCGACAACCTCTCGATGCTGATTCCGCCGGGCGCGATCGTCGGCATCATCGGCCCGAACGGCGCCGGCAAGTCGACCCTGTTCAAGATGATCACCGGCCAGGAAAAGCCGGATTCGGGCGAGATCGTGATCGGCCCGACCGTGCAGCTGTCCTACGTGGACCAGAGCCGCGACAAGCTGGAAGGCAACCACAACGTCTTCCAGGAAATCGCCGGCGGCCTGGACATCCTCAACATCAACGGCATCGAGATCCAGTCGCGCGCCTACATCGGCCGCTTCAACTTCAAGGGCCAGGACCAGCAGAAGATGGTCGGTTCGCTGTCCGGTGGTGAGCGTGGCCGCCTGCACATGGCCAAGACCCTGCTGCAGGGTGGCAACGTGCTGCTGCTCGACGAACCGTCCAACGACCTGGACATCGAAACCCTGCGTGCGCTGGAAGATGCGCTGCTGGAGTTCCCGGGCAACACCTTCGTCATTTCGCACGACCGCTGGTTCCTGGATCGCATCGCGACCCACATCCTGGCGTTCGAAGGCGACTCGCACGTGGAGTTCTTCCAGGGCAACTACCGCGAGTACGAAGAAGACAAGCGCCGCCGCATGGGCGACGACGCCGCGCCGAAGCGCCTGCGCTTCAAGGCGCTGAAGTAAGGCAACCGGAAAGGCCGCGCTCGCGCGGCCTTTCTCCTTTTTGCAATGTGTACCGACCATGCATGCCGGCCAGCGGCCGGCATCTACCCATGAGCGACCCCATGTCCCTGTTCGAGCGCCTGTTCCAGCTGCAGCAGCACGGCACCACCGTGCGCACCGAACTGCTGGCCGGTGTCACCACCTTCCTGACGATGTCCTACATCGTCTTCGTGAACCCCGAGATCCTCGGCACCACCGGCATGGATGCCGGCGCGGTGTTCGTGGCCACCTGCCTGGCCGCAGCGCTGGGTTCGGCGGTAATGGCGCTGGCCGCCAACTTCCCGGTGGGCATGGCGCCGGGCATGGGCCTGAACGCGTTCTTCGCCTTCACCGTGGTCGGCGCCGCCGGCCTGCCGTGGCAGCAGGCACTGGGTGCGGTGTTCATCTCAGGCCTGGTGTTCCTGGTGCTGTCGCTGACCGGAGTACGCGCGTGGCTGGTATCGGGTATTCCCTCATCGCTGCGCTCGGCCATCGTGGCCGGCATCGGCCTGTTCCTGGCGATCATCGCGCTGCAGAAATCCGGCGTGATTGTCGGCAATGAAGATACGCTGGTGGCACTGGGCCCGTTGAACACGGCGCCGCCGCTGCTGGCACTGGCCGGCTTCCTGCTGATCGCGGTGCTGGAAGCGCGCCGCGTGCGTGGTGCGATCCTGATCGGCATCCTGGCGGTGACCGGCGCCGGCTGGGCATTGGGCGATGTGCAGTACCAGGGCCTGGTTTCGCTGCCGCCGAGCCTGGCGCCGACCTTCCTGCAGCTGGACCTGCCGGGCCTGCTGCACCACGACGGTGGTGCGCCGATCGCCGTATTGCTGCAGGTGGTACTGGTGTTCGTGCTGGTGGAAGTGTTCGATGCCACCGGCACGCTTTATGGCGTGGTCGGCCGCGCCGGCCTGCTGAAACTACCGGGCGCGCAGAAGCGTTTCGGCCGCGCGCTGCTGGCCGACAGCACCGCCATCGTGGCCGGTTCGGTGCTCGGCACCAGCAGCACCACGGCCTTTGCCGAAAGCGCCTCGGGCGTGCAGGTGGGCGGCCGCACCGGCCTGACCGCATTGGTGGTGTCGGCACTGTTCCTGGCCGCGCTGCTGTTCTCGCCGCTGGCGTCGATGGTGCCCAGCTATGCCACCGCGCCGGCGCTGCTGTTCGTGGCCGGCCTGATGCTGCGCGAACTGGTGGAGGTGGACTGGAGCGACCTGACCGAATCGGTGCCGGCCGCGCTGTGTGCGCTGGCAATGCCGTTCACCTACTCCATTGCCAACGGCCTGGCCTTCGGCTTCATCGCCTATGCCGCGCTGAAGGCGGGCACCGGCCGCTGGCGCGAAGTGCATCCGGCGGTGTGGCTGGTGGCGGTGCTGTTCACCCTGCGCTACGCGCTGGAATGACCGTTGTGTGGGGCCAGAGCCCATTGCGATGCAATGGGATCCGACCCCGCAGCACTGCAGCTACCAGCGCGGCTGCAGGCGGCCGTCGGCGGCGAAGCGCCAGCGTCCTTCGGCCCAACCCACGCCGAACAGGGCCAGCATCTGCGAGTAATAGGCCGGTGCATCGGCGCGTTGCTGCTCGGCGCTGGGCAGGCTGGCCCGCAGCGACTGCGCGCGCTCCGCTTCGCCCTGCGCGATCAGATAGGGCAGCAGGGCCGCGCGGAATCCGTAGTTGCCTTCGCCCTGCCCCTGGCCACTGCGGGTGTCGATCTTTTCCCACATCGGTGCACCACTGCGCAGGCGCTGCAGCGGTCCGGACAGCGCCGCCAGCTGCGCGCGGAACAACGGATCGCGCGATGCGGTCATGCCTGCCCAGGTGTAGCAGCGGATGGCGTCGTAGCCGCCGACCGCACCGCGCACCGGATCGACGACGAAGCGATCGCCTTTCCACGCCGCCCAGTCCGGTGCGAACCCGTGCGGGCTGCTCTGCTGCAGCAACTGCACGCTGTTGCGCGCCAGCGCCTGCCACGGCCCGCTGCGATCCTCCGCCGCAAAGCGGCGCAGCAGCGGCAGTGGCAGATAGCTGGGGTTGACCCGCGTGGCGTCCCCTTCAATGAACCCCTGTGGGCCTGGCAACAGCATTGGGCCGAGCCCGGGCAGATCCACGATCTCGCGCGCCCGCACCTGCACCAGCATGCCCTCCGCGATGGCCTTCAGCGCCGGACGGCGCCACAGCCGCGCGCCTTCCAGCAGCGCGTAGGCCAGCCAGAGATCGGAGTCCGAGGCCGGGTTGTCGTCCAGAACCCGCCAGGCGCCGGCGTCATCGCGTCCCCACAGCCAGGCCGGCAGGCGCTTGCCCATGTCGCCACCGGCAAGGTTGTCCTGGGTCCAGCCCAGGATGCGGTCGAACAGCGCCTGGTTGTTGTCGACCAGGGCGAAGAACAAGGCATAGGACTGGCCTTCGGAGGTGCTGCGCTGATCGTCCTGGCTGCGATCGATCATGCGCCCGTCGCGGCTCAGGCTGCTGTCGAGCAGTACCTGCCACGCCGGCCAGCGCGGGGCGGGCGCGGCCTGCACACGGCACACGCCGAGCAGCGGCAGCGTGGCGACCGCCTGCAGCAGGCGCCGTCGCCGCAGGTCAGCGGAATTCGCCATACGGCACCAGTGGTGATACGGGCAGCGGCAGGTTTCCCTGCCAGGGCTTGAAGGTGTAGCGCAGGTAGAGCTGGAGCGAATTCGGCGAGAAATCGCGGCTGCGCTGGAGGGTGCCAGCAGCGCCCAGCACGAAGTGGTCGCCGAGGCGGCGTTCCACCGCGCCGTACAGGCGGTACCCGGTGCCCGTGCTGCTGCTGTCACCGGTGTACAGGCCGGCCTCGTCCAGCCGCAGCGGGCCGTACTGCGGCTCAAGCTGTGCAATCACGCGCTCGATCAAGGCCTGGTCGGGGAAACGGCTGATCGACGAGGTACGCGCACTGGACACACTGACCGAGCCATCCAGGCGCACCGACCACACGTCGTTGCGCCAGGCAAAGCTGACCGGCAGGCTCAGCGATGCATAGCGCTGCGGGCTGTAGTAGCCGCCCTGGCCCAGCGAGTAGCCGCCCAGGTCCTTCTGGTAGCGCCAGTACATCGCGGTGGTACCCACATCCAGCCGCATGTCGGGGCGCTGGATCAGCTTGTGGTACCAGCCCACCATCGCGCGTGCGCGGGTGTTGTCGACCACGTTGTGCCCGGTCAGCCGATGCCAGCTCCAGTTCGACCACACGCCATCGCGGCCGCCCTGGTCGTAGCCGAGGCTGAAGGTCACGCCGTTGGCGGTGACGCCGCCCCAGCTGATGCCGCTGCGCGGATCAACCGCACCGGCCTGCGACAGCAGCGAATTGGTCATCGGCCGCCGCGACAGCGTGGCGCCCCAGCCGAAGCGCCCGAGGTCACCATTGAGGGTGACACCGCCGAGCCAGTTGCCGACCACGTAGTTGGACGGGGTGTGGCCGATATCGAAGTTCCAGCGGTCATCCAAGGTGCGCCAGCCGACAGCAAAGCCAGCGCCGGACGTCCGCCGCTGATGCACGAAACGGGTGCAACCCGGTGCGCGCAGGCGGCTGTTGTCGGCCTGCAGCAGATCCAGGTCGCAGCTGCCGAAATCCTCGTCGTAGGCGCCGTTTCCGTCGGTCTGGAAGCGGCCCGCATCGAAGCTCACCTGCTCGATGCGCGCCCAGCCCAGGCCACCGGCGAACGGTGCGTCGAGATGCGCGATGCGGGTATCACGCGACAGCCGCGAAATGCCCGGGGTTCCATCACTGCGGCGGCCGGTGTCCTGCATCACCGTCAGGGTGGGATTCTCCTGCTGGTACAGGGTTTCCACGTCACTGCGCAGGCTGCGCCGCAACCAGTCATCGCCGGCCGTCTCGCGGCTGGCCAGGGTCAGCGCGCGGTTGTCGCGCGGCGTGGCCTGGCTGGAAGCCAACAGGCCGTTGTCGGCCATCGCCTGCGCGTACATGTCCAGCGCCTGCTGTGGATCATCGCGGCGCACCAGTCGTGCCGCGTCACGCCAGGACTGTGCATCGGGCCCGGTCTTGCGCGCCAGCAGCGCGCGCAGGATCGCCAGGGCCTTCCTGTCCTCGCGCAGGTCGGTCCAGATGGTGGCGAGCTGGCGCTGCTGGCCGATTTCGGTATCGTCCACTGCCGGCGGTGCGTCGTGCATCTGGCGGCGTGCGCTGGCCAGATCGCCGGTGCCGATCCAGGCCTGCACCTGGCCCAGCTGCGCATCCACATTCTCCGGCTGTGCAGCAAGCACGCGCTGGTAGTAGTGCAGCGCCTGCGCGTGGTCGCCGCGCAGGCGCGCCCATTCGGCCATCAGCAGATCGTTGTCGGTGCTGGGCGGTTGCTGCTGCAGCAGCGCGATGGCTTCGGCCTCCCTGCCCTGCGCACGCAGATCCCACAGATGATCGACCAGCTGCTGCCGCTGCAGGCGCGCCGACAGCGCGCGGATGTCATCGTCCCACTGCGCCTGCGGCAGCGCATCGAGCACCGCCAGCGCCTGCGGCAGCCGATCGGATCCCGACAGATAGAGCGCCTGCGCGTAGCGCGCTTCGGCACTGTCGTTGTGCGTGGCCATGTCGGCCACCACCGCGTCGGCTTCGTCCTGCCGGCCGGCGGCGCGCAGCTCGTTGCCCAGCGCATAGGCCAGCCATGCATCGCCCGGCAGTTCGCCGCGCAGCTGCTGTCCCAGCGTGATCGCAGTGCCTGCATCCCCGGCAGCCAGCGCCTGCTCGCGACGCTCACGCAAGCGACTGATCTGCAGCTGGCGCAGGTCTTCGGCATACAACCTGCGCTGGGCAGCGGGCAATGCGTTGATGAAGGCTTCCAGCCGCTGAGGATCGGTGCGGCCGTACAGCTGCACCAGCTTGCGGATCACGTTGGCATCGTTGGGCGCCATCCGCCGGGCAACCTGCAACTGGCGTTCGGCCGCGGCGTCATCACCACGGGCCACGGCCACGTCGACCAGGCCCAGTGCAGCATTGACGTCGCGGGGCTGCTGGCGGCGCGCCTGCGCATACAGGCGCTCGGCTTCGTCCAGCCGGCCGGCCGCCAGCGCCGCGTCGGCCTGGTCCAGCTGCAGCCAGTAGCGGGTGCTGGCGATCAGATCACGCCACTTGTCGTTGCTGTCACCGGCCGGGGTGGCCTGCACCGCACGCTGGAAATAGTTGATGGCCTGCTCGCGGCGGCCCTGGCGCATCAGCGCCATGCCCAGCCCCCCCAGCAGGTCGGGCTCGCGAGGATAATCGCGCAGGGCCCGCAGGAAGGCGCGCTCGGCCTCTTCATTGCGGCCTGCATCGAGCAACTGCTGACCACGCAGACCGGCGCGCCACGCCGGGTCGCTGACCCGCTTGTGCTGGTCGGTGTAGCGGTCGCGCACCAACGCGATGTCGGCGAACGTCGGGTTGCGGGTGATGAAGTCCTGCAGCCTGCGTACGCTGCGGTCATCGGCCGGCTGATCCTTCAGGTAGGCCCACTCGGCGTCCGCCGCCATGCCGCGCGCTTCCGGATTGCGCCCCATGCGCTGCAGCACGGCCAGCGCCTCGGCATCGCGGCCGGCCGCGAACAGCATCTGCGACAGCGCCTGCAGCAACGGCACATTGCCCGGATAGCTGCGGTCCAGTTCGCTCAGCGCACGGATCGCCTGTGTACGCCCATCCGCCTGGGCGCCGCGCAGGCGCCAGTACTCCAGGCCCAGCTGCAGGCCGGGCGGGTCATCGTTGAACAGGCGCCGGTAGATCGCCAGCGCTTCGGCGCTGCGACCACCGGCAGCGAACAGACGCGCCTGCTGCAGGTCCTGCTGCAGGTCACCACGGTAGGCCTGCCAGAGGCGTTCGCCGGCGGCCAGTTCACGGGTACCCGCGCCGATCTCGCGCAGGCGCTTCAGGGTCGCCTCGGCATCCTGCAGCTTCTGCTGCGACAGCTGCACTTCCAGGATCGCCACCAGCGTGCCGCGATCATCCGGCGCCAGCATGCGCAGCCGCGCCAGCGCGTCTTCGATCAGGCTCTGGCGACCGGTGGCCTCTCCGATGCGCACCTGCTGAAGCAGCCACTGGCGCTGCTCGGCGACGGTTCCGCCCGGTGTATCGGGCAGGGCCTGCGCCGCGCAGGGCCCGGCACCGGCCAGTCCCAACAGGACCAGGCCGGAAGCGGTGACCAGCGGATGCCGCGTACGTGCCATCAGTGCCCCGGGTCCAGGCGCTTGGCCGCGACCCAGCGCAGCGTGCGCCACAGCAGGAAGGCGACCATCAGCACCACCAGCGTCGCCAGCACCGCCAGCAGTGCCGGGTGGTCGGCCAGGTGGTACCACAGCAGCAGCCACCACGGCAGCGCGCCAACGTAGTAGTGATCGCCGACGAACTGGCTGTGGATGCCCGAGGTACGCAGGATCGCCACCGAACCTGCGATGGCTTCGCGCTTGCCGGTATCGCTGAGTGCATCGTCGAGCAGGCCGTAGTCGGCGGCATTGCTGGCGGCCAGCGAAACGATGCTGCGCTGCGCATGCTTCGGCGACTGCATGCCGATGATCGCGGCGAACGGCGCCTGCGCGCTCACTGCCACTTCGGTCACCGCCGGGTCGCCATCGCGGCTGCCACGGCGCGCCTGTTCCATCGCCTGCTGCGGCGACGGCGACTGGCCGTCGAGCAGACGCGTGCGCTGGTCGTCGATCAGCAGCGACAGCTGCTGGCTGCCGCGCAGTTCGGCAGGCAGGGCGCCCAGCATCAGCAGGTCCGCATCCAGCGCGCTGGCCTGCTTCCAGTCATCGGACAGGCGCAGGCCATAGGCCGGGTAGCCGCTCTGCACGCCCAGCCCACCGATCAGGTTCAACAGCAGGCTGACCTGTGCTTCGCTGGCGCCGGGCGGCACCAGCACGACCGTCTCGGACAGATCGGCCATGCGGGTGAAGGGGAAACCGCTGAGTGCGAACGCGGACAGGTCCGGCAGGCCCATGTAGTGATGGAACCCGGAGAAGTCGATGGTGGAGTCTTCCTCGATGGCTGCCTGCAGGTTGGGCGGCAGCACGGTCTGGCAATGATCGCGCTGTGCACTTCCCATCACGCTGGCGAAGTTGAAATCAAAGCGCAGCTGGTTGCGGTCGCCCAGCTTGAGCGCCGGAATCAACAGGCGCCCGTCATCGGCACCGGCATCGCCGGCCAGCACCGGCAGGCGGATTTCCTCCAGGCCCTGCTTGCCGTTGCGACGCACCAGCGGGAAGCTGGAGATGAACTGGTCGTTGATTGCAACGCCCAGCCGCGACTCATCGCTGCCGAACGGCGGCGTGTAGCGGTAGCGCAGGTTCAGCGGAATGCCCTGGTTGCGCCAGATGAACAGGTCCGGCGGCAGGTTGAGGTTGACCGTGATCGGCTGCGGCGACACGCCGTTGGCGTGCAACTGCTGCGGGTAGTCGAGCAGTTCGGCCAGGCGGACGGCGCGGTCGGTACGTACCCAGTTCGGCGCGTCGTACGGCTTGCGCGGGGCCAGTGGCTTGATCTCGTCGACGCTGACCTGGCGGCCGCGGAACAGCACGTTGCCGGCCGCCATCGCGGCCACCGCCTTCTGCAGGTCGTCATCGTTGCGGCCCAGCACCAGCAGCAGCTTGCGCTGCGGATCCTCCGGCAGCGACATCAGTTCGATCATCGGGCCCTTCACCGGGGCATGGTTGGCGATCACCGGCGGGAACCTGCCGTTGACCGCCAGCACCACCGCGTGGCCCTTGTCCGGCAGCGTGCCGAAGCTGACCGGGAAGCGCGCCTGGCGCCACCAGCCGGACAGGCTGCCGAAGTACGAGGACATCACCGCTGCCGCGCGCTGCTGCGCCAGGCTCGGTGCGGCGGCGAACACCACCGGCAGTTCCAGCCGTGCGGTATCGCGCGGATCGAAGAACGGCAGCGGGAAGTTGGCCAGGTCGTCCTGCATCGCCAGCGGCTGGCCTCCCAGGCGCAACGTGCTGTTGCTGGACAGGTTGACCCACAGCGAGCTGTGCGTCGGCTCTTCGCAGATGTCGGTGTAGTGGCCGACGAACTCCAGGCGGACCTGGTTGAAATCAGCGATCAGGCGTGCGTCCAGCGGCAGCTTGGCCTGCACCGGGCGGCCCAGCTGGTCGTTGCTGATCGGCACCACGCCCATCATCGCGTCGTTGAGGTAGACCCGCAGGTGCGACAGGGTCGGCAGCAGCGACGGTGACGGCGTGAAGCTCAGATCCAGTTCCGCATCACGGACCAGGCGGTCACGGCGGACCTGGAACTCGAAGGTGGTGGCATTGCGCACCCCCGACAGCAGCGTGTCCTGGCGGCGCCCCAGCTGCGCGAAGGTGTTCTGCCGCTGCCAGGGCCAGGCGCTGCCCGTCCAGGTCTGCGCCAGCGCGGGCTCGGTACCGGCGGCGGGAGTGGTGGCGGGTGCGGCCGGCACGCTCGGCACCGGCGGCGCGGCAGGCGCTGTGGTGGAAGGGGCGACCGGTGCCGGAGCAGGCGCGCTGTTGCCTGACGCCACGGGCAGGGCCAGCAGGGGCAGCAGCAGCCAACGCAGAGAGGACGGAAGGGTCATGGACGAAGCCCTGGATCAGCGGCTGGGTCAGCCGGGTGGGAAAGAAGCGGACGTTGCGGAGCAAAGCTGGCCAGCCATCGCAGCAGGCGACGGTTCCAGTGTGCCGGGCGGTCAAGGTCGAACGGTGCGAAATCGCCCATCCGCCGATAGCCGCGCCAGCCCAGGACCAGCACGCTCCACAGGCTGCGCGGCAGGCTCTTGGGTTGGTAACCGGCGTGCCAGTCGAGCCAGGCATCGGCGCGGGCAAAGGTGCACTGGGCGAACTCGACGCGCTGGCGTTCGTTCTCGAACAGCAGCAGCAGACCCAGTCGCTGGCCGACCGTGCGCTGCACCCGCGCCGGGAACGCGAACTCGCGGCGCCCTCGCCCCAGCAGCACCTGCACGCGCTGGCCCTCGGCCAGCTGTGCGTCTTCGCCGAGTTCAACGCCTACGCCATCGTTGGAGTAGTCCTGCAGCACGCCGCGCAGGCGGCGGCCATCGGGCACCTGCAGCGCCATCGGCAGGTGGGTGGTGACGCGGTGCGTGCGCCGCACCTGCTGCACTTCAGCGGCCACCGCCAGCGCACCGCCGATGATCAGCAGGTTGTACAGCACCCACAGCGAACTGACGACCACCGTGCCGCGTTCATCGAGCGGCCCGTGCATGAAGCGCCACACGGCAAAGCACAGGCCCAGCACGTTCAGCAGCGCCAGCACCAGGTAGGGCTGCGCCACGCGCCAGTCGAATCGATCGCCGGCCTGGGTGCCGCCCTTGTCGGTGACGTTGAACTTGCCACGACCCGGGCTGAACAGTGCCACGGTGGTGGGCCGTGCGATGTACCAGGCCAGCACCGTTTCGTACACCTCACCCCAGAACGGCCGCCGGTACTTGCCCTGGATGCGTGCGTTGGTAAGGCTTGCGTGGGCCATGTGCGGCACCACGAAAAGCAGGATGGCCAGCGCCGGCGCATAGATGATGTAGACGTGCAGCAGCAGGAACGCCAGCGGCGCGGTGAGGAACACCAGGCGCGGAATACCGGCCAGGAAATGCAGCATCGCATTGGCGTAGCAGAAGCGCTGGAACAGGCTCAGGCCCTTGCCCAGCAGCGGGTTGTCGATGCGGAAGATCTGCACCATGCCGCGTGCCCAGCGGATGCGCTGGTTGACGTGCGCGCCGAGGCTGTCGGTGGCCAGGCCGGCCGCCTGCGGAATGCGCAGGTAGGCCGAGTTCCAGCCGTTGCGATGCAGGCGCAGCGCGGTGTGCGCATCTTCGGTGACGGTCTCGGTGGCAAACCCGCCGATGGCATCGATGGCCTCGCGCCGCAGTACCGCGCAGGAGCCGCAGAAGAACGCCGCGTTCCACAGGTCGTTGCCGTCCTGCACCAGGCCGTAGAACAGCTCGCCTTCATTGGGGTCGCTGCGGAACACCTGCAGGTTGCGTTCGAACGGATCGGCCGAGAAGAAGTGGTGCGGGGTCTGCACCAGCGCCAGTTTCGGGTCGCGCAGGAACCAGCCGCAGGTGATCTGCAGGAACGAACGCACCGGCAGGTGGTCGCTGTCGAAGATGGCCACCAGCTCACCATCGATCAGGGTCAACGCATGGTTGAGATTGCCGGCCTTGGCGTGATGGTTGTTCGAGCGGGTGATGTAGTTGACCCCGGCACGCTCGGCGAATGCGCGGAATTCTTCGCGCTTGCCATCATCGAGGATATGGATGCGCAGCTTGTCGGCCGGCCAGTCCAGGCCCATTGCTGCGTACACGGTGTGCCGCACCAGCGCCAGGTCTTCGTTGTAGGTGGGAATCAGCACATCCACCGTCGGCCACTGGCGGATGTCGGCCGGCAACGGCGCCGGGCGGCGACGCAGCGGCCAGGCCACCTGCACGTAGCCCAGCATCAGCACCAGCCACGAATAGGTTTCCGCCGCCAGCAGCACCACGCCACAGACCAGGTCGAAGGTACTGTTCCAGTTCAGCGTGGCGGTGTAGCGCCACCACAGGTAGCGGCAGGACACGGTGATCGACAGCACGACCAGCACCAGCGTCGCATAGCGCCCCTGCATGCGCCGCACCAGCAGCGCGATGGCCCACAGCAGTGCAACGAACACGAACTGTGCGAGATAGGTGAACGGCTGGGTGATGCACAGCGCCGCCAGCCCCAGCGTGGCCAACCCGACCAGCAGGGTCAGCAGGTGCCGCGAACGTGGCGACAGGCTGCCCATCTTACGGCCGAACCAGGCCGCCACGCGGCTGTTCCAGAATTCACTGGGCGCATCGCGCATCGCGCGCAGATAGCGCAGGCGGCCACGACCGGCCGCACCACGCAGTTCGGCAATGCGTTCGCGCCGGGCCTGGGCCAACCGTTGCCGCCTCAGCGAGGGCTGCGGTACCAACCGCACCACCGATAGCCACATGGCCTGGATCAGCAATCGCAGGGGATCACCTGGGCGCCAGCGACGGTCGCCCTGTATCTGCGGGAAGGCGTAGCGCAGGCGCGGCGCCTGCGCCTGCCATGCCGGCCCTTCCAGGCGCAGGAACGCCCAGCCCACGCATTGCAGCAGCCACAGCATTGCCCGCGTCGGCCAGGACGCATGCACCCGCTCACGCAGGCGTCCCCAGTCCAGGTAATAGACGCGGGCACCCATCAGCGTCCTCTCGCCGCGGCCTGGCGCCGTGTGGCCTCCGCCAGGCACCACAGCACCAAGCCATCCACATCGGCAGCAGCCAGCGAATCGGTCGCATAGCGGCCCAGTGGCTGCTTGCTGGCCAATGCGGACGGCACCCGCGCATCCTCGTGCAGCGGCTGCGGCACCAGCCGCGCCCCGTGCGCGTGCAGCCACAGCTGCATCAGATCGCGCTGCACCGGAATGACCGGGTCATAGCGGTTGGCCAGCAGCAGGCGGGTGTCATCCGGCTGGCGTTGCAGGAACACATGGCTGACCGGATCGACACAGGCCAGGCGCAGCGGCAGCGTGCAGCGCGCGTGCTGGTTGATGGCCGCAGCGTGCGCCGGCAGGCGCTGCGGCAGGTCGAACAGGATCCAGTCGAACTGGGTCTCCAGCAGCGGAATGCGTTCGGCCCAGGTGGCCGGCGCCTGCTGCAGCTGCTGTTCGATGCGCATCGCGGCCCCGGCATCGACACGACCGTAGGGCAGCACCGCCAGCCCCGCTGCGATGGCATAGGCGGCATCGCGCCAATCCGTGCCGTCCAGCTGCGCGCGCGCCCAGCCGTTGTCGACATCGGCCGGCAGGCCCAGGTGCAGGCCGAGCATCTGGTCCGGGCTGCATTCGACCAGCAGCACACGCTGGCCCTGGGCGTGCAGGCCCTGGCCCAACGCGGCAAGCACCGTAGTGACGCCGGTTCCGCCATGGATGCCCTGCAGCGACAACACGGTGCTCATCGGCGTGGCTCCAGTTCGGCCAGCAACGGCCAGCGCGCCAGCGCCCGTGCACGTTCCTGCTGGGCCGAGAAGTCCACGTAGGGCAACCCTGGCATGTCCAGACTGCGGCGCAGCAGGTCGATGTCGTCCTCTTCCACGGACAATGTGACCGGCACGGCAAGAATGTCGGCAGGCATCAGCGCGCCTCCTCCGGGTAGGGGCTCCAGGTCTGGCTGCCCTGCAGCTGCAGCCAGGGCTTGCCGGCGTACTCGATGACCTTGGCGCCTTCGTTCTCCGATACCGACGGTGTCTGCGGCAGCCCCTTCAGCAGGCTGTCCCAGTTACGCTCGCTCGGCGGCGACTGGGCATTGAGCGCGTACACACGCGACACCAGCTCGGACACCGCCAGGTAGCTGCTCGGTTCGGGCACATGACGTGGGCCGCCGGCCGCCGGCGCGCCCATGCCGATCAGCTTCACGCCCACCGGCACGTGAGTGATCGATGGACTGGGAATCTCACGCATGCCCGGAATCTGCATGCGGTCGCCATGCAGGGCCGCGCCATGCTCGGGCACCACCACGATCATCGCGCGGCGGCCACTCTTCTCCACCGCATCGACGAAACCGGCCATGTCACCCAGCACCATTTCCGCACGTGCCTTGTAGTCGGCGGCATTCGAACGGCCATCGGCGCCGACGATGCGGTTGCCATCGTGCAGCGAGATCGTGTTGTAGAACAGCGCCACCTGCTGGCTGGTCCCGGCCAGCCGCTGTTTCCACCACGCCATCAGCACATCACCATCGCGGCGCAGCGGTGACTTGTCGAACGCCACCAGCGCTTTAGGAAACGCGCTGATGTCCATCGGCTGCGCCTGCAGCCCACCGTACTGGTGCAGTTCGCCGATGAAATCGTCGAAGTGGCCGTCATGGTTCATCGCCAGCTCGCTCTGGAAGCCCAGATGCTGCAGGTTCGAGAACAGCTGGCACTCGGCCGGCACCGGATCGAACAGCGCGGTGTGCGAGGTCTGGCCACAACTGGCGCGCAGCAGGCGGATCGCTGCTGGGCCGCTGTAGGCGGTTGCCGAGTTGAAGTCGTCGAACACCACGTCCATGTGGTCGAGCAGGTTGTTCTGGCGCAGCCCCACTTCATCCAGATCGCTCCATGCCAGCGAGCAGATGTTGAGGATGATGACGTCGAACGGCGCGCCGCTGCCCGGTGCGGGGAAGCTGGTCTTGAGGCTGGCCTGCTGCTGGTAGAAGCTGGCCAGCCATGCATTGAGCGTCTCGTTGTTGGCCGGCGGCAGGCCGCCACCTGAGGTGCCTCCGGTGCTGGCGGTGGCCGCGGTGGCCGCGGTGGCGGTACCCTGCCCCCAGTTCCAGCCCGCCGGCATCGGTATCGCCATCACGGCCAGGCCAAGCATGCCCAGCACGCTCAGGGTAGTGATGCGCAGCCACGGCTTGAGCAGCATGTAGGCCAGCACCAGCATCACCAGCACCGCCACCATCTGCCAGTTGATGAAGCGCTGGGCCAGTTCAAGCCAATAGTCGGCCGAGAAGTCCAGCACGCCCGGCTGCACCAGCAGGCGCCGGAACGGTGGCCACCAGGTGTCCTGGTAGTACAGCGCGACGCCCACCGGTACCGCGACGACGGTGCGCGCGATGCGTGCCCAGCGCCAGCGCAGCGGAATCAGCAGCGCGCCCAGGAACAGCAGGTTGGGCAGGATCTTCAGATCCAGCGCGCCCATCCAGGCCAGTACCACCTTGGACAGGAAGTACAGGTTCCAGCCACGCAGGTCGGCCCAGGCGAAGGGAGATGCGGGTGCCATCTGCGGACTCATGCAGCCCTCCGCGGCGCACGCTGGCGTACACCGGCGCGGCGCAGATGGCGGGGTGGCAGCCAGCGCGCGACACGGCGGCGCAGCCCGCGCCACAGCGTGCCGAGCATGGCTCCAAAGGGAATCATCACCAGCGCGCAGGCGACGATCAGGGTCCAGAGTTGCTGGTCGGTGGTCATGCGCGATCTCCCAGCCGCAGCGGCTTCGGGGCGGTGAAAACAGGCGCCTCGAGCGCCGGGGCCACAGCCGGCAGGGCCGCAGGTGCTTCGGGCAGTACCTCGGCCTCCGGATCGCTGCCGTGGGCGTTCATCGCTGCAATGTCGTACTCGGCCAAGCGCTGGTAGCCATCGAACAGCTCGCGCCAGGGCAGGCGGAACAGATTGCCCAGGGCCTGCTCGACCGCATCACGCCGGCAACCAAACAGGAACAGGCGTACCTGCCCGCGGTAGACACAGGCCAGATCGCCCTGGCGGCGGATGCGCAGCTGCTGCAGGGTCTGCTCGGCACGCAGGCCGGCCACCGGCTGCAGCGCCAGCACGGCGCTTTCCACCGCACTACCGTCCTGGTCGATGCGATCACCTGCGATCTGGCGGAAGCGTGCGGCGTTGACCAGGCCACTCACCGATGGCGGTCGATGCGAACGGATCAGCGGCTCTGGTTCTTCCGCCAGCTGGCCCTGCCAACGCTGCCGCTGCACGGTTTCCAGCAGGGTCAGCAGTCGCGGCAAAGGCGTCGCTGACGGCACCACCAGGCTGCAACCGCACTGCATCAGCAGCCGCTCATCGGCGTAGCGCAGGCAGGGCTGCAGCTCGCGCACCACCAGCTTCAGCGCATTGCCACGTTCGCGGCGCAGGCGGTGCAGCAGGCGGGCCAGTGCATCCACCTTGGCATTCTCGTCGATGGCCAGCACCACGGTGGCCTCGCGCGCCTGCAGCGCGGCCGGCAGCAATCCGGCCCAACCGTCATACAGGCGCCAGGCCGCCGACAACGGCGGCGCACCTTCCAGTACTTCGGCCTGGGCCAGGAAGACATCGCGGTCGCTGCCACTGGTCGCATCGATCCCAGTGTCGGCGGCATCGGCCTCGGCCAGGTGGCGCAGCCCGCGGCTTTCCTGCTCGACGCCGAATGATCGCTGGGCCACCACGCCATGGCTGTTGGACCAGTAATGCAGCAGCAGCTGCAGAGCGCCACGATGCGGATGCAGCTGGGCCACACCGGCGCAGTTCCGGCTCAGTGACAACAGGCGCGGGGCCAGGGTCGCCACTTCGCCGTGGCACAGCAACAGCAGCACCTGCTGCGCCTGTCCGGCCCATTCCTGCAGCTGCTGGCACCAGCGCGCCAGCCGGGCATCATCCCAGCCGTCCAGCGCCGCCACCGGGAACTGCACCAGGCTGAGCCGGGTGCGCGCCGAGGCGGTGCGCGGCAGATCGCCGGTCAGCCCGCGCAACGCCTGCTGCATGCCGTGGTGCGAGCGCTGGAACAGCCGCAGGCGGGCCGGCCCCTGGTCGGCAGGCAGCAGCGCCAGCATCGATTCGGCCCCCCGCCCCAGCGTGACCAGCACGGCCTCGTCCAGTGCCTCGGCCGTTGCCAGCACGCCGGCGCCGAGCAGGTCCGTCGGCGCGCTGCCGGCAGCCACCACCCAGTACAGGCCTCCGCTGCGCATCTCGACGAACTCGGCGGGCAATCCGGCAATGGCAAGGTGGGTCGCAGGCACGCCGGATCCTTTCATTGCCCCTCAACCGGGCGGAAAGCCCGGCAGTGGAGGCGCTGCGGTGAAAAGGAGGTCACTTTCATGACGTACATCACATTCATGTTTCTGTACGGCAATGATAGCCCTGATCTTCACGTCTGCGGGATCAAGACGCAGTCAACGCCGCCCGCGGAACGGGCGACGTGAGGCTCGAAACTCAGCAATGGAAAGCGCGTACTACTCGTACTGGATCGTGAACGTCGCCTGCCCGTTGGCGGTGCCGGCACCGACGGTGCCGGCCTGGGTCTGCACATAGCGGGCCCGCAGCGGCAGGCTCATGACACTGGTACCGGTAGTGGTCGTGCCGACACTGATGGTCTGGCCGAAGCGCACCTCGCGTTCGGTGCTGCCGTCGCGCTGGACCATCTGGATGCCGATGCGGGTGGCGCTGTTGGTGGCTGCGCTCAGCTTCAGCACGCCGGGCATGTTCGAGCTGTCCTGATCGGCATCCAGGCGGATGCCGATCTTGCTCTGGTAGGCGGCCACGTTGCTGCCCTGGCAGTTCAGGCGGATCTCGAAGTCACGGTCGACCGCGCGCGAGCCGACGCCGGTGAAGGTGGTGTTGGCCACGCTGCCGAAATCGACCGCGATGTTGCGGCTGCCGGCCTGCACTTCGCAGGTCGGGCTGACCACGGTGGTGCCCGAGCCCCTGAAGGTCGAGGTCAGTACCGGGCGGCTGGGACCATCCCCATCGAAGTAATAGGTAGTGAAGCGGCCATTGGGTGCGATCACCCCCGAACCGGTCTGCGCGGCGGTCTTGATCAGCTGGATGCGGAACTGGCCACCGATCAGCGAGATGGTGGAGTTGGCACCGAAGTTGATGGAATGCGGGTAGTACGTCTGGATCGCGCCGGAGTCGCGGAACAGTCGGATACCCACGCCTGCAACACCGGTCTCGTAGACGTTGGCAAAGCCGGCCACTGGCCGCTTCTGCGGGGCATTGACATACTCGCCGGTCGAGCTGCCGCCATACCAATAGTCGCAGCGGGCGACGCTGTTCTGCTGGTTGATCGGCACGCTGATTTCCTTGATCACGCCCCCCACCGGGGTGCTGGGCAGAATCACGATCTGGCCCATGTCCATCTGCACATCCTGGGCAACGAAACCGTTGATCTGGATGCGGCAGGCCGCGCTGGCCTGCTGCGCCATCAACACACTGCCCAGCAGTGCCATTGCGGCCAGCACTTTGCGACCACGGGAAGAAATCATCGGCATGCTGCCTCCAGCGGGATGAAGCCGGTCTTGGACGCATCGGCGTCCGCCGGAACCTGGTAATCGACGGTGCAGCGCTGGTCGGCACCTGCGCCCCACTCCACCAGCAGGCGGCCCTGGTTCTTTTCACTGCGCACGTACAGGCGGCCGCCCTGGCTGACCATGCCCACCGGCTGGCCCTGCTCGTCCTTGACCTGTGCACCGAACGGCATGGTGCGGCCATCAGGGTTGCGTACCTGGATCAGCAGCGCGTTGCCCTTGCGGGTATCGAAGCGCAGGTAGCTGATGGCACCGGCGAACGGCGCGATCGCCTGGCTGGTGCTCTCCAGTTCGACGTCGTGGGCCATGCCCTGCGGGTCGAGGGTGACGGTGTTGAGGCGGTACGGCGACACGTACGGGACCACCGCGTAGCCGCGGCCATCGACACGCAGGCCGGGGGCGTTGCTGACGATGGCATCGCGTGCACCCGGCGCTTCCACCAGCACCATGGTGTCGCCACGTTGCGGGGTGAAGGTGAAGCCGCCTGGATGCACGACCACGCTGCCGTTGGCACCGACCGAGGCCTGGCGGAAATCACGCGAGTGGCTGTAGGTGGCGTTCAACGCGGAGTAGCGGCTGCGGTATTCGACGTTGCCGACCGCGGTGGTGCCACCCTCGCGCGAGTCGGACAGGGCTGCGCCATAGCTGAAGTTGTTGTCGACGCCTGCCGAACCGGTGATGCCGACGCGGCTGTTGTCGTAGCCACCGCGGTCGCGCACGCCGAGGTCGGCGCTGAACGACACCGGGTGGGTGCCACGGCCCAGCGGCACGCTCATCGACAGCAGGTACTGGGTATCGGAACGGCCCAGTACGCCCTCTTCGGTGCGCAGCGCCGAGAAGCCATAGTTCACCGAGCGCCAGGCATTGTTGTAGCCGACCTGGTACTGCTTGGAGGTGCCGGGGCGATCGTAGAAGTCGCGCACCGAACCGGTCAGGTACAGCGCGCCGCCGCGACGACCCAGGGGCTGGTTCAGCGTCACCTGGAACTGGCTGCGCTGGCGGCCGCGGGTGGTCGGATCGATGCCACGCTTGTCCGAATCACGACCGTACAGTGCGTCCTGCAGGCTGTAGAAGCCCTCGGTCGAGTAACGGTAGGCGGCCAGGGTCAGGTTGGTCCCGGTCTCGCCGATCATGTTGCTGTAGCTCAGGCGCACACTGGCACCGGTGTGGTTGCCGTAGTGGTCGAACGAGGTACGCGCATGGGTGACGTCGGCGGCGAACGCGCCGACCGGCGTGGACAGGCCGACGCCGTACAGCAGCGACAGGTAGCCATCACTCAGTGCACTGCCGCCGTAAAGGGTCAGCTGGTTGCCGATACCGCGCTGGTAGGTGCCCTGCACCAGCCACGGCTCATCGGCCAGCAGCTTGTTGCGCACCTGGCCGGCGGTCAGCGAGTAACGCGACACGCCTTCGCGCAGCATCTGCGGCACCGAACCGAACGGCACCTTGAACTCGCGGCGACGGCCATCGGCCTCGATCACGCTTACTTCCAGGTCGCCGCCATAGCCGGTCGGATAAAGATCGTCGATGACGAAGCTGCCCGGCGATACGGTCGAGGAATAGATCAGCTGCTGGTTCTGGCGCACTTCGATGCGCGCGTTGGTCTCGGCGATGCCGCGCACGACCGGCGCGTAACCGCGCAGCGAATCGGGCAGCATGCGGTCGTCGCTGGCCAGGCTGGCACCGCGGTAACCGATCGAATCGAACAGCTCGCCGGTGGTGTAGGCCTCACCGATGGTGAGCATGCCGCGCACCTGCGGGATGCCGCGCTGGGCGTAGGTCGCGATGCTCTGCCAATGACGGCCGTCGCCCTCGGACCAGGTCAGGTTCGAATCGTGGCGGAACTGCCACCCGCCCAGGTTGAGGCCCGCGTTGAGGCCCAGGTAGGCACTGCGGTTGCGCTGGCCGCCTTCGACGCGGCTGTCGCTGTCGATGGCATTGAAGCTGTAGCCGACGAAGCCGGCATTGATGCCACGGTCCCACAGTGCCGGGTTGACGTAGCCACGCGCCTCGCGGCGCAGGAACACCTGCGGGATGCTGAGGTCGTAGCGCAGGTTGCCGCTGTCGTAGACACCATAGGCATTGGCCATGCGCTGCTGGACCGGCACGCAGCTGGTCTTGTCGGTCGGCACGGACGGGTCCTGCTGCAACAGCACGGCCTCGCTGTCCACGCCCATTTCTTCCAGCATCGGCAGCGGCAGGCAGGCGTCTACGCGGCCCTGCGCATCGGCCTTGAACTGCAGGTCGCGGCGGCCCTGCCAGGCTCCGTTGACGTAGACGTCGACACGGTAGTTGCCGGCCACCATCGGGTTGCCGTTGCTGAAGGCCGCCAGATCGACCTGCTTGGCCTGGCCAGACAGGAAGCTGGAGTTGAACTGGGCCGATTCCGGGGCACGCGCATTGGCCGCACCACTCTGCGCCATCAGCGCCTGTTCGCCGAGATTGGCCGGAGCAGCCAGCGCCCATCCTGGGCAGGCCACGCCAGCAACCAGCAGGCAAAGCGCCTGATGGATCGACAATGTCAATCTGTTTCCGATCACACTGACATTCCTTCAGTTCGCCGCACGGCGGCGGTGGCGGGATGCGCGGGCCGTGGGCCAGCGCGGCGCGTTCAGCCCCCGGTGCTGCCGAGGCGGATCGTGTGTTCCACCCGGCCGCCGTAGTCGTTGATGGTGATGAAGCGGACCTGGTCGGTGCCCGCCGGTGCGGCGAACTCCAGGCTCTGCTTCGGCGCGACCATTGCGCCCTTGTCCTCGACAGCCTTTTCAGTGCTGCCGGTCACGGCATGCACTTCGGCCAGGGTGACGTGGAAGGGGCTTGGGTTTTCCACCCGCAGACGGTCGCCCGAACGGGTCCAGCGCAGCGCTGCCGGCGCGTCGTTGGCGACGCCCTTCAGGCCCTGCGGCCGGTAGAAAAGCTTCAGGCGCGAACGGAACGCGACCTGCAGGTAGTTCTGGTCGCCACTGTCGGCGTTGTCCGGCGACGGCGGCACGTCCAGCACGTTGAGCCAGAACACCGACTCGCGGTCGGTCGGCAGCTGCGCGCCGGAGAAGATCACGCGCAGCGCCTGGCTGCGGCCCGGTTCGACGCGCGCGATCGGCGGCGTCAGTACGAACGGGGCGTCGCTGGTATCGGCGGTCTGGTTGGCGTCGCCACTGTCGATCCAGGCCTGGACCAGGGCGGGCGAGTCGCCGACGTTGTCGACCTGCACGGTGACTTCGCGCGCCTGCGCCGGGTAGATCACCCGCGTGCCATTGACCACCACGCCGGCCAGAGCGTTCTGGCAGAAGGGCAGCGTGAACGCTGCCAGCAGCAGCGCCCGGGGAAAGAATGCTTTCATCGGAAGTACTACGCTCGAGGTATGGGGCCAGAGGCCGCGAGGCACTGGCCGGCGCGTACGCCGGCCAATGCGGGTACGGCTGCGATCAGTTGTAGATGATCGTGTACTTGACGCTGCTGGTGACGTCGCCCGGGGTGGCGGCGGCAGTGGCGTAGTACTCGGCGTAGTAGTTCAGGTCGGCCGAGCCGTCGGTGCCGACGGTGACCCACTGCGAGTTGGTCTGGGCCTGGCCAGCGCCTGCAGCCTTGATCGGCAGGACCTGGTTGTTCGAGCCCAGCAGCTGCAGCTGCACGTTGGTGGCAGCGTTGGCCGAGGCCTGGTTCAGCAGGCGGCCGGTGTTGAAGTCAACGGTCGAACCCGGCTCGAAGTAGGTAGCGACGTTGCCGGCGCTGCACTTGGTCAGGTTGATCGCGAACGGGGTACGGCCCGCAACGTTGCCGGCGGCGGCCAGCGTGTTCTTCGACACGGTCGGCAGGTTGACGGCGAAGTCCTTGCCGCCCGGGGTCGAGATGGTGCAGGTCTTGTCGGTCACCTTGCCGGTGAAGGTGATGGTGCCGTCGGCGGCGTTGGCGGCCAGCGGAGCGGCGGCCAGCATCAGAGCGGCGATGAGGTTGATCTTGTGCATTCGCTTTTACCTAACCCTACTGAAGAGATGGAAGTAGAGGAGGAAGCAAGGAGCACTGCCGGGCGAACAAGACCCATCCTTGCGTCTCACCTGTGGCCGGATTCGGACATACGTTCCCCTGAATCCGTGACGCAAGTATATGCACAAGTGTGATGAAAGTCTCATTATTTTTCTGAACGCCAATTCATTGACGCTATAAATGTGACGTGCTAGGCGAAATGATGGCCTCAAAGGTGCGGGGATTTGGCGGTCGCCGGATCAGGTCGGAAACGACCTTGGATGACGCTTCAGGTGGCGCGTTCGGCATGCACGGAAACAGGCCTTTCTCAGGTGGAAATCGGCTTCTTTGATGCGCATCACTCTTTCTTGGTGATGGGCCTAGCAGATTCGGAATCGTCCTATTAAAGGCTGATCGAAGCTGTCGCTAACTAGGACACACCGAACCAGAGAACGTGTCATGAGAACCTCCCTTCTGCTGTGCGTGGCCCTGATGTCCATCAGTGCCGTGGCCCAGGCCAGCAGCGGCAGCATCCGCTTCAGCGGCCGCATCGTCGAACCGGGCTGCACGACCAACCTGTCCCAGGGCGAGCTGAGCCTGGCGGCCTGCCCGCCGTCGGCCAAGGGCTCGACGGTGGCTGTGACGGCGCTGGCCGATGGCCAGGCCGCAACGCTGCGCGATGGCAAGCGTCAGGGGCAGAAGCTGTCGGTGTCGGCCAGCGCGATGCGCGCCGGCGATATCGCCTTCTCCGAGCGCTACAGCGTGCAGGCCTCGAAGCAGCAGCCGCTGCAGGGCGCCTACCTGGTCGTTGTCGACTACCTGTAAGCAGTACTGAAGGCCGGCGCGGTTACGCCGGCTGCGGCAGCTCGAAGACCTGGCGCAGGTAAGCCAGGTAACCCGGGTCGTCGCACATGCTCTTGCCCGGCGAATCGCTGAGCTTGGCCACCGGCTGGCCGTTGCAGCGGACCATCTTGATGACGATGTTGAGCGGCGTCGGACCCAGATCATTGGTCAGGTGGGTGCCGACGCCGAACGCGACCTGGCAGCGACCACGGAAGTAGTCGTACAGGCGCATGACCTTGGCGATGTCGAGCCCATCGCTGAACACCAGCACCTTGCTGCGCGGGTCGACCCGGCGCTGCTGGAAGTGCGCCAGCATGCGGTCGCCCCAGTCGAACGGATCGCCGGAGTCATGGCGGACACCGTCGAACAGCTTGCAGAAGTACATGTCGAAATCGCGCAGGAACGCGTCCAGGCCAACCACGTCGGACAGCGCGATACCCAGGTCGCCGCGGTACTCGCGCGCCCACGATTCCAGTGCCGCCACCTGCGAATCGCGCAGTCGTGGGCCCAGCGCCTGGAACGCCTGCAGGTACTCGTGCGCCATCGTGCCGTGCGGGGTCATGCCATAGAGGCGGGCGAAGTGCACGTTGCTGGTGCCCACCAGCTGCGGGCCCAGTGCATCGCGCAGCAACGGCAGCAGGCGCGCGTGCCAGTCGCGCGAGTAGCGGCGGCGGCTGCCGTAGTCGGCAATGCGGCACTGTTCGAAACCGGGGGTATCGCGCAGCAGCGCGGCCTTGGCCTGCAGGCGGCGCTCGCCTTCGGCGAAGTCAGGCGTGGTGGTGTTGCGGAACCAGACTTCGTTGATGATCGCCAGCAGCGGCACTTCGAACAGGATGGTGTGCAGCCAGGGACCGGTGATGTCCAGTTCGATCTCGCCGGGCACGGTTTTCGACGCACGCAACTGGATGTACTTGCGGTCCAGGTGGAACAGGCCGAGGAAATCGGCGAAGTCCGGCTTCACGAAGCGCAGCCCACGCATGTAGTCCAGTTCCGCGCTGCTGAAACGCAGGCTGCACAGGTGGTCGATCTCTTCGTCGATCTGGTCGATGTAGCGGGCCAGGTCGATGCCGGGGGTGCGGCACTTGAACCGGTACTGCACCTGGGCGCCGGGGTGCTGGTGGAGCACCGCCTGCATCATGGTGAACTTGTACAGGTCGGTGTCGAGCAGGGACTGGATGATAGGCATGGGGCGGATTATGCGCCCGGCGGAGTGAACCGGGGGCGCCGCCCGTGGATCCACACCCTGCATGGATGCCCCTATCCATGCAGCCGAGCGCGGGCTCGGCTCTACAGGGACCGGCGCAACAGGCGCGGCACCAGCATCACAGCGTGGGCCCAGATCGCGCCCCACACCGCCACCCGCACCGGCAGCGAACGCTGCTTCGCTTCGAACTTCTGGAAATAGCGCCACAGGCCCTTGTGTTTGTGCCATTCAACGAAGAACGGTCGTGAGCGGCTGGAGACACCACGCACATGGGTGACCTGCAGGTCGTTGGCGATCGCCACCACCGCGCCAGCCTCACGTGCGCGCCGGCACAGGTCCAGGTCTTCGGCGTGCAGGCGGTAGCCAGCGTCCCAGCCACCGATGCGGTCGAACAGCGCACGCGGCATCATCAGCAGCGCACCGGACAGTGCCGGCACCCGCTGCAGCGGCTGCTGGGGGTCGCGCGGGACCGCCAGCTTCGAGCCTCTACCCGGCGAACGCAGCATCAACAGGAAATCCGGATCACGACGGCGCACCGCCTCGTCGGCATGGCCATGCTCGTCCAGCTGCTCGACACCCAGCAGGCAATCACCCAACCCTTCGGCACGGCTGCGCAGCTCAGCCAGGGTATCGGGCTCCACCATCAGGTCCGGGTTGATGAAGGCCAGCCACGGGCTGTGCGAATCGGCCACCCCCTGGTTGTTGGCAGCGGCAAAGCCGGGATTGTCAGGATTGCCGACAAAACGCACACGGGGATCGTGGCTGGCATGCCGTTGCACGATGTCCAGCGTGCCATCCAGCGAGCCGTTGTCGATCACCCGGATCTCGGCCACGTCCTGCGCCTGGCGCAGGCGCGAGAGGCAGGCATCGATGGTGCTGCCACTCTGGTAAGTGACGACGATGGCGGCGATGGCAACATTCAAGCGGGTGACTCCGGCGCGGAAGGAACGAACAGGTCGCCCTGTTCCTTCGGCATTATCGCCTGCCGCATGCGCTGCTGCAGGTCGGCGCGCAGCCCATGCAATGGATCGTGCATCAGGAAATCGGCCAGGCGCGGCACCCAGCCCGGCCAGCGCGCGGCCAGCGCCTCAAGATCGCCGTCACGGCTGACCGCCTCGCCCGCCCGGCTGACGAAGGCGGTCTCGCACAACACGTTGCGCCAGCCCAGGCCGGCCATGCGCAGGCTGAGGTCGACCAGCGCGGCGTTCCAGCCGGCGTAGCTGGCCACATCCAGGCCACCGGCGCGACGGCGCGCATTGCCACGCACCAGCACTGCATGGGTGACCGCCGATGGCAGTTCCGGGTGCAGCGTCGGCAAGGCAGCGCAGGTCTGTGCCAGCAGCGCCGCATCCTCGGGCTCGGGATTGATCTCGCCCAACCGTGGCCACGCTGCGGTTTCGCCGGCATTGCACCACGGGGTTGCCGTCGCGATGGCGGCATCGCGGGCGAAGGCGTCCTGCAGCCGCTGCAGCCAACCGGGTGCCGGCACGCTGTCTGGAGCCAGCACGGCCACGTCCAGGCCGTCGCAGGCGCGCAGCATCTCGTCCAGATGCGCCACTTCACCCAGCGGCCGCGCGCGGCGGGTGTATTCGGCCTGCAGCGGCGTATGCGCCAGCCAGTGTTCCACCACCGCCTGCGCACGCGGACCGGTCTGCGCATCGTCGGCCAACCAGACTGCGGTGCCCGGCGCGGTGCCGGCATCCAGTGCGGCCAGGCAGCGATCGAGCGCAGCATCGTCCACGCACAGCGGCAACAACACGATCGCCCCCATCCCGCCTCCGTGGTTGTCGGTGGCCACAGCCTAGCACTGGGAGGGTATCGGCCGGGTTGCACCCGGCACCCGCTTCAGGCCAGAGCCGAAGCCGAAGCAACAGCAGAAGCCGGCTATCCGTGGGATGGCGGGGTGGGTCCGGTTGCGGGGGACGCTGCAAGTCCCCCTTCCGGGGCCCGGCCCAGCCGCTGGCGGCTGTGCGTTCGGGCGCTTGCGAAGCAGTGCTTCGCAAGCAAAGCGCCCTCACCCATGTAAGCTCGGTCGCCGCATCCATGCGGCTCACGCCCCCGCAACCGGACCCACCCCGCCTTCGACAGTTTTCCGCGATCTGCCTGCTCTTCTGTAGAGCCGAGCCATGCTCGGCTCAGATCTCACAGATTTCGAAATATTCGATTTCGATGGAGAGTCATCCACGCATGGCGTGGATCGTGTCGACCAAGGTCGACACCTACCAACAGCCGCGGGGATCTGTCAGACGGTGGGGCGGTGTGGGTTGGCAGGACCGTTGGCGCCATGGATGGCGCCATCGAGCCCCCAGGGACGGGTTTACGGCGTGTCCTGCCAACCCACACAGCCCCGCCACCCCTCAGTAAACCCGCTGTTGCCGTTGCTCCGGCTCCGGCTCTGGCTCTGGCTCCGGCCTCTGCGGGTGCCGGGCGCAGCCCGGCCGCAAACCCCTTACTTCTTTGCGCGCGGCTGGTTCAGCGGCTCCATCGCGCGGAAGCGCTGGCTGTACTCATCGGTCAGATTCCGCGCTTCCTGCCCGTTGCGCACGATGCTCGGGGTCAGCAGCACGATCACCTCCGAACGGCGGCTGGTGCGGCTCTTCTGCCCGAACAGCGCGCCGACCACCGGAATCCGGCTCAGGCCGGGAATGCCGCTGCTGCCATCGGTGGCCGAATCGGTGATCAGGCCGGCCAGCATGATGGTGTCGCCGCTCTGCACCGCCGCTTCGGTCGACAGCTTCTTGGTGGAAATCCGCGGGTTGCAGTTGCGCTCGGTCGGATTGCAGTTGTCGGGCACGTTCGAGGCGCTGCTCACTTCCTGCACGATATCGAGGAACACCGTGCCATCGCGGGTTACGCGCGGGCGCACCTTCAGGATCACGCCGGTGTCGATGTACTGCACCGAACTGTAGGTGCCGGTGCCGATACCGGTGTTGACCGTGGTGGTGTTGATCGGCACCTTGTCGCCCACGTTGAGCGTGGCCTCGGCGTTGTTGCGCACGAACACCGAGGGGGTCTGCAGCAGGCGTACATCGGTGACCTTGTCCAGCGCGCTCACCACCGCCGCACCATTGTGGCCGGTGAATGCCCAGCCCAGGCCTTCCCCCCCGGTTGCGGCACCGGCGAAGCTGCTCCAGGAGCCACCCGCTGCTGCCGGCAGGGTCACGCCGCCCAATGCTCCCGTCAGGGCACGCCCGGCCACGGCATTGTCGAAGAACCAGTTCACGCCGTACTTCAGGTCACCATCCAGCGACACCTCGGCCACCTGGGCTTCGATGTGCACCTGCAGCGGCATCACGTCCAGCTTCTCGATCACCTCGCGGATCGAGCGCCAGGCCTGCGGGCTCGAACGCACCAGCAGGGTATTGGTCTCCTCCACCGCCGAGACGCCCACGCGATCGCCTTCCACTTCCAGGCTGACGCTGACGTTGCCGGACTGGCGCTGCGGCAGGTTCATGCTGCCGTTGCCGGCACCGCTGGAACCGCTGCCCGGGGTCGAACCGAAACTGCTGCTGTTGTTGCTGTCCATGCCGCGCTCGCCGTCGCTGCCCAGCTGCGATGGAATCGCGCCGGGTGCCAGCGATGCCGGGCTGGAGCCGCCGCGGTTGCCGCTGCTGGCGAAGGCTTCACTCAGCCGCTCGGCCAGGTCGCGCGCCTTGATGTAGCGCAGCTCGTAGGAGAACAGACGGGCGCTGCCACCGGCGGTATCGATACGGTCCAGCCACTGCTGGATCTGGTCCAGGTAACGCACCTGCGGGGTGATCACCAGCACGGCGTTGGCGTTTTCCAGCGGCAGGAAACGGAACATGCCGGCGCTGGGGGTCTTGCTCTCCTCGCCGAACACCTTCTCCAGATCGGCAGCGACCTGCTCGGCCTTGCCCGACTGGATCGGGAACACGCCCACCGACATGCCCGAGAGCCAGTCAACGTCGAAGATCTCGACGGTGCGCATGTAGTTTTCCAGCTCGGCGCGGGTGCCACCGAGGGTGATCACGTTGCGGCCGCTGTCGACGTTGACGATGGCATTGGGCCGCGCATACGGCTCCAGCACCTTCTTCATCTCGGTGGCGGAGATGAACTGCAGCGGGATCACCCGTACCTCGAAGCCACGCGCACTGGCTGCAGGCGCCGTGCTCGGCGCAACCGTACCGGCCAGCGCCTGGTCGGCAGCGACGATGTTGTAGCGGCCACCGCTGTAGACCATGCGGGCATTGTTCCAGCCCAGCACCATCTCCAGCAGGTTCAACGCCTGCGCTGGCGACACCGGCTTGGGCGTGGCCAGGGTGACCGTGCCCTGCACGCCCGGTGCGATCACGTAGTTCTGGCCCAGCATGTCACCCAGGATGGCCTTGACCACCGCGTGCACCGACTCGCCTTCGAAATTGAAGGTTGCTTCACCGGTGCTGGCGCCATGCAGCGCCGGTGCCGGTGCACGTGCTGCTTCGCGGTTGATCATGGTGCCGGTGCCACGGCGGATCACCGCCTGCGGAGCGCCCTGGGCGTCACGGGCAGCATCTGCTGCGACATCAGCTGCCTGGCCGGCCTCGGCAGTGGGCGACAGATTGCCCTTGCGCTGCACATGCGGCGCGGACACGGTGCTGCAGCCGACCAGCAGCGCGAGGGCAAAGGACCAGGGAAGAAAACGCAGGCTCATGCATTCACTCTATCGGTTGGTGCCATCGCCCGGGGGCGGCGACGGTTGTTGCTGCTGTTGTTGCTGCAGCTGGCGGCGACGGGCCTGGATGCGTTCGCGGATGGCCTGCATCTGCGCTTCGCTGGGGCCATTGGTGTTGGCAGGAGGTGCCGCGGCGGCGGCTGATGGCACGCTGCTGGCGGGCTGCGGCTGCGCGGTTGCGGTTGCAGCAGCCGGAGGTGGGGATGGCATCGGCGGTGCACCCGCCGGCGGTGGCACAACGACCGCACCCGCCGGCGGCGCGCCATTGGCACCCCGCAGTACGGTGGGCGGCTCGCCGCCCTGGCCATTGAACACGGCCAGTTCCAGCACCTGGCTGCCGCTTGGGCCGATCACCGTGGCCTGGCGCGGCGCAAGCCCCACAAGTTGCCAACCGTCCACCGCTTCGCCGTTGAGGCGCAGCCGCAGCGAACGGTTCTGTTCGGTGGTGAAGGTGGCCATGCCGAAGTCGCCGGTCAACAGCACGCCGGTCAGGCGCAGCGCGGCGCTGGCGGCCGGCTCGCTGCCACCGAGCAGGTAGGGCTTCGGCCTGCGGTCCTCGGCGAAAAGCGGTCGCTCGCCGATCGCGCTGTAGCTGTCGGCGCTGGGCATGCGTTCTGCGGCCAACGGCGGCAGCACCGGCAGCGAAGGCACCGCATCGGCATCGCCATCCGCACCTGGCAACTGGCTACCCAGACCGAAGCCGGTGGCCAGCCAGACCGCCGCAGCCCAACCGGCCAGGGCCAGCAGGAAACCGGTGCGCAGGCTGATCTGCTCAAGTTTCATCAGCGACCTCCTGTCCCTCGACCGGCGCCGCCGGTGCGGGGGCGGGTGGCGCTGAAGGCGGCTGCGGCGCGGACACCGGTTCGGCGGCAGGCGTCGGCGCACTGCCATCGGCTGCTGCACCGGGCAGCAGGTAACCGGCCAGTTCGAATGACACATCCAGGCCAAGCCCGGATTCATTCGGCGACTGCTGGAAGCGCTGCGCGATCAGGTTGAGGTTGTCGACGAACAGGCGCGGGCTGCCGGTCTCCAGGCTGTGCAGCACCGTGGCCAGTTCGGCCACGCCACAGCGCAGGCGCACCTGCATGGCGACGCGCACGAACTCGGCGTCGCGGCGGTTGTCGGTGAGCGGCGTGCGGTTGCTGATGGTGCAGCTGCGGTTGCCCGGGCTGGCCATCGCCACCGCATCCTGCAGCTTCGCGCCGAGCGCAGCGGCTGCAGCCTCGGCGGTGGCCTCGCGCAGGAAGCCCGGCCGCTGCTGCAGTGCCTCGCGGGTGGCACGCAGGCGCTGTTCGATCTGCGGCTGCTGCTGCAGCTGCGCCTGCACGCGCTGCTCGCGCTCGCGCAGGGCGGCGACATCAGCATCGATTTCGCGCAGCGGCTGGGTGAACCAGGGGTGCACCAGCAGCAGGTAGGCCAGGCCCAGCACTGCCAGCAACAGTGCCAGTGCCAGCCAGCGGTCACGGCGTGCGCTTGGCATCGGCATCGGCCGCCTCCCGGTTCGGGGCTGCCGCCGGCAACGGCTGCAGTTCAGCGGTCATGGTGAAGCGGTCGCGGCCACTGGCGGCGCCATCGGCCTGCAGTACGCCGGTCAGGTTGACCTTGCGCCACTGCGGCGCATCCTGCAGCAGCTGCACCAGCTGCGAGGCCTCGCGGCTCAGGCCAATCAGCTGCAGGTTGTTGTTCTCGATGGCCAGTTTTTCCAGGTACGTTCCCTCCGGCAGGCGCCGGGTCAGTTCGTTCCAGATCTCCACCGTACCCGCGCGCTGGCCGCGCTGCTTTTCAAGGAACGCGGCACCGTCGATCAGCGCCTGCAGCTGGGCACGTTCGCTGGCCACGCCACGCGCACTGCGCGCGCTGCGCTCCACCTGGGCACGCAGTTCGTCGGCTGCCGCGCGGCGATTGTCCAGCACCTGCAGGCCAGACAGCACCAGCATCACCACCGCGGCCACGGCCAGCAGAAGGTTCCAGCGCCGCATCGGGTCGGCCTGCAGCTGACGCTGCGCGGGCGGCAGCAGGTTCACCTGCAGAATGTTGCCCTGCGCATCAATGGCATCGACACCGGACAGTGCATCGGCCCATTGGCCCACGTTGCTGCGCCAAGCCTCGAGCTGCCGCAACGGCCAGGCCACCAGTTCGACCTGCAGCTGGCCCTCGCCCGCCGCGCCACGTTCACGCACGTCATAGCTGACCTGGCTGGATTCGAAAGGCGTCTGCCGGTCGATCTCGAAACCGACCACCGCACGCAGACGGTCCGCCGCCGCCGCCGGCAGGCGCAGCTGCCGGCGCAGCACATCGCTTGCCGGCAGCAGCCACACCCGCGGCAAGCTGCGCAGGCGGGCTTCCAGCACGCGATCCAGTTCGGCCGGGGACAGCGGCCACGGCAGCCGTACGACCGGTTCGCGGCGCTCCCCCGCCTCACGCCAGACCTGAAGGTGGTCGCCTTCGCGCTGCAGCAGCAGGCGCGCCTGTGCCCAGCCCAGTGCCCACTGCCAACGTGCCGGCACCCAGGCCAGCAGCGATTGCCGCCACCAGCGCAGGAAACGGCCGGCGCCAGGGCCGATCCGGCCCTGTACCTGCCGCACACTGTCCTGCCATGCCGTCATCTTGCTGTCATTCCCTGCTCCCAGCGAAGCACTGTGTAGGACCGCCCGGGAACCCCGCCCGAGCCATTGCGTACCACTGCCTGCAACACCGACCGGCGTCCACTGCCGTCGGTTGCACGAGACTCGATACTATAGGTGCCGCTGCTGCTGGCAAGCGTTGTCGCACCGCCAGCGGTATCTGCGTCACGCTCCTGCTGTGCGCGCTGCGCCAGCACGGTATCCGCATCCAGGCCCAGTGCGGTCAGCACCGGCGCGCTGGCAAACTGGGGATCCGGGCGCGCCTGGCGGCTGTACAGGGTCAGGTGCGGCAGCATGGCCTGGTACAGCGGGCCGCGCATGCCGAGTACCCGCTGCAGCTCGCCCAGCGTCTCGAAACGCTTGTTGCGGGGGCCATAGGGCAGGCCTGCCGCGGCATAGTCGGGCGCTTCGGCACCGCCGCCGGGCTGCAGCAGGCTGTCCTCGTCGCGCCAGTCGACGATCGCGCCGGCCAGCTGGCGGGCCTGCGCTTCGTCTTCACCCAGCGCCTTGAGGAAGGCGCTCAGCAGAGCCACGTCGGCCAGGTTCAGGTTGATCTTGCCGTTCTCGTCCAGCACCTTGATCTCGATGCTGGCGTCATCGAACTGCCAGCGATAGACACGGCCATCGGCGCGCCAGGGCGCCCGCTGCGGATCGGCGGACAGGCGCGTCAGCGCGTACTCAAGTCCCGCCCGTGCACGCTCCTGGCCTCGCGCATCATCATCCAGCACCCGCTGCTGCAGGTGCTCGACCCGCGCGCTCAACGCGAACGCGCCCACCAGCGCCGTCATCAGGGCGATCAGCCACAGGACCAGTACCAGCGCCGCGCCGTGCGCCCGGCTCATCGCGCTCCTCCACTGCCGCCCGCGCGCGGAGCGACCACCAGTGCAGGCCAGGGAGCGCCCTTGGCGGGCACGATCTGGATCTCCACCAGCATCGGCAGGCGCCGGGTGTCATCCCAGCGCGGCGTCCAATCAGTCACCTGCCCGGTGCTGGCATCGATGCCGCGATAGCGTAGTTGCACCGACTTGAGGTTCTCCACCAGCACCTCCGGTGGGCGCGGCGGAGTTTCGGCGATGCGCTCGCCCTCCTGCAGCAGCACCAGGTCGAGCAGGAGGCGTTGCTGGCCGCTGCGGCCATCCACCTGCAGTGCGTGCAGGTAGGCACCGCCACGGCCCAGATAGCCCGGTAGATCGGCCGCGAACAGCATGCGTTGCTCTTCGCCCTGGAAGAAGATCGGTTCGCGGGTGGGATCGGGCACTTCCAGCGGCGTGCGCAGCGCACCGGCCAGCTGCCGCCGCAGCAGAGCCTCGACCGCACGCATGCGTTCGCTCTCGGCGGCAATCTGCTCGCCACGCTGGCTCACCGCCATCGCCGAGCGCACGCTGGCAAAGGCCAACGCCAGGCCACCGGCCAACAGCACCGTGGCCAACATCACTTCCACCAGGGTAAATCCTGCGGCGCGTCGCTTCATCGCGCGCTCTCCAGGTCCGGCGGCAGCAGGCGCAGGCTGCGCCAGCGCAGTTGTTCGCGTTCGCCTTCGCCCCAGCGCACCTGAAGCTGCAGCTCGGCCAGCCAGGGAGCCCCCGGCGATTGCGCCTGTGCCTGTACCGCCTTGGCGGCACGCGGCTCGACCCATGGCTGTACCTGCAGCTCCCAATGGTATCGGCCCTGTTCCCAGTCGCCCTGCTGGCTGCCCACCTGCAATGGCGCGGCGACACCGGCTTCGGCCAGCAATGACTGCGCATGCAGCACCGCACGCGTGCGCAGCTCGGCCTCCCGGACCTGTTTCGCGCCACCTGACAGGCTGCCCAGCAGCAGCGTCAGCGCCAGGCCCAGCAAGGCGAAGGCGATGATCACTTCCAGCAACGTGAAACCACGCGCCTGCCGCTTCATGGCGCCTGCCACGGGCCGGAGCGGACCTCGCCGGTCAGCCAGCCGACATCGATGCGCCATTCGGCGCCCTCACGTTGCAGGCGGATGCGGCCACCACTGGAGCCACCATCGGGATGGAACTCGATCACGCCCTGCCCCGGCGCGGTGGCCAGCTGCGCGGCACCTTCGAACTGCACCTGCAGCTGCGTCGGCACATCGCCCTGCCGCTGGTTGGCCCCCTGCCAACGGCGACGCGCCGGTTCGATCACGAAGCGCTGCGGCTCACCGCGCGCGATGGCCTGGGCGCGCACCATGCGCAGCTGGTTGGCGATGTCCTTGCCGGCGCTGCGCAGCTGCATGCCGGCAAAGCCGCGCGACAGACCCGCAGCGGTGATCAGGCCGATCGCGGCGATCAGCGCGATCACCAGCAGCATTTCCAGCAGCGACAGGCCCGCTGCGCGCCTGCCGTGCAGGCGCGGGCGAGGCAGCCGGCGCGGCAGGAAATGCGTCATGCCCGGTTACGGCTGGTAGCGGATGTCAGCGTCGACGCTGCTGCCGCCGGCCTTGCCGTCCTTGCCCAGGCTGATCAGTTCATACGGCTGGCCTTCGCCCGGCGCGCGGTACTCCAGCGCGTGGCCCCACGGGTCATTCAGGTCGGCCGGCTTGGCGTACGGGCCCAGCCAGCCGCCGACACCTGCCGGTGCGGTCACCAGATCGTTGAGCGAGCCAGGCAGCTTGCCGGTATCGATCTGGTAGTTGTCGACCTTGGAGGCAACGGTCTGCACCTGGGCCTTGGCGATGTTCGCCTTGCCACGATCGGCACCGCCCAGCACGCGGCTGGCGACCAGGGTCAGCACCGCGCCGATCAGCACGATGACGATGATGATCTCCAGCAGGCTCATGCCCGACTGGTTGCGCGCGGCAGTGAAGGAAAGGCGGATCGGTCGACGGGAAGCAATCATGGTCGGTCCTTTCAGTTGCGGAGTGTCGGGGTTGCGTAGGGAGCCATCATCAGCCGATGGCATTGGTCAGGTCGTACAACGGCACCAGCACGGCGACGATCACCGCACCGACCACCGAGGCCAGCACCAGGGTGATCGCTGGTACCATCGCGGCCAACAGGCGGTCGATGCGACGGGCGCTGTCCTGTTCAAACGTGTCGGCAGCTTTCAGCAGCATGGTATCGAGGGCACCGGATTCCTCGCCGACCTGGATCATCTGCAGGGCCAGGCGTGGGAAACGCTTGCCGCGTGACAGTGCCAGCGACAGGCCGGCACCGTTCTTCACTTCGTCGGCGGCCGCTTCCACATCAGCGGCCAGCGCGCGGTTGCCCAGCACGTTGCGTGCGATGCCCAGCGCCCCGAGCAGCGGCACGCCATTGCGCAGCAGGGTGCCCAGCGTGCGCGCCAGCCGCGCGGTTTCCAGTTCGCCCAGCAGGCGGCCGATGCCGCGACGCTGCAGCAGCCATCCATCCAGCGCCAGCCGGAACGCCGGTTGCCGTACCTTGCGTTCGAAGAACAATGCCAGCAGTGCGGGCACTACCAGCAGCAGCACCCACCAGTCGCGCACGAACAGGCCCAGCTGCAGCACCGCATTGGTGAACCACGGCAGCGCCACGTCCAGGCTTTCGTACATCTGCGCGAACTGTGGCACCACGTAACCGAGCAGGAACAGCAGCGCACCGCCCACCACCACCAGCAGGATGGCCGGATAGACCAGTGCGTTGATCACCTTGCCCTGCAGCGCGCGGCTGCGTTCGAGGTAGTCGGCCAGCCGCTGCAGGGTCTCGTGCAGGCTGCCACCCGCCTCGCCGGCACGCACCATGTTCACGTACAGGCGCGAGAACAGGCCGTGCTGGCGCTCCAGCGCGGTCGACAGCGGCGCACCGCCGCGCACCACGTCGCGGATGTCGGTGATCGCACGCCGCGAGCGTTCGTCTTCCGGAAGACCGAGCAGGATCGACAGTGCACGGTCCAGCGGCTGGCCGGCACCAAGCAGGGTCGCCAGCTGCTGGGTGAACTGCAGCAGCCCCGCGCCCTGCAACGGGCGCTGGCGCAGCAGCGTGCGCCAGCTGCTGCCGCCGACCACGCCGCCGTCGGCCAGCTGGGTCTCCATCGGCAGGTGGCCCTGATCCTGCAGGCGCGCGACCAGTTCGGCCTCGCTGGCGGCTTCCATCTGCCCGTCGAAGATCTCGCCGTGCGAATTGAGCGCTTTGTAGCGGTAGTTCGGCATGTCAGCCCCGGCGTCCTGCGCGCATCAGCTTTCCTCGGTCACGCGCAGCACTTCCTCGATGGTGGTCTGGCCGCTGAGAGCTTTGGCCAGGCCATCCTCGTACATGGTGCGCATGCCGGCTTCACGGGCGATGCGTTCGATCTCGCCCATGCCATCGCGGCGCATCACCGCACGCCGCAGCGCGTCGTTCATCACCAGGAATTCCATGATGGTGGTGCGGCCCAGGTAACCAGTCGGCGCCAGTGCCGAGGGCTTCGGGCGGTATAGATGGATCGGCCCTTCCGGCTGCAGGCGGCGCAGCTCGAAACGCTCGATCTCCTCCGGCGAGGCTTCATAGCGCTCGGCGTGGGTCGGCTCCAGCCGACGCACCAGGCGCTGGGCCAGGATGCCGTTGATGGTGGACGTGAGCAGATAGTCCTCCACGCCCATGTCAAGCAGGCGGGTGATGCCGCCGGCCGCATTGTTGGTGTGCAGGGTGGACAGCACCAGGTGGCCGGTCAGCGCCGACTGGATCGCGATGCGCGCGGTTTCCAGGTCGCGCATTTCGCCGATCATGATGATGTCCGGGTCCTGGCGCACGATGCTGCGCAGTGCGTTGGCGAAGTCCAGGCCGATCTGCGGCTTGGCCTGGATCTGGTTGATGCCCTCGATCTGGTACTCGACCGGATCTTCCACCGTGATGATCTTGACGTCGGCGGTGTTGAGCTGGCTCAGCGCGGTGTACAGCGTGGTGGTCTTGCCCGAACCGGTCGGGCCTGTGACCAGCAGGATGCCGTGCGGTTGTTCCAGCACTTTGCGGAACTGCGGCAGGAACGCATCGGTGAAGCCGAGACGATGGAAATCGAACACCACCGTTTCGCGGTCGAGCAGGCGCATCACCACGCTTTCGCCGTGCGCGGTCGGCACCGTGCTCACGCGCAGGTCCAGCTCCTTGCCCTGCACGCGCAGCATGATGCGGCCGTCCTGCGGCAGGCGGCGCTCGGCGATGTTGAGGCGGGCCATGATCTTGATGCGGCTGATCACCGCTGCGGTGAGGTTGGCCGGCGGGCTTTCGCCTTCCACCAGCACGCCGTCGACGCGGTAACGCACCTTCAGCCGGCTTTCGAACGGCTCGACGTGGATGTCCGAAGCGCGCAGTTCCACCGCACGCTGGATCACCAGGTTGACCAGGCGGATCACCGGCGCTTCCGAGGCCAGGTCGCGCAGGTGCTCGATATCGTCGACCGCGCCGCCCTCGCCGTCTGCGGTTTCAACAATCGCGCCCATCGCGCTGCGGCCCTGGCCGAACCAGCGCTCGACCAGATCATCGATCTCCGCACGCATGCCCAGCACCGGGGTCACCGGTACGCCAAGTGCCAGCTGCACAGCCTGCTGCGGATAGGGATCGTGGGCATCGGCCAGCCACAGCCGTACACCCTGTTCATCCAGCGCCAGCGGGCATACATGGAACTGTTTGAGGAAACGCAGGGACAGCGGCAGGCCCTCGGCCAGACCCTGGGGCGGTGAATCCGGCAGCTGCTTGCCATCCAGCAGCGGCAGGCCCAGCACCTCGGCGCTGGCCTGCGCCTGGTCACGTTCGGACACCAGCCCCAGCCGCACCAGCAGGCCAAGCAGGCTGCCGCCGGCCTCCGCGTGCAGCGGCCGTGCCCGTGCAAGATCGCTCTCCTTGAGGCGGCCACGCGCCAACAACGCATCCAGGATGCGGCCTTCAGCGTCGTCGGCAGCGGTTGCAGCAAGGGCGTTCACGTGACTCTCCTGTCAATCGGCTCGACTTTAGCAGTTACGTCGTGATTTCCGTCGCCCCGCCGCCCGCTTTCGTAAAAAGACGAAGCCCGTCACATGCGGGTGACGGGCTTCGGCCATTCAACTACCGCACTGCGCGCTTACTGCGTGGCGAGAATGCTCACACCGCTGTAAGCCGCCTCGCCCACCACCTTGATGTAGTAGGTGCCGGCAGTCGGTGCCGTCACCCGCACCGTTTCCGAGGTGCCCGGACGGGTCGAGCGCGCATCGTTGTCGGTGGCACTCGGCTCGCGGCCCTTGGCCAGGTAGACCGACACGTTGCCGGTGCCACCATAGGTGATGATGCTGAGCTGCTTGCCTGCCGCGGCTTCGAAGCTGTAAAGCACGCTGCTGCCGGCGGCACCACTCAACCCGCCGATGGCCACCTTGTTGGTCAGCGGCTTGGCCACCGGCCCGCAGTTCTCGGTGCACGGCTCTTCCAGGGCCTTGTCCAGCGCGGCCTTGGCATCGACGATGCCGGTACCGATCGGGGTGGCGGACGGAATGCTGACCGGGAACGGACGTGCCGTTTCCTTCAGCAGGGTACGCATGCCCGCCGGCGCGAGCGGGTCGCGGTTGGCGGCGATCAGCGCGCTCTGCACCAGCGCGGCGACGGCAGCCACATGCGGTGCCGCCATCGACGTGCCGGCCTTGCCGCCAAGGGTGTAACCCTCGGTGGAACCGGCTGCCGGCGGCGACGTCTTGCTGCTGGACACCGCCTGCCAGACATAGCCGTTCGGATTGCCGTCGGTGACGCCACCGCCCGGGCCGGACAGATCGATGCGGGTACCGAAGTTGGAGTAGTAGGCCATGGCGCCGGTGATGCCGGTCGCGCCGACCGAGACCACGCCATCGCAGTTGGCCGGGCGGGCGTTGGCGACATTCATCGAGTCGTTGCCGGCTGCCACCACCACCAGGGTACCGCGGTTGGTGGCACCGGTGATGGCCGCCTGGTAGGCCGGATCGCAGCTGCCGGAGCCGCCCAGGCTCATGTTGATGATCTCGGCCGGATTCTGGTTGGCAGGGATGCCGGCCACGGTACCGCCCGAGGCCCAGGTGATGGCGTCGGTGATGTCCGACAGGGTGCCACCGCAGTAGCCGAGCACGCGCACCGGCAACACCTTGGCCTTGTAGGCCAGGCCGGCGGTATGCAGGCCGTTGTTGGTGGCCTCGGCGATGGTGCCGGTCACATGGGTACCGTGCCAGCTGCTGTCGCGTACCGGCGAACCGTCGTAGCAGGCATTGGCGGTGGGCATCCAGTCACCGTAGTCGAGTGCACCCGGCACGCGGCCATCGGCGGCACGACGCGAGCGGCTGGCCTGGCTGATGAAGTCGTAGCCCTCCAGCAGGGTGCCGGCGGCGAAATCCGGGTGCTCGGGCAGGATGCCGGTATCGAGCACGGCCACCACGATGCCCTCGCCCTGCGAGACGTCCCATGCGGCCGGTGCGTTCACGCCACCGACCGGGTTGTGGAAGTGCCAGTTGTGGCTCTGGTAGTACGGATCGTTGGGCACGAAGCTGGGCGACGCATCGGACTTCGCGACGGCGTCCGCACGCGGCGACGACGCGGCATCGATCGGATACATGATGGCGTCGGCCACCGCATATTCGACGGTCGGGTCAGCCTTCAGTTCGCCCAGCACCTTGTCCAGTTCGGCGCGCGCGATCCCTCCCTGCAGGCGGATCAGATCGGCACCGATGCCCAGCTTGCGGGCCACCTGCGGGCGCAGCGCGGCACTGCGCGCAGCCGCGTTGGTACCTGCCGGCACGGCGCGGGCGATGGCCGAGTTGACCACGGCCAGCTTGGCGTTCGCATCGGCAGCTGCGGCGCTGCCAGCGCGGTACTTCACGATGATGCCATCCACCTGCTGCGTCTTCGGGCCGGACAACGGCGCATTTGCTTTCAGGTCGACGGCCTGTGCCAGGCCAACACCGGTCAGCGACAGCACGGCGGCTGCCAACACATTGATGCGAAGGTTCTGCTTCTTGATCACGTCGAATTCCTCTTCTGGGTCATGGATCGAACCAACACTGCGGCCATCATTCCTTGACGACTCCCGGCCGGCCCAGCCGGGATTGCCGTGACCTCCCCCCAGGCCCTCGTTGCAGGTGCTGCGCCGGCGTGGGTGGCCGCCGGCGCGATGGAGTGGCTTACCAGCCGAAGCCGGCACCGACGCCGACCGAGCTGTCGTCGCTGCTGAAGGCGCCGCCGAACGTCACCGTGGCGCGATCGCTGATCGCGCGCTGGTAACCCAGCGACAGTGCCGATTCACCGCCCTGGAAGCCGATGCCGACGCCGACCCGGTTCTGGGTACGGATGCCGGCAGCACTGGTGGCCATGTTGAGCATCGCCGCGCTCATCGCGCCCTGGCGGTCGATGCGGCGATCCATGTGGCGCAGGCGTCCGTCGATCTCGCCCTTGAACACATCGAAGCTGTCGGCGACGGCCTGGACGCGGCTGTCGGTGTAGCTGTTGGCGGTAGCCATGCCACGATCGAGCTGGCCCTTGTTGACCGCATCGGTGGCGGTGGTACCGGCTGCCACGTTGGTGACCTGGCGTTCGTTGCCTTCGCTGCCCACCGAGACCGTGTTGGCACGATCAGCGACCGAGCCCTGGCCCAGCGCCACCGCGTTCGCAGCGGTGGCATTGGCACCCTGGCCGATGGCGGTGGACGAGGCGCCGCTGGCCACTGCGCCGTCGCCCATGGCGACCGCGTTGAGGCCCGATGCCGGGGTGCCCACCGGGATGCCCGCGCCCGCCGCCGCAGCGGTCGGCGTGCCCTGCACGCGTGCGCTGCTGGCCGGTGCTGCATCGGCCGCAGCCGGTGCTTCGGCAACGCTGGCCAGTGCGCTTTCATCCAGGGAGGCACTCATTGCGCGCAGGCTGGCAGCACCTGCACGCGTGCCACCTGCAGTACGGCGGTCAATCTCACTGACCTTGCGGTCCAGCGCACCCAATGCATCGCCGACGTTGCTGTAGGTGGCGCCCTGGATCACATAGTTCGGTGCCACGAATACGCCCTGCATGCCGACGCTGGCACCGCCGCCGAGGAAGCTGGCGGCATCGCTGAGCGACTGGAACAGCTGGCCGCCATTGATCGCCTGGCGGCTGCCGGCGGCGATGCTGCCGGCACCGACGTTGTCTATGGTGGTGCCCTGGAAGCCGGACAGGGTCAGGCGGTCACGGCTGGCGTCGTCGTAGCCGACCGCACTGGCCGCCGTGGTCTCCACCGTGGCGATGCGCGAATCGAAATCACCGACGCGGGTTTCCACTGCGCCCACGCGCTGGTTGGTGACATTGAGCTGGGAGCCGGTCACTGCGTCACTGCTGCCGGCAGCGATGCGGCCATCGGCCACGTTGACGATGCGCCGGGTGGCCGGGCCATCGGTGGGGTTGCCACTGCCCACCGACACAACATTGGCATCCAGCGCACGCGCTCCAGCACCGATTGCAACCGAGTTGACGCCGACCGCTCCCGCACCGGCGCCAACGGCCAGTGCACCGGAGGCAGACACCGTGGCATTGGCACCCAGCGCGATGCTGCGTGCGCCCGCCGCATTGGCCACCGAGCCCATCGCTACCGAATCGGTACCGATGGCGTTCGCGGTTCCCGTGCCATTGGCGCGGAAATATCGGTTGGTGGTGTTGGCGGTGAACGCAACGGCGTCCAGCTGCCCGCGATTCACTGCGTCATTGATTTCGGTACCGTTGGCGACATTGGTGACCTGCCGGTTGTTGACGGCACTGCCGACGGACACGGTATTGGCACGATCGGCCACCGAGCCTCCACCCAGTGCGACACTGCCGGCAGCCGAAGCGTTGGCACTGACACCCACCGCCGTGGCATTCAAACCGGTGGCCTTGCTGCCGTAACCGACCGCAGTACCCAGGCGGCCGCTGGCTTCGGCATAGCTGCCCAGCGCCGAAGCGCCATCGGCCGAGGCACTGGCGCGGAAACCACTGGCCTGCGACTGCGTGCCGGTAGCCGTGGACTGCGCACCGTTGGCCGTGCTGTAGGGCCCCTTGGCCTGGGCCCCGGCGCCAGTGGCGCTGGCGCCGGTTTCGCTGGCGCTGGCGCCGCTGCCCAGCGCAACGCTGTCGACACCGCTGGCCTGCGCAGCATTGCCCAGTGCGGCAGCGTTGTTGCCGGTGGCCAGTGCATCGAAGCCGACCGCGGTGGCGTTGGCGGCCATGGCGTTGGCGCCGCTGCCCAGCGCAGTCGCACCGTTGCCGATCGCATTGGCCGCATTGCCTGCCGCCAGCGCATTTTCACCATCGACCAGTGCACCGGCCTCGCCATCGGCATTGCCGCTGGCCTGGAACTGGCGGCTGGTCTTGTCGGCCACGCTGGCAACGGCGTCGAGCTGGCCCTTGTTCACCGCATCGGTGGCTTCGGTACCGGCTGCAACGTTCGTGACCTGGCGTTCGCTGCCGGCCTTGCCAACGGCCACCGTGTTGTCACGGTCAGCCTTGGAACCGGCACCGAGCGCAACGCTGTTGCTGCCATTGGCGGTGGCATTGGCACCGAGCGCCGTGGCGTTGGCGCCTGCCGACCAGGCATTCCAGCCGATGGCGGTAGCGTAATCCTCGGTGGCCCATGCACCGGCACCGAATGCTGCCGCACCGGTGCCACTGGCGCGCGACGGAATCAGGCCGAAGAAGGTGCTGCCGCCGATCGCCACGCTTTCCGCACCGCTGGCTTCACTCGACTGACCCACCGCAACCGCGCCGGTGCCCGCCGCCGCGGCCCCGAAGCCCACCGCCGTGGTGTTGGCACCGCTGGCAGCCGAGCCGTAGCCGAGTGCGGTGCCAAGGCGACCGGTTGCTTCGGCATAGCCACCCACCGCTGTGGTGCCATCGGCGGAGGCCGCACTGCGGAAGCCGCTGGCAAGGGACTGTGCGCCACTGGCGTTGGATTCAGTACCGTTGGCGGTGCTGTAGACACCGCTTGCCTGTGCACGCGCGCCCACTGCGCTTGTCCCCACTTCGCTGGCGCTGGCGCCGCTGCCCAGGGCCAGGCTGTCCTCGCCGGTGGCCTGTGCCGTGCTGCCCAGTGCCGCTGCGTTGTTGCCGGTCGCCAGCGCATCGATGCCGACTGCGGTGGCGTTGGCGGCCAGCGCATTGGCACCACTGCCCAGCGCGGTAGCGCCGTTGCCGATGGCGTTGGCCGCATCACCGGCGGCCAGCGCATTGTCGCCCTCCACCAGCGCTCCGGTTTCACCATCGGCATTGCCGCTGGCCTGGAACTGCCTGCTGGTCTTTTCCGCGGCGGCGGCTACGGCATCGAGCTGGTTCTTGTTGACCGCATCGTTGCCCTGCGTGCCATCGGCCACGTTGGTGATCTGGCGGGTGTTGCCGCCGCCGCCCACCGACACGGTGTTGTCGCGGTCCGCAATCGAATCCGCACCGAGCGCCACGCTGTTGGCCGCGCGCGATTCCGCCGCATTGCCCAGCGCGGTGCTGTTGATGCCTCCCGACCAGGCGCCACCGCCCACCGCGGTGGAGTAGTTGCCCGAGGCTTCGGTGGCCAGCGTGCCGAACAGCGAGCCGCCGATGGCGACGCTGTTGGTACCGGTGGCCAGGCTGCCCTGGCCGGTGGCGGTGCTGTAGGCACCGGACGCTTGCGAATCACCGCCCAGCGCCACGCTGTTGGAACCCGAGGCGTTGGCGAAGTTGCCAAAGGCGGTGGCATTGAAGGCCGAAGCCTGTGCATAGCCGCCGATGGCGGTGCTGTAACCACCGGTGGCTTCGGCGCCGATACCGAACGCTGCCGCAGCCGTGCCGCTGGCCACGCTCTCGCTGCCGACCGCGGTGGCACCACTACCACTGGCGTTGCTGAAGTAGCCCACGGCTACGGCTTCTTCGCCGGAGGCTTCGGACAAGGCTCCGCTGGCGGTGCTGCCCGCGCCGCTGGCGATGCTGGCCGCGCCGAACGCCGCACTCTGCTCACCGCTGGCTTCGCTTTCCGCACCCTGCGCGGTGGCGTATTCGCCGGTGGCCTGTGCATTGGCGCCTACGGCACTGGCATTGGCGGCGGTCGCCAGCGCGTTGAAGCCGATCGCCTGCGCGTTGCCGGCCAGCGCATTGGCACCGCTGCCGAGCGCGGTGGCGCCATTGCCGATGGCGTTGGCCGCATCACCTGCGGCCAGCGCGTTGTCGCCCTCCACCAGCGCACCCGCCACATCGTCGCCGTTACCGCTGGCCTGGAAGAAGCGGCTGGTGGTCGTGGCGGTGCTTGCCACCGCGTCCAGCTGTGCCTTGTTCACCGCATCGGTGGCCTGGGTACCGGCGGCAACGTTGGTGACCTGGCGCTCGTTGCCGCTGCTGCCCACCGACACCGTGCGTGCGCGGTTGGCGACCGAGCCCGCGCCGAGTGCGACGGCGTTGCTGGCACTGGCATTGCTGCCCGCACCCAGCGCGATCGCACTTTCGCCGCCGGCCACCGTGTTGGTGCCGATGGCGATGCTGTTGATGCTGTTGCCCAGCGCCTGGAAGCCCAGCGCCACGCTGTTGTCGCCATAGCCGAAGGCACCACGGCCGACCGCGGTGGCGCTGGTGCCGTTGGCCCAGCTGTTGTAGCCGATCGACGTGGCGCCAGCGCCGCTGGCCCATGCTGCATTGCCGAACGCCGAGGCGTTGGTGGCGGTCGCCCACGCACCGGAACCAAAGGCGCTGGCGCCGCTGGCGGTGGCCCAGCTGTAGCCGCCCACCGCGGTGCTGTCATCGCTGCTGGCGAACGCACTGTCACCCACCGCCACCGCATACGCGCCGGTTGCGCGCGACTTGCCGCCGGCGGCGAAGCTGTTGTCACCGCTGGCCTTGGCCGCATTGCCGAAGGCGCTGCTGGCAGCACCGGTGGCCTGCGCAGCGCTGCCGACTGCCGTGGCATCGGCCACGGCCGTGGTACCCACCTGCTGCGCCTTGCCGTCGGCACCGATGATCGGCTGGTTGAACTCGTCGTAGGCCTGGCCCAGGCCACCAATGGCGACACCGCCATTGCCGGTGGCCGTGCTGTTGCGGCCCACCGCCACGCTGTCATCGCCGATGGCCGACGCGGCCGCGCCATGTGCAACCGCGCCGGCACCGATCGCATTGCTCGACGAACCGGCCGCGATGGCACCCTCGCCTTCCGCCAGCGCACCGGCATCACTGCCAGCTTCAGGCTGTGCCTGGAAGAAGCGCGCGGTGCTGTCGGCAGTGCTGGCCACCGCATCCAGCTGCGCCTTGTTCACCGCATCGGTGGCTTCACTGCCGGCTGCAACGCTGGTGATCTGCCGCTCGTTGCCGGCACTGCCGACGGCCACGCTGTTGGCACGCACCGCTTCGGAGTTCGCGCCCAGCGCGACGCTGTTGGCGCCGCGTGCCGTAGCGTAGTAGCCCACTGCGGTGCTCTGCGCACCACTGGCCCAGGTCTGCGCGCCAAGCGCGCTGGCGTTCTCGCCCGGCGCATAGGCGAAGTAGCCCACCGCGGTGGCTTCGGCGCCGGAGGCTTCGCTGAGGCTGCCGTTGGCCACGGCACGGTCGCCGCTGGCGATGGCGCCGGCACCCACCGCGGTCGCGGCTTCACCACTGGCCTGTGTCTGTACGAAGAAGCCCAGGCCGGGAATCAGGTCGGCCGGGCCTCCAATGGCGACGCTGCTGGTGCCCGTGGCATTGCTCTGCGTACCCAATGCCGTGGAGTAATCACCGATGGCATTGGAGACCGCACCGAACGCCGACGCCTGCGCGCCGGACGCATAGGCCCCCACGCCATAGGACGACGCGGCAAAACCGCTGGCATCGGCACTGGCGCCGACGGCCGTGCCACCCACGCCGGCACTGGTGGCGCCGGTGACCACCGGCACGCCACCACTGGTGATCAGCGGGTTGCCGTTGGCATCCACCGCAGCGCCACCGACGGCCACGCTGCCCGGTCCGTTGGCCTGCGCGTTGTTGCCGAATGCTGCGCTGTTCTGGCCCGAGGCCAGCGCGTTGTTGCCCACCGCAGTCGCGTTCTGCGCAACGGCAGTGGCACCGGCACCGACCGCCGTGGTGCCAGTGCCGATGGCATTGGCGGCCTCGCCTGCGGCCAGCGCGTCGTCACCTTCAGCCAGCGCACCGGCATCGCTGTTGCTGCTGCCGATGGCCTGGAAGCGCTTGGCGGTGGCATCGGCCACTGCGGCAACATCCTTCAACTGGCCAACGTTGACCGCATCGGTATCTTCGGTGCCGGCGGCAACGCTGGTGATCTGGCGGGTCAGGCCATATTCGGCGGCACCGACGGACACGGTATCGACACGATCAGCCAGCGAACCGGCGCCCAACGCCACGCTGCCGGTAGCGACCGCGGCCGAATTGGAGCCCAGCGCGGTGCTGTATTCACCGACGGCCGTGCTGAACGCACCGACTGCAATCGAGGCTTCGTTGGCAGCCGTGGCGCCGCGGCCCAATGCGGTACTGCCGGGGCCCATCGCTACGGCACCGCCACCGACGGCGGTCGCGCCATCGGCGGTGGCTTCGGACAGTGCACCCAGTGCCGTTGCTGCACCGTTTTCGCTGGCGGCGTAGGCGCTGGCACCGACGGCGGTATCGCCAAGGCCGAACGCTGCTGCGCTTTGCCCGACCACCACGCTGGCATCGCCGATCGCCAGCGCGCCCTGGCCGAATGCGCTGGCGCCGATGCCTGCAGCAATGGCCTGGGTACCGATGGCAGTGGTGGCGTTGGCCAGCGACTGCGCACCGGCACCGGCGGCCAGTGCGCCCTCGCCCTCGATCTTCGCCGCGTCGCTGTCATCGCCTGCGCCGTCGGCCTTGAAGTACCGGTTGCCGTCGGCGGCCACGTCGGCCAGCGCGGCCTGCGTGGCGCGCGCCTGCGCGTCCAGTTGCGCCTTGTTCACTGCGTCGGTCGCCTGCGTGCCTGCGGCGACATTGGTGACCTGCCGTTCCTTGCCGGCATCGCCGACGGAGACGGTGTTGGCACGCGTGGCTTTGGAGCCGGCACCCAGCGCCACGCTGTTGGCCGCACTGGCACTGCTGTTGCTGCCGATCGCCACCGCATTGCTGCCCTTGGCCGTGGCCGAGCCTTCGATCAGGCACTTTTCGAGCAGCTTGCCGCTGAATGCCACGCAGGTGGCGCTACCGCCGATCTGCACCGACTGTGCGGTGGCAGAGCCACTCATGCCCAATCCCAATACCAGGCCCAGTGCCACCGCCAGCAGTGCGGGCGTGGCCTGTGTCGCACCGCGGCGCTGGTCGACGACCCCACCGCTGCTGCTGTCGGAGGAAGCCAGTTCCGAGGCCACCACCAACTGACCCAATGCTTTGTTCCAGACCTTGCGATAAATCCGATTCATCGGTACGGCTCCTGATTGGACTGGTTTTGGGCAAAGCAACGCCACCGCTGGGCTTTCCGGCCCAACGTCCCCTGGGGGCGTTTATTCGCGTGATTTACTGCGGGGTATTGCCGAACGGCGCGCAGCGACAGAAAACCGAGCGCGTGCGCCAACCGGTTACTGCGAAATGAATGATTCTGAAACGGGGTTCAAGTGTTAACGGCAACTTTGCAGATCGTCAAGACTTTGACACGACAAATCCTATTGCCGTGAAGCAGTTCACTCTTTTCCCTGTTTATGAAAGGATTTTGTTAGCGACGCGTGACGTAACCCTGTCGCCTGAAAATCCATGTAACTCGCGGGTACATCAGGATTTTCACACGCGCAAAGAAAAAACCCGCCGATCAACGGCGGGTTTTTCCATACGCAACGGCATTGAAGCCTGCGCGGTGTGGTGCGATCAGCCGCACCACACCCGCGCGTTGCGGAACATGCGCATCCACGGCGAATCACCCTGCCACTCGGCCGGGGCCCAGCTCATGTTGAGCGCGCGCGGGGTGCGTTCCGGGTGCGGCATCATGATGGTCACGCGGCCGTCGCTGCTGGTCAGGCCGGTGATGCCGTCCGGCGAACCGTTCGGATTCAGCGGGTACTGGCTGGCGACGTTGCCGTGGCCATCGATGTAGCGCAGCGAAACACGGGCCGCGGCCTGGTCGACCGCGTTGTCGAACACCGCCTGGCCTTCGCCATGCGCCACTGCCACCTGCAGGCGCGAACCGGCCATGCCACGCAGCAGGATCGACGGAGATTCCACCACTTCCAGCAGCGCGGTACGGGCTTCGAACTGCTCGCTGGCATTGCGGCGGAACTGCGGCCAGTGTTCGGCACCGGGAATGATGTCCTTCAGCTGGCTCATCATCTGGCAGCCGTTGCACACGCCCAGGGCGAAGCTGTCCTCGCGCGCGAAGAACGCGGCGAAGGCATCACGCAGCGCGCTGCGCTCCAGGATCGAGGTGGCCCAGCCACGGCCAGCGCCAAGCACGTCGCCGTAACTGAAGCCGCCGCAGGCGACCAGGCCGTTGAAGTCCTGCAGGGCGACGCGGCCTTCGATCAGGTCGCTCATGTGCACATCGAAGGGCCGGAAGCCGGCACGTTCGAAGATGTTCGCCATTTCGATCTGGCCGTTGACGCCCTGCTCGCGCAGCACGGCCACGCGCGGACGCGCACCGGTGCTGATGAACGGGGCGGCCACGTCTTCATTGATGTCGAAGCTGAGCTTGGGCTTCAGGCCCGGTGCGTTGAAGGCACGGGCGATCTCACGCTCGGCGTCGGCGTTGGCCGGGTTGTCGCGGCGCTTCTGCATCGCGTGGGTGACCGACCACCATGCGTCGAACAGCGACTCCCAGCGCCATTCAGCCAGGTTCTCGCCAGCCAGCGACACGCGCACCACCGGTGCGGTGGTCGGCTTGGCGATGCGCTGCGCGCACTCGGTCAGTGCATGGCGCTCGACCAGGTCGGCGAACGCTGCGCGGTCTTCGCGTGCGATCTGCACCACCGCGCCCAGCTCTTCGTTGAACAGGCTGCGGAATGGATCGTCGCCCCAGGCATCGAGGGTGATGTCCAGCCCCAGGCGCGACGTGAAGGCCATTTCGCACAGCGCGGCGAAGGCACCGCCGTCGCTGCGGTCGTGGTAGGCCAGCAGCAGGCCGGCCTGGCGCGCATCGCGGATCAGCTCGAAGAAGCCACGCAGGCGCTGCGGGTCGTCCAGATCCGGGGCGGCACCGGCGAACGCCGGCAGGTCACCGTGGTCGGCATGCACCTGGGCCAGGATGGAACCGCCCAGGCGCTGCTTGCCGGCGCCAAGGCCGATCAGCCACAGCTCGCTTTCCACGTCGCGGTCGAGCAGCGGGGTCAGCTGCTGGCGCACATCGGCGACCGGTGCGAACGCAGAGATCACCAGCGACACCGGCGACACGCTCTTGTGCGCTTGGCCCTGGTCGTGCCACTGCGCCTGCATCGACAGCGAGTCCTTGCCCACCGGAATGCTGATGTCCAGCTGCGGGCACAGTTCCATGCCCACGGCCTTCACCGCGTCGTACAGCAGCGCGTCTTCGCCGGGGTGGCCGGCCGCGGCCATCCAGTTCGCCGACAGTTTGATCTCATCCAGCGCATCGACCGGGGCCGCGCACAGGTTGGTCAACGCTTCGCCCACGGCCATACGTGCCGAAGCCGCCGCATCGAGCAGGGCCAGCGGGGTGCGCTCGCCGATCGACATCGCCTCGCCGGCCACGCCGTCGAAGTCGGCCACGGTGATGGCCACATCGGCCACCGGCAGCTGCCACGGGCCGACCATCTGTTCGCGTGCGGTCAGACCACCGACGCTGCGGTCACCGATGGTGACCAGGAAGTTCTTCGAGGCCACCGTCGGGTGCGCAAGCACGCGCAGGCCCGCTTCCTGCAGGTCCAGGCCCGCGGTCTTCAGCGCCGGCCAGCGCGGTGCCGGCGGGTGTGCGGTATCGCGGTGCATCTTCGGCGGCTTGCCGAACAGCACGTCCATCGGCAGGTCGATCGGCGCATCGGCCGGGGTGTGGCCCGGCACGGCGCCATAGGCCACCACCAGGTGTTCCTCGGCGGTGGCCACGCCGACCGCAGCGAACGGGCAGCGCTCGCGGGCGCACAGCGCGGCGAACTCGGCCAGGCGCTCCTGGGCGACGCCGAGCACGTAGCGTTCCTGCGATTCGTTGCACCACAGCTGCATCGGCGACAGCGACGGATCATCGGTGGGCACCTTGCCCAGATCGATCACGCCACCGACCTTGGAGTCGTGCAGCAGCTCGGGGATGGCATTGGACAGGCCACCGGCACCGACGTCGTGGAAGAACTTGATCGGGTTGTTGCTGCCCATCGCCACGCAGCGGTCGATGACCTCTTGGCAGCGGCGCTCCATCTCCGGGTTGTCGCGCTGCACGCTGGCGAAATCCAGGTCCTCGGCGCTTTCGCCGGAGGCCACCGAACTGGCGGCACCGCCACCCAGGCCGATCAGCATTGCCGGGCCACCGAGCACGATGACCGCATCACCCGCCTGCAGCTGGATCTTGTCGACCTGGATACGGTCGATGGCGCCGAGGCCGCCGGCCAGCATGATCGGCTTGTCGTAGGCGCGCACCAGGTCGGCGCCTTCAGGCAGCTCGAAGCTGCGGAAGTAGCCGAGCAGGTTCGGGCGGCCGAACTCGTTGTTGAACGCGGCGCCACCGAGCGGACCATCGGTCATGATTTCCAGCGCGGGCGCCATGCGCGGGTTCAGCGCGCGCGGCGCTTCCCACGGCTGCGGCAGCTCGGGAATGCGCAGGTGCGAGACCGAGAAACCGGTCAGGCCGGCCTTCGGCTTGCCGCCGCGGCCGGTCGCGCCTTCGTCGCGGATTTCACCACCGGCGCCGGTCGAGGCGCCCGGGAACGGTGCGATGGCGGTCGGGTGGTTGTGGGTCTCCACCTTGATCTGGAACGCGCTGGGCACCTGCGGTTCACGACGGTACTCGCCGCTGGCCGGATCCGGGCGGTAGCGCGACGCCGGATGGCCTTCGATCACCGCGGCGTTGTCGCTGTACGCGCTGAGCGTGTGCTGCGGGGTCTGCTGGTGGGTGTTCTTGATCATCCGGAACAGCGAGCGGTCCTGCTCCTGGCCGTCGATGGTCCAGCTGGCGTTGAAGATCTTGTGGCGGCAGTGCTCGGAATTGGCCTGCGCGAACATCATCAGTTCGACGTCCGACGGCGAGCGGCCCAGCGCGGTGAAGCGTTCGCGCAGGTAATCGATCTCGTCCTGGGCCATGGCCAGTCCGAGGCGCTCGTTGGCGGCCTCCAGCTGGTCCACCGGCACGCGTTCCAGTTCGCCGCGGGCGGGCGCCGAGAACAGCGCCTGGCCCTGCTTCACGGTCTCCAGCACTGACTGCGTCATCGGGTCGTGCAGTGCCTTGACCAGCGCCTGCTGCACGTCGGCATCGGCCGGCCAGCCCTGCACGTCGATGCGCAGGCCCCGCTCGACCCGGCTTACCGGCTGGCCGGCACCGCGCACCAGTTCGGTGGCCTTGCTCGACCACGGCGACAGCGTACCCAGGCGCGGCACCACGATGCGGCTGACCGCGCCGTCGGCCACGGCTTCCGCCTGCGGCGCAGCTTCGAGGATGCGGCACAGGGTGGCGAGGTCGGGAGCGGCGCTGCCTTCGGGCTGCACGAAGTAGACGTGCCAGGCACCGCTGATGCGCAGGGAGGGAGCGATGGACTGCAGGCGGGATTCAAGACGTTCGCGGCGGAACGGCGACAGGGCGGGCGCGCCCTCGAGGACCATCATGTCCGGGGAACCGTAGTTGGGAAACGGGCCCGACATTGTACCGGAAGCGGGGGAAGGGCTTTGGCCGGGCGGCGCCCGGCACCCGCCGAGGCCAGGGCAACAGCAACAGCAACGGCCAAAGCAAAAGCGGGGTTCCCGTGGGATGGCGGGGTGGGTCCGGTGGCGGGGGACGCCGTAAACCCGCCCCTGGGGGCTTGGCCGCGGCATCCATGCCGCGGACTGATCTGGCCGCCCGCCACCGGACCCACCCCGCCTCCGACAGATTTCCGCGATCTGCGGTAGATCCACGCCATGCGTGGATGCTCCCCGGTAGTGCCGGCCGCTGGCCGGCAATAAGGGAACGTCGGAAGTCAGGCATTTAAGAGCGCAGCGACCGGCTTCTGCTTTTGATTTTTTGTTCTGCCTTTCGTGGCTGACCGCGCAGGAACCTGTCAGAGGCCGGGTGGGTGGGGGCAGGCGGGGTGTCCGCGGCATGGATGCCGCGGCCAAGCCCCCAGGGACGGGTTCACGGCGTCCCCGCCTGACCCCACCCACCCGGCCAAACCCATGAATTCGCGCCCGACCAGCCACGAGGGGCTCCGCCGATGGCCGCCGACCGCGCGCAGCGCCGCTCTCCATCCGGATCCCGGAACCATGCGCTTGCTCACGGATTGACCACGCGATTGATGACAACGTTGTCCCCACCTGGCGCCGGACTCTCTCCCCGGCCTCCCAGGTACCTCCGTCCGGCCCCACCCGTCGCCTTCCCGGGCGACGCCCGGACCTGCGTCACGCGCGGCGCCATCGGGGCCCGCGCGCCCTTTGATCGGAGACTTACCCATGTACGACCCGATTGTGCGCAGTGCCGAACGTGCGACCCGAAGCTGTCGTCCCCGCCGCCTGGCCTGGCTGCTCGCCGTGGCCGCCGGTGCCGCTGCCCTGCCCGGCCTGGCGCAGGCCGCCAGCTGTGCCGGCGTGGCCCAGTGGGACCAGGCCAAGATCTACCGGGCCGGCGATACCCTGCAGAAAGGAGGCGTCCTCTATCGGGCGAACCAGGACATCTGGAACGCGCCGCCGGACCATCCGGCCGGTGCGCCCTACTACACCAACCTCGGTGCCTGCGATGGCAGCGGCGCCAACCAGCCGCCGGTGGTCAGCCTGACCTCGCCGGCCAACGGCGCCACCTTCAGCGCCGGCAGCACGGTCAACGTAACCGCCACCGCCAGTGATCCGGACGGCAGCGTCGCCAAGGTCGAATTCTTCCGCGATGGCAGTACGCTCGGCGTGGCCACCAGTGCGCCGTATGCGGCCAGCTGGGCCAACGCCAGCGCCGGCAGCCACACCCTGCGCGCGGTAGCCACCGACAACAACAACGCCACCACCAGCACCCCGACCATCACCATCACCGTCAACGCCGCCGGTGGCGATACCACTGCGCCGAGCGTGCCGGGTGGGCTGGCGGCCGGAACGCGTACCGCCAACAGCATCGCCCTCAGCTGGAGCCCGTCCACCGACAACACCGGTGGCAGCGGCGTGGCCGGCTATGACGTGTACCGCAATGGCAGCCTGGTCGGTTCGCCGTCCAGTGCCAGCTATGTGGATGGCGGGCTGACCGCGTCGACCACCTACCGCTACCGCGTACGTGCCCGCGACAACGCCGGCAATGCGTCGGCACAGGGCACCGAGATCAGCGCCACCACGCTGGCCGGTGACGGTGGCACCACCGGCAAGCGGGTCATCGGTTACTTCACCCAGTGGGGCATCTACGGCCGCAACTACCGGGTCAAGAACATCGACAGCAGCGGTTCGGCCGCGCGCCTGACCCACATCAACTACGCCTTCGGCAACGTGCGCAACAACCGCTGCGAAGTGGGCGTCACCCAGCCGTCGGATCCGAACAGCGGTGCCGGTGGTGATGCCTTCGCCGACTACACCAAGGCCTTCAGTGCCGCCGAGAGTGTCAGCGGCAGCGCCGATACCTGGGACCAGCCGCTGCGCGGCAACTGGAACCAGCTCAAGCAGCTCAAGGCCAAGTACCCCGGCATGAAGGTGCTGATCTCGCTGGGTGGCTGGACCTGGTCGCGCGGCTTCTCCAGCGCGGCGCGCCCGGAAAACCGCCAGGCCTTCGTCGCCTCGTGCATCGATGCCTACATCAAGGGCAACCTGCCGGTAACCGACGGTGCCGGTGGTGCCGGTGCCGCGCTGGGCGTGTTCGACGGCATCGACATCGACTGGGAATACCCGGTGGCGTGCGGCATCGAATGCGGCAAGCCGGAAGACAACGCCAACTTCACCGCGCTGATGGCCGAGTTCCGCCGCCAGCTCGATGCAGTGCGTCCGGGCCTGCTGCTGACGGTGGCGGTGGGTGCCGGCATCGACAAGATCCGCGTCACCGACCCGGCCGCGTACCACCCGTACCTGGACTACATCAACGTGATGACCTACGACTTCCACGGCGCGTGGGATGCGAAGACCAATCACCAGTCGGCGCTGTTTGATTCGCCGAATGATCCGTCCACCGGCGACCAGAAGCTGTACAACAGCAACGACGCCATCGAGGCCTTCATCAGCCGTGGCGTGCCTGCCGCCAAGCTCAACCTGGGCATCGGCTACTACGGGCGTGGCTGGACCGGTGTGGCCAACGCCAACAACGGCCTGTACCAGACCGCGACCGGCGCTGCCCCGGGCACGTATGAAGCCGGCATCGAGGACTGGAAGGTGCTGAAGAACCTGGCGTGGCCGGGCTACACCGACAACACCGCCGGTGCCACCTGGATCTACAACGGCAGCACGCTGTGGAGCTTCGACACCCCGGCCAACATCACCCGCAAGATGGGTTACGTGAAGACCCAGGGCCTGGGCGGCGCGTTCGTCTGGGAGTTCAGTGGTGATGATGCGCAGGGCACGCTGACCAAGGCGGTCAGTGATGGCCTGAAGTAAGAAAAAAGCCGGGGATGCGACACGCATCCCCGGCTCTACAGGAAAAGGTCGGCGCCGATCAGCGCTTGGCCGACAGTTTTTCCAGCGCCGCGCGCAGCTGCGCCGGCGGCAGGTAGCCCCCCAGCTGGGTGCCGTCCGGCGCGAAGATCGCCGGCGTGCCGTTCACGCCCAGCTGCTGGCCCAGTGCGTACTGCATCGCCACCGGGTTGGTGCAGTTCTTTGCCGGCACGTTGCCACCGCGCTTGGCGTTGGTCAGTGCCTGGCGGCGATCGGCCGCACACCAGACCGAGATCATGTCGGTGTAGTCCTTGCTGCCGAGGCCCATGCGCGGGAATGCCAGATACTCGACGGAGATACCGTTGCGGTTGAGCTCGGCGATGTCCTGGTGCAGCTTGCGGCAATAGCCGCACTCGATGTCGGTGAACACGCTGATGGTGTACTTGGCATTCGGCGCGGCGAACACGATGCGGTCGCCATGGTTGGCCTTGGCCAGCAGATCGCGGCGGTAGCCGAGCAGGCCTTCGCTGTTGGCCGGGCCCTTGGCACGGGTGTCGTAAGGCTGCGACTGGAACAGGTAGCGACCGTCGTCGGACACGTACAGCAGCTGGCCGGAAACGACCACCTCGCGGAAGCCGGGGAACGGCGCGGCACCGATGTAGTCCACCTTGAAACCGGGGTTCAGGGCAGTCAACGCGGCGCGCACGGCCTGGTCGGCTGGCGCGTTGGCGGCCGGGCCGGGCTTGGCAGCAGCGGCAGGCGCCTTGGCGGCTGGCGGGGCCGGCTGGGCGCAGGCAGTCAGGCTGAGCGCACCGAACACGGCGGCGATGGCAAATCGGAGCATGGAGCAGTCCGCGACAGAAGAAGACCCCGGATTCTGACACAGCCACCGGCACCGGGCCGCGACGCCGCGCACCGCCCGGGGCCGGGGTTCAGGACACGGCTCAGCCGCGCGGATGATGCCGGGCGTGCAGTTTCTGCAGGTGCTCGCGCGCCACCAGGGTGTAGATCTGGGTGGTCGACAACGAGCTGTGGCCAAGCAGCATCTGCAGCGCGCGCAGGTCGGCACCGCGGTTGAGCAGATGGGTGGCGAAGCTGTGGCGCAGGCCGTGCGGGCTGATCCGCGCCGGGTCGATGCCGGCCACCTGCGCGTGGCGCTTGACCAGGTGCCAGAACGCCTGCCGGGTCAGCGCATGCAGCGTCGGTTCGACAAACAATGGGGTCTGCCCATCGGCCAGCGCCTGCACCTTGCCCTTGCCGACCAGCAGCGGGCGCGATGCCTGTAGATAGCGCTCCAGCCAGTGCTGCGATTCCTCACCCAGCGGCACCAGCCGTTCCTTGCTGCCCTTGCCGGTGACCCGCAGCACGCCCTGGCGCAGGTTGACCGCGGTGGCCGGCAGCAGCACCAGCTCGCTCACGCGCAGGCCGGCGGCGTACATCAACTCCAGCATGGCGCGGTCGCGCAGGCCCAGCGGGCTGTCGATATCCGGCGCTGCCAACAGCGCGTCGATCTGGCTTTCGGCCAGCGCCTTGGGCAGCAATCGTGGCAGCTTGGGCGGATCCAGCAGCGCGCTGGGGTCCTCGCCGCGTTCGCCACGGCGCACGCCATCGGCGAAGAACGCCCGCAGCGCCGACAGCAACCGCGCATTGCTGCGCGGCGACCAGCCATGACGGGTGCGCCAGGCCAAGTAGTCGAACAACCCGGGGCGCTCGATGCCGGCCAGGCCACCATCGCGCCCATCCATCCAGCGCGCCAGCCCTTCCAGGTCGCGCCGGTAGCTGTCGAGGGTGGCGCGGGCCAGACCGTTCTCGGCCCAGATCGCATCGAGGAAGCGCTGGATGCGCATGCTGTCGTCGGCGCGCAGTTCGGGCAGTTGCTGGACCAGCTGGCGGCGTTCGGCGGGGGTGGAAACAAGGGCCATGCGTGCAGGATACGAGGGCCACTGCGGATGCGGCCAGCATTGCGTATGCTCGGCGCATGTCCCGCCCCGCCATTGATACGGCCCCTGCGGCCACTACCGAGCTGCCCCGCCCGCGTGCATTGCTGCTGTGGCGCGTGCTGGCGATGGTCTACGACGCGCTTCCGGTGCTGGCGCTGTGGATGTTGGCCGGCACCCTGTTCACCCTTGCCTACACCTTCAGCGGCCACGCCCAGCGCGAGAACATCGCACCGTTCAGCGTCTGGCAGTGGCTGCTGTGGGCGGTGTGCTGGCTGGTCACGGGGTGGTATGCCACGGCCAGCTGGCGCCGTGGTGGGCAGACGCTGGGCATGCGGCCGTGGCGCTTGAAGCTGGAATCGAGTGATGGCGCGCCCCTGCGACGCACGCAGCTTTGGCTGCGCTTCGTGGTGGGCACGCTGTCGCTGCTGCTGGGCGGCCTGGGATTCTGGTGGGCATGGGCTGACCGCCAGCGGCTGACCTGGCACGACCGCGCCAGCGGCACCCGCCTGCTGCGCATGCCGAAGCGGTAACGCATCACCTTTCAATCCGATCCTACGCGGCGCTTGTGTAGAGTCGAGCCGAAGCTCGGTTGGCGGGCGGTGCGCGCAAAGCAGCCGAGCGTGGGCTATGCCTGCCGTCCCGGCCGGCACCCTTCAGGCCGTCGCCAGCGACGTTGGCAGCGGCTCCTGCCGCTACCTTCGGCTCTACAACAACGATGATCAACCCGACTTGCGCCGGAACAGCAGTCCCGATATCGCCAGCATCACGATCGGCGGCAACGCATAGGCAATGCGGTAATCGAACTTCAACGCGCCGGCCATGCGGCCGAAGAACAGCTGCAGCAGCCAGAAGCCCAGCGCGAACAGGATGCCGAGGAACAGGCGCTTGCCCATGCCACCACTGCGCAGCGAGCCGAACGCGAACGGCACCGCCGCCAGGCACAGCGCCAGCACGTTCACCGGGTAGAACCAGCGGCTCCAGTACACATCCTCGTAGTCGCGCGCGTCCAGACCGTTGCGCTCGCGGTATTCGATGCTGGTACGCAGCTCGGCCACACTGAGGTTGCGCGGCTTGGCGATGCCGGTGGCCAGCGCGCCGGCGTCCAGCTTGGAGTTCCACGGCTCGCGCGCCACTTCCTCGCGCGTGGCCGAACGTTCACCGAAGGTATCGCGGCGCACGCCGGTCAGCACCCAGCCGTCACGGTCGTGCTCGGCCGTGTCCGCATGGGTCAGCGAGGCGATCCGACCATCCTCGGCGATGCGATACAGGCGCACGTCACGCAGGATCAGCCGCGTGCCCTTGTCGCCCACCAGCTGCTCTTCGCCACCGGCGGCGCTGAGGAAGGTATCGCCCTCGCGCGCCCACAGGCCGGAATAGCGGGTGGTGGAGATGTCCCGCCCCCATTTGGCACTGGACTTCAGCGCATCGGCACGGTCCTGGCCCCAGGGGCCCAGCGTCTCGGCGCTGAGCACCATCACTGCGGTAAGCAACGACAGGGCGATGGCCACCGATACGCTCAGGCGCTTGCGCGACAGGCCCAGCGCACGCAGCGCGGTCAGCTCGGAGGTCGCGGCCAGCTGGCCCAGGCCCATCAGCGCACCGATCACCGCAGCCGTGGGGAACATGGTGTAGGCACGGCGTGGCACCGTATACAGCACCCAGGCGGCCGCATGCCCCAGGGTGTAGCCGTTCTTGCCGATGTCCTTGAACTCGCCGGAAAACGCCATCACCACGTCCAGGCCCACCAGTACGGCCCAGGTCAGCAGCACCGTGGTGAACACCGACTGGCCGAGATACAGGTCGAAACGCATCGGGCGCAGTCTCATGCGCGGGCTCCCTTCGGGCGGCCCAGGCGGCCATCACGTGCATACATCCAGATCGCCAGCGCCAGCAGCGGCAGGGTCAGCCACCACAGGCCAAGCGCAGGCGGAATCTTGCCATTGGCGATCCAGCCACTGCCGATGAACATCAGGTTGGTGCCCACCATGTAGGCCATCAGCGCCAGCATCATCCGCCCGTAGCGCTGCTGGCGCGGCGAGCTGCGGCCCAGCGGCACGGTCAGCAGCGCAAACGCCAGCGCGATCAACGGCGGGGCAAGGCGGCGATGCAGCTGTGCCTGCGCCTCGGGCCGGTCATCGCCGAACAGCTGCGTGGTCGGCATCAGTTCCGGATCATCGCCGGTACGGGTCTGCGCACCGTCGGGCAGGGCCACATCGTTGCGGGCGAAGGTGGCCAGACGGTAATCCAGCCCCCCGGCCACCGGTCCTTCCACCTGGTGGCCATCATCCAGCTCCAGGAAGCGCTGGCGAGCGCCTTCGAAGAACATGCGCCCCCCTGCGGCGGACACCACTTCCAGACGATCGTCCTTCTGCCGCTGCAGGAAGACCCGGCCCAGCTGGGTACCATCGGGCGAGATCGAGGACAGGTAGACCACGCCACCATTGGGCAGCTGGGTGAAGCGGCCCGGCTCCAGGCCCGCCATCAGCACGCTTCGATTGGCCTCGATGATCATCTGCTCGGCCACCCGGCCGGCCCACGGGCCCAGCCACAAGGAGCAGGCGCCGACCAGCGCCACCACCGGCACCACCAGCATCAGCAGCGGCCGCAGCAGGCGTTTGGGGCCCACGCCAATGGCAGTGATGACGGCCATTTCCGAGTCGCGGTAGAGACGGGCCACCGCCAGCAGCAGGCCCAGCATCAACGCCAGCGGCAGGATCAGTGGCAGGTAGGCGATGAACTGCAGGCCCAGTTGGGAGAACAGCAGCTTGGCCGGCAGGCGCCCGTCGGCGATGTTGCCGAGGATGTCCACCAGCACGCCGCCCACGCTGACCACCAGCAGGACGATCAGGGTAGCCAGGAAACTCTGGACGAAATCGCCCAGCAGGTATCGGTCGAGCTTCAGCATGGGGCGGTGGTTTAAACTCTGGGGTTCGTTCGCGGTGCCGCCCAGTCTACTGTCTGGGCGTAAACGGCCTGCGATTGTACGGACTCGCCAATGGAATCTGCTCAATGGCCCTCGAATTCACCCTGAACCACGTTGCTCCGGCCGCCGCCGCCGTTGATTGCCTGGTGGTCGGCGCGTATGCCGACCATACCCTGACCCCCGCCGCACAGGCCCTGGACGCCGCCAGCGGCGGCCGCCTGGCCTCGCTGGCCCAGCGCGGCGACCTGTCCGGCAAGACCGGCGCCACCACCCTGCTGCACGACCTGCCGGGCGTGTCCGCCCCGCGCGTGCTGGTGGTCGGTCTCGGCGACGCCGCCCGCTTCGATGTACCGCAGTACCTGAAGGCCGTTGGCGACGCCGTGCGCGCGCTGAAGGCGGGCGCTACCCGCAGCGCACTGTTCACCCTGTCCGAAGTGGCCATCAAGGACCGCGACGCGGCCTGGGCGATCCGCCAGGCGGTGATCGCCGCCGATCACGCTGCCTACCGCTACACCGCCACTCTGGGCAAGAAGAAGGCCGACGACGCCGGCCTGGCCCAGCTGGCCATCGCCGGTGACGACGCCCAGGCCCTGGCCCAGGGCCAGGCCATCGCCGCCGGTGTCGAGTTCGCCCGCGAGCTGGGCAACCTGCCGCCGAACTACTGCACCCCGGCCTACCTGGCCGAGGTGGGCGTGAAGTTCGCCGGTGAGCATGACGGTGCCGAGGCCGAGATTCTCGATGAGCACCAGATGGAAGCGCTGGGCATGGGCTCGCTGCTGGCCGTGGCCCGTGGTTCGGCCAACCGCCCGCGCCTGGTGGTGCTGAAGTGGACCGGCGGCGGCGACGCCAAGCCGTACGTGCTGGTCGGCAAGGGCATCACCTTCGATACCGGTGGCGTCAACCTGAAGACCCAGGGCGGCATCGAAGAGATGAAGTACGACATGTGCGGTGGCGCCAACGTCATCGGCACCTTCGTCGCCGCGGTCAAGGCCAAGCTGCCGCTGAACCTGGTGGTGGTGGTGCCGGCGGTGGAAAACGCCATCGACGGCAACGCCTACCGCCCGTCCGACGTGATCACCTCGATGTCGGGCAAGACCATCGAAGTGGGCAACACCGACGCCGAAGGCCGCCTGATCCTGTGCGATGCGCTGACCTATGCGCAGCGCTTCGAACCGGCCGCGCTGGTCGACGTCGCCACCCTGACCGGTGCCTGCATGGTCGCCCTGGGCCACCAGACCGCCGGCCTGATGAGCAAGCACGACGACCTGGCCAATGAACTGCTGGCCGCCGGCGAGCATGTGTTCGACCGCGCCTGGCGCCTGCCGTTGTGGGACGAGTACCAGCCGATGCTGGATTCGACCTTCGCCGACGTCTACAACATCGGCGGCCGCTGGGCCGGCGCGATCACTGCGGGCTGCTTCCTGTCGCGCTTCACCGAAGGCCAGCGCTGGGCCCATCTGGACATCGCCGGCGTGGCCAGCGATGAAGGCAAGCGTGGCATGGCCACCGGCCGCCCGGTCGGCCTGCTGAGCCAGTGGCTGCTGGACCAGGCCGCCCGCGCCTGATGCCGTACCCGACCCTGGCCGGCCCCCGCTGGCAAGGGCCTCGCCCGGCATCGCCGGGCCCCTGCCTGACCCGGATCCTGCCATGCCCCGCGCCGACTTCTACCTGATCGCCAAGCCCCGCTTCCTGACCGAGCCGCTGCGCCTGGTCTGCGAACTGGCGCGCAAGGCCAACGACGCCGGGTTGTTCACCCTGGTGCTGGCCCGCGACCAGGCCCAGGCCGAGGAGCTGGACGAGCTGCTGTGGGCGTTCGACAACGACGCCTACATCCCGCACCAGATCGCCGGCGAAGACATGGACGAGGAAGAGGCCCTGGTGCTGATCGCCGTACCCGGCACCGACGCGCCGGCACGCCCGCTGGTGATCAACCTGCGCGATGAACCCTGGCTGGGCCAGTGCGAACGCGTGCTGGAAGTGGTCCCGGCCGATCCGGAAGCGCGCGAACCGCTGCGCGAACGCTGGCGCCAGTACAAGGCCGCCGGTTACGAGCTGAACAAGCACGACATGTAAGCGCGCCCCGGCCCCCTTGATGGGCCGCCGCCGCGCCCTGATCCTTCAACGATTACCTCCTGGTTCCCCCGCATGACCCAACTCGCCTCCAGCTACGACCCGAAGTCCTTCGAGACCGACCTCTACGAGGCCTGGGAGAAGGCCGGCCACTTCAAGCCGTCCGGCACGGGCGAGCCGTACACCATCCTGCTGCCGCCGCCGAACGTGACCGGCACGCTGCACATGGGCCATGCGTTCCAGCAGACCCTGATGGACGCGCTGGTGCGCTACCACCGCATGCGCGGCTACGACACGCTGTGGCAGGTCGGTACCGACCACGCCGGCATCGCCACCGAAATGGTGGTCAGCCGCAACCTGGCGCTGGAAGGCAAGGGCGAGACCCGTGATTCGCTGGGCCGCGAAGGCTTCATCGGCAAGGTCTGGGAGTGGAAGCAGCAGTCCGGCGATACCATCGAGCGCCAGATGCGCCGCCTCGGCACCTCCGCCGACTGGTCGCGCAGCACCTTCACCATGGACCCGCAGCCGTCGGCGGCAGTGAACGAAGCCTTCGTGCGCTGGTACGAGCAGGGCCTGATCTACCGCGGCCAGCGCCTGGTCAACTGGGACCCGGTGCTGAAGACCGCCATTTCCGACCTGGAAGTGGAGAGCGCCGAGGAAGACGGCTTCCTGTGGTCGATCGCCTACACGCTGGATGAGGGCCTGAGCTACGAGCACGTCGAGCGCGATGCCGACGGCGTGGAAACCCTGCGCGAAACCCGCGACTACCTGGTGGTCGCCACCACGCGCCCGGAAACCCTGCTGGGCGATACCGCGGTGATGGTGCACCCGGAAGATGAGCGCTATGCCCACCTGATCGGCAAGAGCGTGGTGCTGCCGCTGACCGGCCGCCGCGTGCCGGTGATCGCCGACGACTACGTGGACCGTGCGTTCGGCACCGGCGTGGTCAAGGTCACCCCGGCGCACGATTTCAACGACTATGAAGTGGGCGTGCGCCACAGCCTGCCGATGATCAACCTGTTCACCCCGGTGGCGGCGCTGAATGAAAACGCACCGGAGCGTTTCCAGGGCCTGGACCGCTACGCCGCGCGCAAGGCGGTGCTGGCCGAACTGGAAGACCTGGGCATCCTGGTCGAGACCAAGGCGCACAAGCTGCAGGTGCCGCGCGGCGACCGTACCGGCCAGGTGATCGAGCCGTACCTGACCGACCAGTGGTTCGTGAAGATGGACGACCTGGCCAAGCGTGGCCTGGAACTGGTCGAAGACGGAACCATCGCCTTCGTGCCGCCGAACTGGATCAACACCTACCGCCACTGGATGAACAACATCCAGGACTGGTGCATCAGCCGCCAGCTGTGGTGGGGCCACCGCATCCCGGCGTGGTTCGACGAAGCCACCGGCAGCTGCTACGTCGGTCGCAGCGAAGAGGAAGTGCGGGCAAAGAACAACCTCGGCAGCGACGTGGTGCTGAACCAGGAAAGCGACGTGCTGGAGACCTGGTTCTCCTCGCAGCTGTGGCCGTTCTCCACCCTGGGCTGGCCCAACGAGCAGGCCATGGCCGAGCGCGGCTTCGACCGCTACCTGCCGTCGTCGGTGCTGATCACCGGCTTCGACATCATCTTCTTCTGGGTGGCGCGCATGATCATGGCCACCGACAACCTGGTCGGGAAGATCCCGTTCAAGGACGTCTACTTCACCGGCCTGATCCGCGACGGCCAGGGCCAGAAGATGTCCAAGAGCAAGGGCAACGTGCTCGACCCGCTGGACATCATCGACGGCATCACCATCGACGACCTGGTCGCCAAGCGCACCGGCGGCCTGATGCAGCCGAAGATGGTTGAGAAGATCGAGAAGGCCACCCGCAAGGAATTCCCGGACGGCATCGCCGCCCACGGTGCCGATGCGCTGCGCTTCACCATCGCGGCACTGGCCACCCACGGCCGCGACATCAAGTTCGACATGAACCGCGCCGAGGGCTACAAGAACTTCTGCAACAAGCTGTGGAACGCCAGCCGCTTCGCGCTGATGAACACCGAGGGCGCGGCGTTCACCGGCGTGCCCAGGCCGCGTACCGATGCCGAGCGCTGGATCCTCGCGCGCCTGGCCGCCACCACCGCCGAAGCGCAGGGCCATTTCGCCGCCTACCGCTTCGACCTGCTGGCGCAGTGCCTGTATGAGTTCGCCTGGAACGCGTTCTGCGACTGGTTCCTGGAACTGAGCAAGCCGGCACTGAACGGTGCAGACGCCGCCGACGCCGAAAGCACCCGCCACACCCTGCTGTACGTGCTGGAAGCGCTGCTGCGCCTGCTGCACCCGCTCACGCCGTTCATCACCGAACAGCTGTGGCAGCAGCTGGCCCCGCGCCTGGGCCTGACCGAAACCACGCTGTCGCTGCGCCCGTACCCGACCGCCGCCGAGTTCGAAGGCGATTTCGCCCAGGCCGAGGCCGACGTGGAATGGCTGAAGGCGGTGATCAGTGCCGTGCGCCGCGTGCGCAGTGAGCTGAACGTCGCGCCGTCCAAGCTGGTGCCGCTGCGCCTGCAGGCCGGGCTGGAGCAGGACCGCGTGCGCATCGAACGCTTCAGCGCCTCGCTGTCGTTCCTGCTGAAGCTGGACAGCATCCAGTGGCTGGCCGAAGGCGAAAGCGCACCGCCGGCCGCCGCCGCGATCGTGGGCGAGCTGAAGCTGCTGGTGCCGCTGGAAGGCCTGGTCGATCTCGATGCCGAGCGCGTGCGCCTGGACAAGGAAATCGCCCGCGTCGAAGCGGAGAAGGAAAAGAGCGAGACCAAGCTGGCCAAGTTCACCGACAAGGTGCCGCCGGCCGTGGTCGAGCAGGAGCGCGTGCGACTGGCCGACTGGAACACCCAGCTGGCCGGCCTGCGCGAGCAGCGCGCGAAGCTGTAAGCGCCGCGCTCTGGTGCGTGCCAACCGGGGTTGGCACCTGCCCTGCCTCGCTCTGGTGGGTGCGGACCTTGGTCCGCACTGAGCGATGTGCCAACCAAGGTTGGCACCCACCAAACCCGGAACATTTGCCCCGCATGGCATCATCGCCCGATGCCTCTTTCCATTTTCCTGCTGGTCCTCGCGGCTGCGGCCCTGCATGCCAGCTGGAATGCGATCGTCAAACGCGGGCCGGACAAATTCCTCGGCACCGTGCTGGTCACCGGCAGCGCCGCGCTGCTGTCGGCGGCCGCCTTGCCCTTCCTGCCGTTCCCGGCCGCGCACAGCTGGCCCTGGCTGGCTGCATCCGTGCTGCTGCAGGTGACCTACTACGGACTGGTGGCACGCTGCTACCAGCAGGTCGACATGAGCCTGGCCTATCCGCTGATGCGTGGCAGCGCGCCGATCCTGGTTGCGCTGGCCGGCACCCTGCTGGGCGAGCAACTGCCCCCGGCGGCGTGGCTGGGCGTGGTGCTGGTGAGCAGCGGCATCCTGTGCATGGCACTGGGCACACGTGGCGGCCAGCTGCGGCTGCCGCTGCTGACCGCGGCGATGATCGCCACCTACACCTTGGTCGATGCGCAGGGCGCGCGCCAGTCCGGCAGCGCGCTCAGTTACACGCTGTGGCTGTTCCTGCTGTCAGGCATCCCACTACCGCTGTGGGCGTTGTACACCCGCGGCGGCGCGGTGCTGGACTATGCGCGCCAGCACTGGCCGCTGGGACTGGCCGGTGGCGTCGGCACCACCGCCTCCTATGCGATGGCGTTGTGGGCCATGACCCAGGCGCCGGTGGCGATGGTCTCGGCGCTGCGTGAATCCTCGATCCTGTTCGCGTTGCTGATCTCGGTGTTCGTGCTGCGCGAGCGGATTCCGCGTGCGCGCTGGCTGGCGGCCGCGCTGATCGTCGGCGGTGTGTTGGCACTGCGGCTGGCGTGAGAAAAGCGTGCCAACCAAGGTTGGCACCTACCACGGCAGGTGACGTGTCGATGACAGCGGAGATCCACCGGTAGTGCCGGCCGCTGGCCGGCAACCCTTCTCCGTTACAGCGGCGGCATCGTCTGCAGGTCGCCGTCGACCAGTTCGATCGCCATCACCACCGCGTCTTCGCGGCCCTGTGCGGCCGGATAGTAGCGCGGACGACGGCCGATCTCGTTGAAGCCTTCGCTGTGGTACAGCGCCAGCGCCGGCGTGTTGGACGGACGCACTTCCAGGAACACACGCTGCGCACCGCGGTTGCCTGCCAGCTGCACCAGTGCGCGCAGCAGTTGGCGACCCAGCCCACGCGACTGCGCCAGCGGATCGATGCAGATGTTCAATACATGTGCCTCATCGGCGGCAATGCTGAGCACGCCGTAGCCGATCAACTGGCCATCGCGCTCCATCGCCAGGCCGGGATAACCGGCACGCAGGCAATCAACGAAGATGCCGCGGGTCCATGGGAATGGATACCCACGCACTTCAATCGCCATCACCGCATTGAGGTCGCTCTCGCGCAATGCGCGCAGGCTGACCGGGCCGGGCTGGCTGACCGCACTCATGGTGCGCCCCGCTTGCGCAGGGCGCGCAGCTGCGGCCACAACGCGCGCTTGGCGGCCGGGTCCTGACGCAGCTGGTCCAGCGGCCAGCTGTCCATCAGCGCCTGCGTGGCAGGGTCGTTGGGATTACAGCCGGAGGCACGCAGCAATGCGATCTGCAGGCGATCCGGGAGCCGCACCACCGGCTGCCGCGCATTGCCACCCGGTAGCGGGCGGGCCGTTGCCGGTGCGGTATCCGGTGCGGTGACGGGGGTCTCGCGACGCGTAGGTGCCGGGCGTTCCTGGTGAGGAGCGGGTGCGGCTTCGGCAGGGTGTTCCCGCATGGAGGCCGAACCCGCCCGCACTTGTTCCGCCGAAGCCGCGGCAGCCGCATCGGCTTCGGCCACGCTCAACTGCAGCGCGGCATCCAGCTCCGCAGCCAACTGGCCGTCGTGATAGACGGTGTAGCCCATGGCCTGCAGCCAGGCCTGCTGGGCGGGTGACCACAGCACGGGCAGTTCCTGGCTCACGCGGCCTCGGGCTTCTTGCGCAGGCGCTGCACGGCCCACATCACCGGGCCGGACAAGGCGTACAGGATGCCGACCGCGAACAGCACGCGCGGCAGATCAATGACCGCGATGGCGATGGCGACCGGCACCAGGGCCAGCACCAGGAACGGCACGCGGTCGGAACGGGTGCCCTTGGCGCCGCCACCCTTGAAGCTCCAGAAACGGATACGGCTGACCATCAACAGCGCCGCGACGATCGTCACCGCCAACGCCACGTAGCGCAGCTGGTTGCCGTCCCAGCCCAGGTTGCCATCGGCGAAGGCCCAGACGAAGGACATCATCAGCCCGGCCGCGGCCGGGCTGGCCAGGCCGACGAACCAGCGTTTGTCGACCACCGCGACCTGGGTGTTGAAGCGGGCCAGGCGCAGCGCCGCGCAGGCGGCATACAGGAAGGCCACGGCCCAGCCGACGCGGCCGAGCAGCGGGTCATCGAACTTCAGCCACGACAGCGACCAGTGGTACATCACCAGCGCCGGGGCCATGCCGAAGCTGACCAGGTCGGCCAGCGAGTCGTACTGGACGCCGAACTCGCTGCTGGTACCGGTCAGGCGCGCCACGCGCCCGTCCAGGCCATCCATCACCGCCGCCACGAACACGGCGATGCTGGCATTGACGAAATCCCCGTTGGCCGCGGCGATGATCGCGTAGAAGCCGGCGAACAGGCCGGCGGTGGTGAACAGGTTGGGCAGCAGGTAAATCGTGCGCGAACGCGGCGGCGGTGTGATCGGGTCCATGGAATCCAGTTTAATCGACTTGCCAGTGCTCGGCGCCAATGCTGCAATCGGCGTTCTACGCCCATTCCGCGGAGTTTGCCATGCGTGCCCTGTCCTGCCTTGGATGCCTGCTGCTGTTGGCCAGTGCCAACGCCGTGGCCGGCCCGGTCTATAAATGGAAGGACGCCCATGGCGTGACCCAGTATTCGGAGACCCCGCCGGCGGGCAAGAAGTTCGAGACCCGCGAACAGGCCCGCACCCCGCAGGCCGCGGCCAGCGCCGAGACCCCGGCCGCGCCGGTGCCGGAGCAGTGCAGCACCGCCCGTGCCAACCTGGCCCTGCTGGAAGGCTCCGGCCAGGTGATGCAGGACACCAATGGCGACGGGAAGGCCGATACCGCGTTGACCGCGGAACAGCGCAGCGCGCAGAAGGGATTGGCGGAGGCCGCCATCAAGGCTTACTGCCCGGCAGAGTGAGGGTTATCGGCAGGGCTTGCAGCCCTGCACCTGCTTCAAGCAACGGCAACGTCAAATGCCAAAGCGGCTCTGGTTTTCTACTGGTTTGGCGGGGCGGTGTGGGCTGGCAGGACACGCCGTAAACCCATCCCTGGGGGCTCGATGGCGCCATCCATGGCGCCAACGGTCCTGCCAACCCACACCGCCCCACCCCCGACAGGTTCCTGGTGACGGTGGTAGATCCACGCCATGCGTGGATGAAATCTGTCAGATCTCGAATTGAATCCGGGGTCAGATCCGTTTTCCTGCGGAAAACGGATCTGACCCCATCCGCATGTCCAACAGATCGCGGGGCCTGTCAATGGCGGGGTGGGTCCGGTTGCGGGAGTGTCCGCGGCATGGATGCCGCGGCCAAGCCCCCAGGGATGGGTTTACGGCGTCTCCCGCAACCGGACCCACCCCGCCATCCCACGGGAAGCCCGCTGTTGCTTCGGCAGTTGCTTCTGAGGTTGCCGGCCAGCGGCCGGCACTACCGCGGGTGCAGGGCGCAGCCCTGCCGATACCCCTCTCCCCGGCCGGGCTGGCAGAATAGGCGTCTCTGCCGTTATCCGAAGCCGACGATGCGCCTCTCCCAGTTCCACCTGCACACCACCAAGGAAACCCCCAGCGACGCCGAGCTCACCAGCCACCGGCTGATGCTGCGCGCGGGCATGATCCGCAAGCTGGCATCGGGCCTGTACACCTGGTCGCCGCTGGGCCTGCGCGTGCTGCGCAAGGTTGAACGCATCGTGCGCGAGGAAATGGACCGCGCCGGTGCCGTGGAATTCCAGATCCCAACCATCCAGCCGAAGGAACTGTGGGAGCAGACCGGGCGCTGGCAGAAGTTCGGCCCGCAGCTGCTGAAGATCAAGGACCGCAAGGACCAGGTGTTCTGCTACAGCCCGACCGCCGAAGAAGCCGCCTGCGACTTCGCGCGCAGCGAGCTGTCCAGCTACAAGCAGCTGCCGGTGAACTTCTACCAGGTGCAGACCAAGTTCCGCGACGAGATCCGCCCGCGCTTCGGCGTGATGCGTTCGCGTGAGTTCCTGATGAAGGACGCCTATTCGTTCCACCTGCACGATGAGTGCCTGGTGCGCGAGTACGAGAACATGAAGTCGGCCTACAGCCGCATCTTCACCCGCCTCGGCCTGGACTTCCGCATGGTGCAGGCCGACTCCGGCGCGATCGGTGGCGATGCCTCGCAGGAATTCCACGTGATCGCCGATTCCGGCGAAGACGCGCTGGTGTTCTCCACCGGTTCGGACTACGCCGCGAACATGGAAGCGGCGATCGCCGCCGATCCGGCACCGCGTGCGGCTGCCAGTGAAGCTATGCGCAAGGTCGACACCCCTACCCAGAAAACCTGCGAGGACGTCGCGGCGCTGCTCGGCATCGAGCTGCAGCGCACGGTGAAGTCGGTGGCGCTGATCGCCGGTGAAGGCGAAGCACAGCAGTTCGTGCTGGTGCTGGTGCGCGGCGACCATGAGGTCAACGAGATCAAGCTGGCCAAGGTCGCCGGCCTGGACGAACAGCGCTTCGCCAGCGAGGCGGAAATCGCCGAGTACCTGGGCAGCGTGCCGGGCTTCCTCGGCCCGGTCGCCCCGGCCAAGGCCATCCGCGTGGTCGCCGACCGCGAAGTGGCCGCGATGTCCGACTTCGTCGTCGGCGCCAACGAAGTCGGTTTCCACCTGGCCGGGGTCAACTGGGGCCGCGACCTTCCGGAACCGGAAGTGGCCGACATCCGCAACGTGCGTGCCGGTGACCGCGCGCTGGACGGTGGCGAACTGAAGATCGCCCGTGGCATCGAAGTCGGCCACGTGTTCCAGCTCGGCCGCAAATATGCCGAAGCGCTGGATGCCACCGTGCTGGACGAGAACGGCAAGGCGGCGGTGATGGCGATGGGCTGCTACGGCATCGGTATCTCGCGCGTGGTGGCTGCCGCGATCGAACAGAACCATGACGATGCCGGCATCATTTGGCCGGACGCGATGGCGCCGTGGCAGGTGGTGGTGTGCGTGATCAACCCGAAGGGCGACGCCGCCGTGGCCGATGCTGCTGCCAGCCTGCTGCAGGAACTCCGCGACGCCGGCCTGGACGCGGCACTCGACGACCGCGGCCTGCGCCCGGGCGCGATGTTCGCCGACATGGAACTGATCGGCATTCCGCACCGCGTGGTGGTGAGCGAGCGCGGCCTGGCCGCCGGTACCTACGAGTACCGCTCGCGCCGCGCCAGCGAAGCGGAAAGCCTGGACAAGGCCACCCTGCTGCAGCGACTGCAGGGCTGATCAGGAGAAGACCGGGGCATGCCCCGGTCTTTTTTTTGCCTGTCGCCCAGTTGAGCAATATTGCAGCGGACATAATCCGGTCAAAATCGACGCAATGCAGCCGGGATGCTGCCAGGCCATGACCCGCCTGCATTTGTGCTGTGATTAATTCATCTCTATTCTGTCCCGCGACGCCATGGACTGGCTCGTCCCGTCCACATTTTAGTTTCCGGAGTAACCGTAAATGAGCATTGACCTGACCGGCCTGTCGGCACGCGAGCTGGGCGCCCTGATCCGTACCGCCAAGAAGCAGCAGACCATCGTCGCCAAGCGCCGGCCAATCACCAAGGTCCGGGCCCAGCTGACCAAGCTGGCCAAGACCGAGGGTTACACCATCGAAGAACTGTTCGGCGGCGCCCCGGCACCGCGCGCGCGCAAAGCCGCCCCGGCAGCCAAGGCACCGTCCAAGACCGCCGGCCGCAAGCTGGGCAAGGTTGCCCCGAAGTACCGCAACCCGGCCAACCCCAAGGAAACCTGGACCGGTCGTGGCAAGCAGCCGCGCTGGATGGCCGAGCTGACCGCCAAGGGCAACAAGAAGCCGGAAGATTTCCTGATCAAGAAGGCCTGAGGCCGGATCGGGATGCAATGAAAAACGCCGGCGGAAGCCGGCGTTTTTCATTCTTCGGTGTGCGGGCCAACGGTCCACACCTACAGCGTTTTGCGCGCCGGCATCAGCAGGTTGCCGAACAGCAGGCCGGCCACCAGCGCCATCACCACGTTGAGCACGGTGAGGAACACGCTTTGGCCCGCGCCAACGTCCTGCTGCTGGACCAGGGTCAGCACGCCGCGCAGGCTGGTGCTGCCGGGCACCATCATGATGATGCCGGGCAGGCGGATGATCGCTCCTGGGCGGCCAACGAGGCGGCCGAACAGATTGCCACCGGCGGTCAGCAACATCGCTGACAGGAAGATGCCGGCCGGCGCGCCCCAGGCGTGCCCGCCGAACTTGGAGATCGCGTAACCCGCCACCGAGGCCGCGATCACCCACGGGTAATCGCGCCGGTTGGCCTTGAACAGCATCGCGAAGGCGAATGCCGCGGTCAGCAGCGAACCCCACTCCACCCACGGCCCCTGCGGCCGCGTGGCGCGGATCACCGGGTCCAGGCCGAGTACATCGGCCAGGGTCACCGCGATCATCGCGCCCACGCTGAGCTTCATGATGGTGGTCAACGCGCCGGCGAAGCGCGCGGTACCGGAGACCCAATGCTGGCTGGCGAGTTCATTGACCGCATTGGTCAGCGACATGCCCGGCAGCAGCACCACCAGCGAGGCGATGATCACCGTGTTGAGGTTGAGTGCGCCGACGAAGGACGCAACCAGGGTTGCGACCATGCCGGCCAGCAGCGCCGCCAGCGCCTCGGCCGCTTCGCGGGTGGCCGGGCGACGGTCGGTGACCATGCCGAGCAGGCCGATCATCAGGCCGATGACACCGGCGGTGGCGATGTCCAGCCACGGCAGCTTCCACATGCCGGCCACGCCGGCCGCGCCCAGGGTGAATGAAAGAATGGTGCGCAGCTTGCCGCGCCGGCCCGGATCCTTGTCCAGCTGGCGCAGCGCGGTGTGGCCCTGGGCAATGCTCATCCGCCCGTTGGCCACTTCCTCGGCGATATGGTCGGCGACGCTGAGCTTGTGCAGGTCGTTCTCGCCGGGTGCCAGGCGGATCACGCGGGTGATGTCGCTGGAGCCGATCGCCTGTGCCGGGTCGCTGAAACTGAGGATGATACCGGTGGGATTCGACCACGGTTCACAATCCAGATCGAGCTGGCGGGCCAGTGCCACCACCGCCGTTTCCAGGCGCTGGGCCGTGGTGCCGTAGCTGTGCAGGCGTCCGGCGATCTCGGAAACAAAGGCCACGCGCTGCGCGTAGGTGGCCTGGGGCGTGGGGATCGTGTGAGCGTCTGCGGACATGCGCCGTAGTATTACCTACTGCCGGGCCGCACTGGATAAATTCATCCGGGTTCGACGCGATGCCCCAGACAGAACGGTTATGCTGCGATCCGAATGGCCCAAGTGACCCCGAACCACGCCCCCCAGCTCGAACAGGATGCCCATGACCCGGGCCTGATCCGCCTGTCCGGCACCTGGACCTTGAAGACCGCGCTGGCCGCGGCCGAAGTCCTGCGCGGCGTTCCCGACACGCTGACCGGCATCGATGCCACCGGCATCGAGAAGATGGATTCGGCCGGCGTGCTGCAGGTGCTGCGCGTGGCGCATCGCGCCGACCTTGGCGAGGATGCACTGCAGTTCCGGCCGGACCACCAGGCGCTGGTCTGCACCATCGAGGAAGTGGCTGACGACCGGCCCCGGCCCAAGCGCGATTTCGGCGTGCTGGCGGCGCTGGAACGGCTCGGTGTCAGCGTCCATGCCACTGGCCACAACATCAAGGCGCTGTGCAGTTTCCTCGGCGAAAACCTGGTCAAGGCAGCACGCCTGGTCAAGGAACCCCGTCGCTTCCGCCTGACCGCCACCGTCCACCAGATGGAGCAGGTCGGGCTGGACGCAGTACCGCTGGTGGCGCTGCTGTCCTACCTGGTTGGCGCGGTGATCGCCTTCCTCGGCTCGACCATCCTGCGCGACTTCGGCGCCGAGATCTACGTGGTCGAGCTGGTCAACATTGCCTTCCTGCGCGAGTTCGCCGTGCTGCTGACCGCGATCGTGCTGGCCGGCCGCACCGCCAGTGCGTTCACCGCGCAGATCGGCGCGATGAAGGCGCGCGAGGAAATCGACGCGATGCGCACGCTGGGTCTGGATCCGATCGACCTGCTGGTGCTGCCACGCCTGCTTGCGCTGCTGGTCACCCTGCCCCTGCTGACCTTCATCGCGATGATCGCGGGCCTGGCCGGCGGCATCACTGTCGGCGCGTTCGACCTCGACATCCCGCCGCAGATGTACATCGCGCGCATGCACGAGACGATGGAAGTGCGGCACATGCTGGTCGGCCTGTCGAAGGCGCCGGTGTTTGCGCTGGTGATCGGCCTGATCGGCTGCCTGGAAGGGCTGAAGGTGGAAGGCACGGCGCAGTCGGTCGGTGAACGCACCACCTCCAGCGTGGTGCAGACGATCTCGCTGGTGATCATCATCGACGCCTTCGCGGCGTTGTGGTTCATGCACATGGACTGGTGACATGAGCACGCATCCGACTCCCGAAGAAATACCCATGCAGGACGGCGACGGCCACGCCCTGGCCATCCGCGTGCGTGGGCTGGTCAACCGCTTCGGCAGCCAGACCGTGCATGAAGACCTGGACCTGGACGTGCGCCGTGGCGAGATCCTGGGCGTGGTGGGTGGCTCGGGCACCGGCAAGTCGGTGCTGATGCGCTCGATCCTGGGCCTGCGCACGCCCGACGCCGGCCAGATCGAAGTGCTGGGCCGCGATGCGCGTGCCGACGACGCCGAGAGCCGCCTGCACATCGAACGCAATACCGGCGTGCTGTTCCAGGACGGCGCCCTGTTCTCATCGCTGACCGTGGGCGAGAACGTGCAGGTGCCCTTGAAGGAACACCACCGCGAATTGCCCGAGCGCTGGCACTACGAGCTGGCGCTGCTGAAGGTGAAGCTGGCCGGCCTTCCCGCCGATGCGATCAACAAGCTGCCATCGCAGTTGTCCGGTGGCATGCGCAAGCGCGCCGGCCTGGCCCGCGCGCTGGCGCTGGACCCGCCGCTGCTGTTCCTGGATGAACCGACCGCAGGCCTCGACCCGATCGGTGCGGCCGCGTTCGACCGCCTGATCAAGACCCTGCAGGAGGCGCTGGGGCTGACCGTGTTCCTGATCACCCACGACCTGGACACGCTGTACGCCATCTGCGACCGGGTGGCGGTGATCGCCGACCGCAAAGTGGTGGCCAACGCGCCACTGCCGGACATCGAGAAACTGGATCATCCGTGGATCCAGGAATACTTCCACGGACCGCGTGCGCGTGCCGCGCGCGGCGAACAGATCGAGAGTGCCTGAGCCATGGAAACCAAAGCCAACTACGTGCTGATCGGCGCGTTCACCCTGATCACCGGCCTGGCCCTGCTGGCCTTCGGCCTGTGGGCGGCCAAGTACTCCTCCGACCGCACCTGGCAGGAATACCGCGTGGTGTTCCGCGAGGCGGTGACCGGCCTGTCGGTGGGCAGCCCGGTGCAGTACAACGGCATCGCGGTCGGTTCGATCATCGAACTGAACCTGGTGCCGGACGACCCGCGCCAGGTGGTCGCACGCATCCGCCTGAACTCGACCACCCCGGTCAAGACCGATACCCGCGCCAAGCTGGCGATCACCAGCCTGACCGGCCCATCGATCATCCAGCTCAGCGGCGGCACGCCGCAGTCGCCGGCGCTGACCACGGTCAACAAGGATCCGGCGCCGATCATCCCGACCACGCCGTCGGCCCTGCAGAACATCACCGACGTCGCCAACCGCATCGTCGAGCGCATGGACCAGATCCTCAGCGACCGCAACGTGGCCTCGATCAACGCGACGCTGGCCAACCTGGAGACGATCAGCGGCGGCCTGGCCGACCGTGACCAGGGCACGCAGGCGCTGCTGCTCAGCGCGCGCGACGCCGCCCGCAGCCTGGACACCACGCTGAAGACCACCAACGGCACCATCGAGCGCCTGGACAGGAACCTGGTGCAGCAGCTGCCGGGCATCATCGACAAGCTGGACGGCACCCTGGCCAAGCTCGACTCGGCCGCCGGCAACGCCGATTCGATCCTTGGCGAGAACCGCGCCGCGATCAACAGCTTCGCCAATGATGGCCTCGGCCAGCTGGGCCCGACGCTGACCGAACTGCGCGGCCTGATCCGCGACCTGCGCCGGGTCAGCGACCGCCTCGAGAACAACCCCGCGCGCTACCTGCTGGGCCGCGACGCACCGAAGGAGTTCGAACCCAAATGAGCCCGATGCCCCTTCCGCGCCTGCTGCTGGCCGCTTCGCTGGTCACCCTGCTGGGCGGCTGCTCCATCCTTGGCAGCAGCGAGAAAACTGCGGTGACGCTGTACTCGCCCGCCGTGCAGGTGAAGGCCGATCCGGCGTGGCCGCAGGCCAGCTGGCAGCTGGTACTGGCCAAGCCCAGCGCCGCACGCATGGTCGACAGCCCGCGCATCAACGTGCGGCCGACCCCATCGCAGCTGGAGATCTACAAGGGCGCCAGCTGGGCCCAGCCGGCCACCGACATGATCGAGGACACCCTGCTGCGCGGCTTTGAGGATTCCGGACGCATCCACGGCGTGGCCCGCAGCACCGCCGGCATCCGCGCCGACTACAAGCTGTCCACCGACGTACGCCGCTTCGAATCGGACTACCAGGGCCAGGCCACGCCGACGGTGGTGATCGAGGTCAACGCCAAGCTGATCCACGTCGCCGACCAGCGCGTGGTGGCCGACCGCACCTTCCGCCAGGCACAGCCGGTCGGCAGCACCGATGTGCCGGCCGTGACCGCCGCGTTCGAGCGCGGCCTGCAGCAGCTGGCGCAGGACATGGTGGGGTGGACGCTGGTCAGCGGGCAGAACGACACCGTGGCGGCCAAGCGCTGATGCATCCCAGCTTTGCTCGCCGGGCATGGCCCGGCGCTACCGCCGCGCGAAACGGGTAGCGCCGGGCCATGCCCGGCGGCGCCGTATCAACGTGGCGCGATCCAGCGGAACGTCAGGTTGATCCGCTCGCCCTGCAGCCGCGCCATCTTCGGCAACGCGTGCTGGTAATGACGCTGGGTCTGCCCCGCCATCACCAGAAGGTCTCCATGGCCGAGCAGGTATTCCGCCTTGCGCGCTGGATCATCACGCCGGCGCAGCAGGAAACGCCGTGCCGCGCCCAGGCTCAGCGAGGCGATCACCGGCGCCGGGCCCAGTTCGGGTTCGTCGTCGCTGTGCCAGCCCATGTAATCGCCGCCGCTGCGATAGCGGTTCAGCAGTACGCTGTTGAAGCGGCCGAGGCCATCGTCCTGCAGGCGCTCGCGCATGCCCTGCAGAGACGGCGGCCACGGGTGCGGCACGAATTCCGCCCCCGAGTAGCGATAACGCGCCTGCGGATCACCTATCCAGCAGCTCAACCGCGGCGAATCCACCCAGTGGCCGAACATGCGGATGCGATGGACCTCCCACGGCACGCCGGCCTGCAGATCACGCTGCAAGGCATCGGCTTCGGCAGGAGACAGCCAGGCCTGGCGGTGCTGGACGTCGGCATCGGGGAGGTCGTGGGGAAACAGCATGGCGGCACAGTAGCACCTGGTGGATTTGCCGTTGCAGCGGCGATTGCCGGAAAATGAGGGCAGTCCCGTTGCTGGCCCCGAACAATGCGCACTCTTTTCCTTGCCGGGCTTCATCGATGAGCGGTGCAGCGTCCGGAGTCCGGCAGCTCACCTTCTCGGTCCTGCGCGCACTGTTCCGTGCCCTGCCGATGCCGGCGTCGTTGCGTGATCGGCTGCGCAACCGGGGCCTGGACCGCATTGGCAGCTGGAGTCCGCCTCCGCCACGTGGTCGCATCGGCGCCGCTGCCGACGGCATCCGTCCACTGCAGCGCGCCGATGAACGTGCGATCGGCTACGCCGCCGCGGAAGAGGCGTCCCTGCCGGCAGCTCTGCCGGCCACATTGGTGGCCTTCTACCTGCCGCAGTTCCATCCGTTCGAAGAGAACGATGCCTGGTGGGGCAAGGGCTTCACCGAATGGCGCAACGTCAGCCGTGCCCTGCCGCAGTTCGAGGGGCATGTGCAGCCGCGCCTGCCCGGTGATCTGGGCTTCTACGACCTTCGTGTTGGCGAGACGCTGCGCGCGCAGGCACGGTTGGCAACCGACCATGGCATCGGCGCGTTCTGCTTCTATTTCTACTGGTTCAGTGGCCACACGCTGATGGAGCAGCCCCTGCGCCAATGGCTGGCCGACAGCACGATTGAACTGCCGTTCTGCCTGTGCTGGGCCAACGAGAACTGGACCCGGCGCTGGGATGGGCGCAACCAGGACGTACTGATCGGCCAACAGCACAGTGCCGAGGATGACCTGGCGTTCATCGCCCACGTTGCCGATTACCTGCGCGACCGGCGTGCGTTGAAGGTCGAGGGACGACCGGTGCTTTTGCTGTACCGGCCGCAGTTGCTGCCCGATCCCAAGGCTACGGCGGCGCGCTGGCGTGGCTGGTGCCGTGACAACGGCATCGGCGAGATCCATCTGGCCTACGTGCAGAGTTTCGAACGCCCGGATCCCCGCGATATCGGCTTCGATGCCGCAGTGGAATTCCCACCGAACATTGCCGCTCCGCGCCAGCTGAACACCACGCAGTTCCTGCTCAATCCAGATTACGAAGGCGACGTGCGCGACTGGCGTGAGCTGGCGGCGCAGATGCGCCGTGCACCGCTGGCGGACTATCCGTTGTATCCAGGCGTCAACCCTGGCTGGGACAACGAAGCGCGCCGCCCGGGACGCGGCCGCGTGCTGCTTCACGCGTCGCCGCGTGGCTACAGCGACTGGTTGCACGACACGGTGCACGAGCGGCTGCGCGATGTACCGCAGGCCCAGCGCTTGGTGTTCATCAACGCCTGGAACGAATGGGCGGAAAGCGCTGTTCTTGAACCGGATGCCCGTCTCGGCCATGCCTGGCTGCAGGCCACCCGGCGCGCGCTGGTCCCCGCGCAGGCCGCTCCGTCGCGTCCCTGCATCGTCATCCACGCGTGGTTCCTGGATGCGCTGCCGGAGCTGTTGCAGGCGGTGAAGGACAGCGGGCTACAGGCACGCCTGGTCATCACCACCACAGGGGAGCGTCAGGCACAGGTGCAGTCGATCGTCGATGCGCAGGGCCTGACCGCTGAAATCTGGGTCTACGACAACCACGGCCGTGACGTCCTGCCGTTCCTGCACGCAGCCGACCGGTTGCTGCAGCAGAATGAATCACTGGTGCTGAAGCTGCATACCAAACGCTCCAGCCATCGCGACAACGGCGACCAGTGGCGGCGCGAGATGGTCGACGCGCTGCTGGGCACTGCCCGGGCTGCCGCGAACCTCGCCCATCTGCAGGCCGATCCCCGCATCGGCCTGATGGCTCCGGCAGGCCACCTGCTGAAGGTGGCAGACTACATCGGCGGCAATGCACTGCGCATGGAGCGGCTCTGGGCATTGCTGGGCCTGGACAGCGCGCCTGGTGACGGGCAGTTCGCGTCCGGCAGCATGTTCTGGGTGCGCCTGCCGGCGCTGCGCCCGTTGCTCGATGCCCATCTGCTGCCGAGCATGTTCGACACCGAAGCCGGGCAGATCGATGGCACGCTGGCGCATGCCATCGAACGTGCGACCGGAGCCGTGGTGTCCGCTGCCGGGTTCACTGTGGCCGACACCTCCGAGGTGGAAGGCGCTCCCCCGCGTGCTTCCTCCTCGGAATATGCCTACGCCCGAGGACGCTGAGGCTGCGGCCTCAGCTGCGCGCAAACGCCACGCCGGTCTTCTCCTTCAGCTCCTCGTCGCCGACACCCGGCGCCGCTTCCACCAGCACCAGACCGGCATCGGTGACGTCGAATACGGCCAGGTCGGTGATGATGCGGTCGACCACGCCGACGCCGGTCAGCGGCAGCGTGCATTCGGCCAGGATCTTGTGCTCACCGTTCTTCGCGGTGTGCTCCATCAGCACCACCACGCGCTGCACGCCGGCCACCAGGTCCATCGCGCCGCCCATGCCCTTGACCATCTTGCCGGGCACCATCCAGTTGGCCAGGTCGCCCTTGTCGGTAACCTGCATGGCGCCGAGGATGGCCAGGTTGACGTGGCCGCCACGGATCATCGCGAAGCTGTCATGGCTGCCGAAATAGCTGGCACCGGCACGCGCGGTGACGGTCTGCTTGCCGGCATTGATCAGGTCCGCATCGACTTCGGCGTCGGTCGGGAACGGGCCGATGCCCAGCAGGCCGTTTTCCGACTGCAGCCACACGTCCACGCCCTCGGGGATGTGGTTGGCAACCAGGGTCGGCAGGCCGATACCCAGGTTCACATAGGCACCGTCGGTCAGCTCCTTGGCAGCGCGCGCCGCCATCTCGTCACGGGTCCACGCCATGTCAGTTGCCCTCCGCGCGGATGGTGCGCTGTTCGATGCGTTTTTCAGGATGCGCGTTGTGCACGATGCGGTGCACGTAGATGCCCGGCAGATGCACCTGGTCCGGATCAATGGCGCCGACCGGTACCACCTCCTCCACTTCCACGATGCAGACCTTGCCGGCCATCGCACAGGCAGGGTTGAAGTTGCGCGCGGTCTTGCGGAACACCAGGTTGCCAGCCTCGTCGGCCTTCCACGCCTTGACCAGCGCCACGTCGGCGCGCAGCGCGGTTTCCATCACGTAGTGCTTGCCGTCGAACTCGCGGGTTTCCTTGCCTTCGGCCACCACCGTGCCGTAGCCGGTGGCGGTGAAGAACGCCGGGATGCCGGCGCCACCGGCGCGCAGGCGCTCGGCAAGGGTGCCCTGCGGATTGAATTCGAGCTCCAGTTCGCCGGCCAGGAACTGCCGCTCGAACTCCTTGTTCTCACCCACGTAGGACGAAATCATCTTCCTGATCTGCCGCGTTTCCAGCAGCTGGCCGAGGCCGAAGCCATCGACTCCCGCATTGTTGGAGATCACGGTCAGGCCCTTGGCCCCGCTGTCACGCAGCGCGGCGATCAGCGCCTCGGGAATGCCGCACAGGCCGAAGCCTCCGACAGCCAGGGTCTGGCCATCGGCGACCACGCCCTCCAGCGCCTGCGCCGCCGTGGCAAAGCGCTTGCCGCGCCTGCCGGTGGAAGTCACGTGTTCCATTTCTACAGCCCCACACGGGAAGAATGAGCGCATTCTAGCGCTACACCTGCCTACCGCTGGGATGCGCCGCAGCATGACGCCACGGCGCGTTCCGGCTCAACGAGCGCGCGGCGTCTTCGCGGTGGCGCGATGTTCCAGCGCCAGCAGCACCGCAAACCCCAGCAGCAGTGTTACCGGCATGCGCACACGGTCGGCACTGGTGCGCAGGTGCCAGTCCAGGTCATGCGGTGTTCCCAGGTAGACCAGGAACAGCACCGCTGTGTACGCCAGCGCCGTCAGCACGGCAGCCGATGCCGCCGGAACCCGCAGCACCGGGCGCCAGAGCACCGCCAGCACCAGCAACGGCACCAGCACCCATATATCCAGCAGCAGGCGCCCGACGATCGGCAGGGTACCGCCCTCGCTGCCAAGCCGCGCCAACAGCTGCGTCTTCATGTCGCTTCCCGCGAGGTCATTGCCCACCCCTGCCTGCCCGACAGCCAGCTTCCATGCCAGCAGTGGCAGCAGGGCCACAACCGCAGCCAGGAGGATGCGCCAGCCCAGGCGACGCTCACGCAGCACGCCTTCGCCCAGCACCACGGCCGTCAACAAGGCCGCAAGCACGGCGCCCTCGTTCTTCAACATCGACAGTACGGCCACCAGCAAGGTGAATGCGACCAGCTCGCAGCTGCCACCATGCCCCGCGCGCGCGCGGTGACGCATCGCTGTCGCCACGGCAGCGACGGCGTAGACCGCCACCAGCGGGTCCATGTAGCCGTTCATCAGCATGTCCCGTGCCAGGCGCAGCAGCAGCACTGCGAACAGCACGCCGCACCAGCGCCAGCGGAAACTCGGGGCGATCAGCAGCAGTGCCGGCAGCAGCAGCAGCGGTGCCACCGCCTTGGGCAGCAGTTCGTTCCAGTGCCCGGCCAGGCCTGCTGCACAGGCCATCAACAACGGAACCAGCGCGGGATAGTCGTTGTGGCTCCACGGCGCGTAATCATCCAGCTGGGCGTACAACGTGCCCTCCAGGTAGATCCGCTTGGCATGGAAGAGCCAGATCGAACGCGGGTCCCAGCCATCGCTGGGGCTTCCCAGTGCGATCAACACCAGCACCAGCACGGCCAGGACCAGAGGAGCGGTACGCAGTTCACGCACGGCCGGCAGGGCGAGCAGCGCGCTGAGCACGACCGCGCCGAATGCCACCTGTACCGGCCAGCCCATCAGGCCCACGGCGGCCAGGCCGTAGCAGAGAAGAATAGAGACCAGCATGGCCAGCGCCGCACGGCGCCCTGGTTCAGCGGCAGTCGGCAAGAACGACATCTCCGCTCCTCCCCTGGACGTGGCACTGGTCAACCAGCGGATCACCGGCCCTCAGCAGGCGCTGCGGGGTATCGGTATCGCTGAACCGGACCGGATACAGCGCCTCCCACATGCGTTGCTGGATCAATGGGTCGTCCTTCAGCCCCTGCCCGAGTGAAAGCAGCGAGGGAGCGATCGGCTGCGCGCGCACCAGATCACGTGCATCCACCACCTCGCGTGGCACGGATGCCTCGAATCCCGCGTCCTCAGCGAAGGCCTGGCGCAGCAACGACGTCTGATAGTCCGATCGCTTGGCGACCGATACGAGGGAAGCAGCCAACAGCAGCACCAGGATCCCGGCAATCGCCAGGTCCCGGCACGGAGTGCGCAGGGGGGGAGAGGTGGAGGTCATGTCATCCATGAAACGTTTCAGGAAACCAACGGAAGAATCAATACGCCAGCAGCGCCCGGGCTATCGGCAACGGTAGTCGGAGGGCATCCGGCTGTCGCGGAAGGGATCGGTGAGTGCATCGGTGTACTGCCCCATCAGCAGGCGGTGGGTCGGCAGCAGGTTCTGCCGGTAGAAGCGGCCGAACGATGCGAGACGCTCGCCGCGCGCGGTCAACCGCACACAACCATCATGGATCTGCACGGTTCCAGACTGCAGCTGCTCGGTCAGGCGCACTTCCACCAGGTGATGCTCGGGGACGTACTCTTCGATGAAGACCTGCCGGAAGGCATCCTCGCGGATGCCGCCACCACGCTGCTGCAGCTTCTCCAGGATGTAGAAGGACAGCGAACGATCGATGACGGTCGGGACCGAAATCGCGAACACGTAGCCTCCCAGCAGCCAGATGGCGGCCAGCTGGATCATTTCGAGGCGGCTGAAATCCCTGAACCACTTCAACGCGTACAGGCCCGCGAACACCACCACCACTGCGATCACTGCGTCGAGGATGCTGGCATACAGCACCACGTTAACGCGGAACTGGCGCATATGGACGTAGTAGACCAGCAGCAGGGTGGCAATGAACGCCAGGGTTGCCAGCGCGGCACGCAGATACTTGTTCATTTGAACACCAGGAATTTGTTGGCAACGAAGCTGAAAGCCATCTGCATCCCCGTGGCCATTACGAATCCGATGCGGTAGTCCAGACCCCATCGATCGGCCCAGACGTACATCACCAGCGCATGCAGCACGGCGATCACCGTGTAGATCAGCAGGAACAGCGAGCCCTGCCGTGCCAGGCTGCCCTGCCTGCCATGGAAAACGAAGTAGCGACTGCCGAGGAACGACACGGTGATGCCGAAGACCGCTGCAATCGCATTGGCCACTGCTGCCAGCGGGATGTGCAGCACCTCGATGTTGAAGTGCAGCACTCCATAGTGCACTGCGGTGGCGACCAGGCCATTGATCACGTAGCGGACAGCCTGTCCGCCCAGCGCATCCTTAGCCGCTGCGGCGGCCGGCATGCAGGACCTCGTCGACGAACTCGCGATAGCTGCCCACGCTCATGACGCCACCGCCGCGCATCATCCCCGACAACATCAGGATGATCAGCGTCAATGCCGCGGTCTGCAGGAACACCAGCACCAGGATGCCGAACGCCAGCGAGAACCAGCCCTGCGAGGCAAAGCCCAGCATCTTCAGCCCGGTGGCGACGATGCCGCCGATGATCGACAGTGCCGCCACCATGGTGCAGGCGATGCCCACGCGTACCAGCACGTCCTCGGCAAACACCATCAGTGCACGGAATCCGTGCAGGGCCAGGCCAACGAAGTTCATCTTGCTGCGGCCGGCATAGCGCGGACCACGATCCAGCGCACAGGTCTGCACGCGCAACTTCGAGCCCAGCACGCAGGCGGCAACGTGGATCCACAGCTCCTGCATCGATGCCAGGCGGCGCACCGCCGGCATCTTCGCCGCCATGAAGTTGCCGAAGCTGATCTGGCGTCCGCTGAGCAGCGAGAACAGCAGCTTGTAGACGATGTAGAACGACTTGAACTTCAGCGATTCGACCCGGCTGCGACGACTGGCCACGACCACATCGACATCGGCCGAATCCAGGCCCGCCACCAGCTCGATGATGCTCTCCGGCGTATCCTCGCCATCGGAATCCATCACCACGACAATGTCATTGCCATCGAAGTGTTCGGCCACATAGCCCAGGCCGATGGCGATCGCACGCTGATGCCCGACATTGCGACGCAGGCGAATCACCACGCCCTCCAGCCCGGAGGCCTCCAGGGCGCTGATCGGCAATGGCTGCCGCACCGAGCCGTCGTCCACGGCCACCACATAGGTGTCCAGGCCCTGGGTGCGGGCGAGCTCGACGAACAGCTTCGAAGAGGCTTCCAGGTCCTCGTAGACCGGCATCACCACGATCTTGCGCATCGTCGCCACCTCAGGCCTGCAAGCGATGGCGGAAATAGGCGATGGTCTCCTTCAGGCCGTCCTCCAGGCCGACCTTGGGCTCCCAGCCCAGATCCGCTTTGGCCAGGCTGATATCCGGCTGGCGCTGGCGTGGATCATCCGACGGCAGCGGGCGGTACTCGATCTTCGACGTGCCGCCGACGAGACGGAGCACGGTCTCGGCCAGTTCCAGCATGGTGTACTCGGACGGATTTCCGATATTGATCGGACCGGTGAGATCAGCTGGCGAGTCCATCAGCCCCAGCATGCCTTCTATCAGGTCATCGACATAGCAGAAGCTGCGCGTCTGACTGCCATCACCATAGATGGTGATTGGCTCGCCCTTCAGCGCCTGCACGATGAAGTTGCTGACCACCCGGCCGTCATTGGGATGCATGCGCGGGCCATACGTATTGAAGATGCGCATGACCTTGATCTCCAGCTGGTGCTGGCGCCAGTAGTCGAAGAACAGCGTTTCGGCGCAACGCTTGCCCTCGTCATAGCAGCTGCGGATGCCGATCGGGTTGACCCGGCCCCAGTAGCCTTCCACCTGCGGCGGATTTCCGGATCGCCGTACACCTCGCTGGTGCTGGCCTGCAGGATGCGCGCGCGCAGGCGCTTGGCCAGGCCGAGCATGTTGATCGCCCCATGCACGCTGGTCTTGGTGGTCTGCACCGGGTCCTGCTGGTAGTGGATCGGTGACGCCGGGCAGGCCAGGTTGAAGATCCGGTCCACTTCCACATAGAGCGGGAACGTCACGTCATGGCGCATGAGCTCGAACCGCGGGTGGCCCAGCAGCCCATCCACGTTCGCCTTGCTGCCGGTGTAGAAGTTGTCCACGCAGAGGACGTCATGGCCGCCCGCGATGAGCCGATCGCACAGATGCGACCCAAGGAAGCCCGCGCCACCGGTCACCAGCACGCGTTTCTGATCGTGAGTGAATTTCAAAGCAAACCTCGATCCTTCTGGAACAGCAGGCCAATCGGCGATGGCCACGCGGGCCATGTCCTCGGTCGTCAGCGCGCAATTGTATGCGAACTGCCTGCTGGCCATGGCCCATCGACGGGGAATCGGCCTGCCCCTCCCAAGTCAACGCTACTGGCCGGGCGCCCCTGGCTCACCGGCCGTTTGCAGACCCTCCCGCTATAATCAGGTTTCTCTATCCGGATGGACTGCTTCGATGCCCCTGCCCGCTTTCAAGGCCTACGATATCCGCGGCCGTGTGCCGGAAGAACTGAACGAGGACCTGGCCCGTCGCATCGGCGTCGCCCTGGCCGCGCAGCTCGCGCCGGGCCCGGTGGTCCTCGGCCACGACGTGCGACTGACCAGCCCGGCGCTGCAGGACGCGCTGGCGGCTGGCCTGCGCGGCACCGGCCGCGAGGTGATCGACATCGGCCTGTGCGGCACCGAGGAAGTCTATTTCCAGACCGACCACCTGGGCGCAGCCGGCGGCGTGATGGTCACCGCCAGCCACAACCCGATGGATTACAACGGCATGAAGCTGGTCAAGGAAAACGCACGGCCGATCAGCTCCGATACCGGCCTGTTCGCGATTTCCGACGCGGTCGCCGCCGATACCTCCGAGGCCCAGCCGCCGCGTGCCGGCCAGGTCGCCCAGAATGACAAGAGCGCCTACATCCAACACCTGCTGAGCTATGTCGATGCCGGCAAGCTGAAGCCGCTGAAGCTGGTGGTCAATGCCGGCAACGGCGGCGCAGGCGCCATCGTCGACCTGCTGGCACCGCACCTGCCGTTCGAGTTCATCCGCATCTGCCACGAGCCGGACGGCAGCTTCCCCAACGGCATCCCCAACCCGCTGCTGCCGGAAAACCGCGCCGCCACCGCCAATGCGGTGCGCGAACACGGTGCCGACTTCGGCATCGCCTGGGACGGTGACTTCGACCGTTGCTTCTTCTTCGACCACAGCGGCCGCTTCATCGAGGGCTATTACCTGGTTGGCCTGCTGGCCAAGGCAATCCTGGCGCGCCATCCCGGCGGCAAGATCGTGCATGACCCGCGCCTGGTCTGGAACACGGTGGACATGGTCGAGCAGGCCGGCGGTGTCGCGGTGCAGTGCAAGAGCGGCCATGCCTTCATCAAGGAAAAGATGCGTGCCGAAGACGCGGTGTACGGCGGCGAGATGAGCGCGCACCACTATTTCCGCGAGTTCGCCTACGCCGACTCCGGCATGATTCCGTGGCTGCTGATCGCCCAGCTGGTTTCCGAGAGCGGCCGTTCGCTGGCCGACTGGGTTGAAGATCGCATGGCCGCCTACCCGTGCAGTGGCGAGATCAACTTCAAGGTCGCCGATGCCAAGGCCGCCGTTGCGCGGGTGATGGAGCACTTCGCCGCGCAATCGCCCACACTGGACCACACCGACGGCATCAGTGCCGACTTCGGCAACTGGCGCTTCAACCTGCGCAGCTCCAACACCGAACCGCTGCTGCGCCTGAACGTCGAAGCACGCGGTGACGCTGCGTTGATGCAGGCGCGCACCGACGAAGTTTCCCGTCTGATCCAGCAGTAACCGAGGCCCGCATGAGCAGCATCCAGCCCGTCATCCTGTCCGGTGGATCCGGTACCCGCCTGTGGCCGCTTTCGCGCGAGGCGTACCCGAAGCAGTTCCTGCCCTTGGCGGGTGAACTGACGATGCTGCAGGCCACCTGGAAGCGTGTCGCGCCGATCGCCGCGCGCGGGCCGCTGGTGATCGCCAACGAAGAGCACCGTTTCGTCGCTGCCGAGCAGCTGCAGCAGGTCGGGGCCGAGCCTGCCGCGATCATCCTGGAACCAGTGGGCCGCAACACTGCACCGGCGATTGCCGTGGCCGCGCTGGAGGCCACCCGTGACGGTGCCGACGCGCTGCTGCTGGTGCTGCCCTCCGACCATGTGATCACCGACGAAGCGGCCTTCCGCAGTGCAGTGCAGGCCGCAGCCAGCGCCGCCGACGCCGGCAAGCTGGTGACCTTCGGCATCGTACCAACCGGCCCGGAAACCGGTTATGGCTATATCAAAGCCGCTGATGGACAGGGCGTGCGCGCAGTCGAGCGTTTCGTCGAGAAGCCCGACCTGGAGACCGCCACCGGCTACGTCAGCAGTGGCCAGTACTACTGGAACAGCGGCATGTTCCTGTTCAAGGCCTCGCGCTACCTGCAGGAACTGGAACGCTTCCAGCCGACGATGCTGGCCGGCAGCCGCGGGGCCTGGCAGCAGGCTCGCCGCGATGCGGACTTCACCCGCCTGGACAAGGACGCCTTCACCGCCGTGCCCTCGGACTCGATCGACTACGCGGTGATGGAAAAGACCGCCGACGCGGTGGTGATCCCGCTGGATGCTGGCTGGAACGATGTCGGCTCGTGGACCGCACTGCGCGATGTCTCGCAGCAGGACGGCGACGGCAATGCCCACCAGGGTGATGTGATCGCCATCGATTGCCGCAACACCTACGCCTATGCGCAGCGCCTGGTCGCACTGGTCGGGCTGGATGATGTGATCGTGGTCGAGACCGACGATGCGGTGCTGGTCGGCAAGGCCGACCGCATGCAGGAGGTCAAGACCGTGGTGGCGAAGCTGAAGGCTCAAGGCCGCAGCGAGGCGACGTGGCACCGCAAGGTGTACCGCCCCTGGGGTGCCTACGACTCGATCGACAACGGCGAGCGTTTCCAGGTCAAGCGGATCACGGTCAAGCCCGGCGGCACGCTCAGCCTGCAGATGCATCACCACCGCGCCGAGCACTGGATCGTGGTCAGCGGCACCGCGGAAGTAACCCGCGGCAACGAGGTGATCCTGCTCAGCGAGAACCAGAGCACCTACATCCCGCTGGGCGTGACCCATCGCCTGCGCAATCCGGGCAAGCTGCCGCTGGAACTGATCGAAGTGCAGTCGGGCAGCTACCTGGGCGAGGATGACATCGTGCGGTTCGAGGATACGTACGGGCGCAACTGACGCAGCGCCCGCTGGTGGGTGCCGACCGTTGGTCGGCACGTCGCCTACCGGGTCAGGCGATCTCCGCCATCACCCGCTTCAGGCCGTCCTGCCAGGTCGGCAGCACGATGCCGAAATCCTGCTGCAGCTTGCGGTTGTCCAGCACCGACCAGGCTGGGCGCTTGGCCGGGGTCGGATACTCGGAACTGGGAATCGCCTCGACGGTCGGCACCTTGGCCAGCACGCCAGTGGCCAACGCTTCGGCGAAGATCGCCTCGGCGAACCCATGCCAGCTGGTCTGGCCATTGGCGGTAAGGTGCCAGGTACCAGACAGCTGATCCGAATGCTGCAGCGCCTGCACGGTAACATCGGCGATCAGCGCGGCCGGGGTCGGCGTGCCGATCTGGTCGGCCACCACCCGCAACGCATCACGCTCGGCACCCACGCGCAGCATGGTGCGCAGGAAATTCGCGCCGTGCGAGGCATAGACCCAGGCCGTGCGGAAGATCAGGTGGCGACCACCGGCCGCACGTACGGCATCCTCACCATCTCGCTTGCTGGTGCCATATACACCCAGCGGCGCAGTCGGCTCATCTTCGCGGTACGGCGCGGCACCCTGGCCATCGAACACATAGTCGGTGGAGTAATGCACGAACGGCACGCCATGCGCCGCACACCATCGTGCGATCACCCCCGGAGCCTGCGCATTGGCCGCAAAGGCCGCATCGACCTCCTGTTCGGCACGGTCGACCGCAGTGTAGGCCGCGGCGTTGACCACGATCGAAGGCTGCAGACGATTCAGCAGGGTCGGCAGGCTGTCAGGCTGGCCGAAATCGGCGGTTTCGCAGGCGCTGCCATCCGGCAAATTGCCGCTGCGCGTGGTCGCAACCACCTTGCCCAGCGGCGCCAGCACGCGCAGCAGCTCCTGGCCGACCTGGCCGTTGCCACCGAACACCAGCACGGTCATGGCACGTAGACCGGCAGGCGGTCTTCGGCGATGTCCTTCAGGAACGGCGCGTTCTCATCCTTGGCCGACAGCGTCGGCGCACTGATCGGCCAGTCCACGGCGATATCGGCATCGTTCCAGCGCACGCCGGCGTCGAAGTCCTTCAGGTAGACCTCGGTACACAGGTAGCTGAACACCGCCCGCTCGGACAGCACCGCAAAGCCGTGCGCGAAGCCTTCCGGAATCCAGAACTGCTTCTTGTTCTCCGCGCTCAGCACCACTGCTTCCCACTGGCCGAAGGTCGGCGAGCCACGACGGATATCCACGGCCACGTCGTAGACCTCGCCTTCCAGCACGCTGACCAGCTTGCCCTGCGGGCGCGGCCACTGGTAATGCAGGCCACGCAGTACGCCTTGCGCGGACGTGGACACGTTGCTCTGCACGAAACGGTCCGGCAGGCCCAGCGCGGCGAAGCGTTCGGCGTTCCAGGTTTCGAAGAAGTAACCACGGGCGTCGCCGAACACGGCCGGTTCGATCACCACGCAGCCCGGCAACTTGGTTTCAATCACTTTCACGGAACGACTCCACGCAGGGCGAGTTTGTGCAGGTATTGGCCATAGCCATTCTTGATCAGCGGGGCGGCCAGCGCCTCCAGCTGCTCAGCATTGATCCAACCGTTGCCGAAGGCGATTTCCTCCGGGCAGGACACCTGCAGGCCCTGCCGGGTCTGGATGGTCTCGATGAAATTGGACGCTTCCAGCAATGACTGATGCGTACCCGTATCCAGCCAGGCGTAGCCACGGCCCAGCGGCTCCAGATGCAGGGTGTTCTCGGCCAGGTACCGACGGTTCAGATCGGTTATCTCCAGCTCACCACGCGGCGAGGGCTTCAGCTCGGCAGCATGCGCGCTGGCGTCACCGTCATAGAAGTACAGGCCGGTCACCGCATAGTTCGAACGCGGGATCTCCGGCTTCTCCACCAGGTCGACTACCTTGCCACTCTTGTCGAACTCGGCCACGCCATAGCGCTCCGGGTCGTTCACCCAGTATCCGAACACGGTGGCGCCCTCCTTGCGTTCATCGGCCCGCTTGAGCACTTCGCGAAGGCCATGACCGTGGAAGATGTTGTCGCCCAGCACCAGGCAGCTCGGCTTGCCGGCGACGAAGTCCTTGCCGATCAGATACGCCTGGGCCAGCCCATCGGGGCTGGGCTGCACGGCGTACTGGATGTCCATGCCCCACTGCGAACCGTCTCCCAGCAGCTGCTGGAACAGAGCCTGTTCATGTGGAGTGTTGATGATCAGCACTTCACGGATCCCCGCCAGCATCAGCACGCTGAGCGGGTAGTAGATCATCGGCTTGTCATACACCGGCAGCAGCTGCTTGCTGACGCCCTTGGTGATCGGATACAAGCGGGTGCCGGAACCACCGGCGAGGATGATGCCCTTGCGTTGGGTCATGTCGTGTCCCTTGTTCAGACTGTGGTGCCGATGCGCTGCAGACGGTAGCTGCCATCCAGCACGCCGTTGACCCATGCCTGGTTGTCCAGGTACCAATCGACGGTGAAGGTGATGCCCTGCTCGAAGGTATAGGCCGGTTCCCAACCCAGGTCGTTCTTCAGCTTGGAGGCGTCGATCGCGTAACGGCGGTCGTGGCCGGGGCGATCGGTCACATAGGTGATCTGGCTGCTGCGCGGCTGCCCATCCTCACGCGGGCGACGCTGGTCCAGCAGCGCGCAGATTGCCTGTACCACTTCGATGTTCTGCTTTTCCGAATTGCCACCCACGTTGTAGGTCTCGCCGACCTGGCCCTTGGCCAGCACGGTGCGGATCGCCTCGCAGTGGTCTGACACGAACAGCCAGTCACGCACCTGCTTGCCATCGCCGTACACCGGCAGCGGCTCGCCGGCCAGCGCCTTGGCGATCACCAGCGGAATGAGCTTCTCGGGGAAGTGGTACGGGCCGTAATTGTTCGAGCAGTTGGTGGTCAGCACCGGCAGCCCGTAGGTGTGATGGAACGCACGCACCAGGTGGTCCGAGGCCGCCTTGGACGCCGAGTACGGCGAATTGGGGGCATACGGGGTGGTTTCGCTGAACTTGCCGGTCTCACCCAGGGTGCCGTACACCTCGTCGGTGGACACGTGCAGGAAGCGGAACGCCGCGCCCTGCCCGGCCGGCAGCGCCTTCCAGTAGTCGCGCACGGCTTCCAGCAGGCCCAGGGTGCCCACCACGTTGGTCTGGATGAAGGCGCCAGGGCCGTCGATGGAACGGTCGACGTGGCTTTCAGCGGCGAAATTCAGCACCGCATCCGGTTGGTGCTCGGCCAGCAGGCGGGATACCAGCGCGCTGTCACCGATGTCACCCTGCACAAACACGTGGTGCGGGTTGCCGTCCAGGCTGGACAGCGTCTTCAGGTTGCCGGCGTAGGTGAGCACATCGAGGTTGATGACCTTGATACCGCGGGCGACGGCCTCGAGAACGAAGTTACCGCCAATGAATCCGGCGCCGCCGGTGACAAGCCATGTGGGCACTACGTGATCTCCTGTTCAATGTTGACGTCCACAGGCACCCACGGTGCCCGATATAGCGGCACAGAATACATCGAGGGGACCTTCACGACTGCTTGCATGACGTGAACGTGTCAGCGGGACGCGCTATCACGGCTTTTCGTGCTGCATTGCAATATTTTCCATACGCATTCGCATGGTCCCCCCAAGCCAGCTAGAATCAGGGTCCCACCCCCGAACCGGTTGCTGTCGCAGGACCGGATGATCTCCAGCAAATGTGAGCCGGCCAGCGGCCGGCGCTACAAGGACCCCGTACCAGATGAAAATCCTCGTCGCGTACAAGCGCGTGGTGGACTACAACGTCCGCATTCAGGTCAAGCCGGACGGTTCCGGCGTGGTCACCGACGGCGTCAAGCTGTCGCCCAACCCCTTCGATGAAATCGCGCTGGAAGAAGCCCTGCGCCTGCGCGACAAGGGCATCGCCAGCGAAGTGGTGGTCGCCACCATCGCTCCGGCCGATGCCCAGGCGCACCTGCGCAACGGCCTGGCCATGGGCGCCAACCGCGCGGTCCATGTGGTCACCGACCAGGCCATCCAGCCACTCACCGCCGCACGCACCCTGCTCAAGCTGATCGAGAAAGAACAGCCGGACCTGGTGATCCTCGGCAAGCAGGCCATCGACGATGACGCCAACCAGACCGGCCAGATGCTGGCCACGCTCTGGGGCCGCCCGCAGGCGACCTTCGCCAGCAAGCTCGAGGTCGCCGACGGCAAGGCCACGGTGACCCGCGAGGTCGACGCCGGCCTGGAAACGCTGGAAGTGGACCTCCCGGCGGTGGTCACCACCGACCTGCGCCTGAACGAACCGCGCTTCATCAAGCTGCCGGACATCATGAAGGCCAAGGCCAAGCCGCTGGAGACCCTGCAGCTGGCCGATCTGGGCGTTGAAGCCGCCGACACCTTCAAGACCACCCAGTACGCCGCGCCGTCCAAGCGCAGCAAGGGTGTGATGGTCAAGGACGCGGCCGAACTGGTTGCCGCACTCAAGCAGAAGGGGCTGCTGTAATGAGCAAGATTCTCGTCATCGCCGAACACCACGACGGCAAGCTCAACGCCGCCACCGCCAAGACCGTCAGCGCCGCCGCTGCCATCAGCGGTGCCAGCATCGATGTGGTGGTGCTGGCCGCCGATCCGGCCGCCGTCGCCGCTGAAGCCGCGAAGATCGCCGGCGTTGCCAAGGTCCTGACCGTGGCCAACGCCGCCAACGCCCAGGCCATCGCCCAGGTACTGGCCCCGCAGATCGCGCAGCTGGCCAAGGGCTATACCCATGTGTTCGGCCCGTCGACCACCTTCGGCAAGGACCTGATACCGTGCGTGGCCGCCCTGCTCGGCGTCAACCAGGTCTCCGACCTGATGACCGTCGAAGGCAGCCACACCTTCAAGCGCCCGATCTACGCCGGCAACGCGATCATCACCGTGGAAGCCCCGGCCGACCAGATCGTGGTCGCCACCGTGCGTGCCGCGTCGTGGCCGGAAGCCGCCCAGGGCGGCAGTGCCGCCATTGAAGCGGCCAGCGTCGATGCTGCGCTGCCGACCCACACCCGCTTCATCGGCCTGGCCGCCGGTGCCAGCGACCGCCCGGACCTGCAGAGCGCCAAGCGCGTGGTCTCCGGTGGCCGTGGCGTCGGTTCGGAAGAAAACTTCAAGGTCATCTTCCAGCTGGCGGACAAGCTTGGTGCCGCCGTCGGTGCCTCGCGCGCCGCCGTCGATGCCGGCTATGTGCCCAGCGACCTGCAGGTCGGCCAGACCGGCAAGATCATTGCGCCGGAACTGTACGTGGCTGTCGGCATCAGCGGTGCCATCCAGCACCTGACCGGCATCAAGGATGCCGGCACGATCGTGGCGATCAACAAGGACGGCGATGCACCGATCTTCGAGATTGCGGATATCGGCCTGGTGGGGGATCTGTTTGCGATCCTGCCGGAGCTGGAAAAGGCACTGTAGGCGAACCGCTTGGCCACTCGCTCCCAATCAGGGGCGAGTGGCCCATTCGACCTTCCACACCTGGGCGCCAAACGCACGTGCGGCTGCAAGGCCCACGTCAGAGTCCTCGAACACCACGCACTCGTCGGCGCTTACTCCGAGCAATTGCGCAGCGCGCTGGAAAGGCTCTGGATCCGGCTTCTGCTTCTCAACGTCAGCGCTGGTCACCACCACCGAGAACAGGTCGTCAAGACCCTTCGCCTGCAGCAGCGGACCGACTGAACCCGGCGATGCCGCGGTCACCAGTGCGATACTCACGCGCGGTCGTAGCAGCCGCAGCGTTTCGACCAGCGCTTCATTGACACGAACCTGCGACGCCATGCCTGCATACAGACGGCGTTTGCGTTCAGCCACGCGTTCATGCACGCAAGGATGTCCTGGAAGCACCGACTGCAGCATGAGCCGCCACGCCAGGCGACCCACGGTCCGCTCCAGTGTGGCGTGATCGTAGGGCAGCCCCTCTTCGTCGAGCGCGAGGCGGTAGGCCGCCAGATTGACGGCATGCGTGTCGACCAAGGTCCCATCGAGATCGACGAGGACGGCCCTGATCATGACGGGCGCGCCGGATAGGCGATCTGGAACTCGCGCACCAACAGGCAAAGGCCCCCGAAGAAAGCGAGGCCGGCCTCACGGTTCGCGCGCAACTGATAAGGAATCAAGCGCAGATAGTTGACCAGCTCATGCAGGTATACCTGCTGCATTCCATCGGCTCCGAGGCGCTGGGTAAGCCCGTCCACCACATGGCGATAGACACTCTCGTACTGGAAAGAACGATGCAACCCAACTGTCAGCCTGTTGCCAACGAGGCTGGCGCGGGGTGCTTTGTGCAACGCCTCGTAGCCCAGATGCAGGGACTGCATCAGCTTGGCAAAGTCGATCAACGGAGACTGGAAGCCATTGACTGGATTGGGATCGATCAGGAACCAGCGCCCAGGCTCCAGTACGGTGCCCTCGAGCATGATGTTCTCGATAGTAAGGTCGCCATGAATGCTGGACTGCCGACGGTCCGTCAGTCGACCGATGAACGCTTCGGGGTCCTCCATCATTTCCAGCTGGGCCAGGTCGAAAGGCTCGCCGTTGAGCTCAATCCAGCCCATATCGAGTATGTCCTGGAACTCCGCGCGAATGGTGCGATAGTTCGCCACCACCTTGGTGGCAATGTAATCGGCCACTACCGCATCCGACGCAGGTTCGCAGGCGCTGATGGCATGGAAGCTGGACATCCGCTCGATGACGTCGTCCAGCAAGGCCATGGACATGTTGACCGGCTCGGAGTGAATACCCTCATACAGGTCGCGGCTTCCTCCTATGAACGCCATGTCATAGAAATAGTCTTCGCCATCGGCACGGGTTTCGATAATGTCCACCAGCGGAAGATCGCCGCGATAATTCTGCAACCATTCACGCTGGATGCGCAGCTTGGCTCCAAGCGCACCCGTCGCGAACTTGCGGACACGCAGCGTCCCGGCAACTTCCACCAGCGCAGTGACGGCACCAGATCCACCGTGGAAGATCCGGTGCACGAGAACGTCATCGATTCCGCGCTGCTCGAACTCGGAAAGCAAGCCGCCGCGTCCACGATAGTGCCTATCCAGAAACGCATTGTATTGGCCAAGCGAATTGAACGTCTGCGATCTCGACCTCAACTGACCTCCGCCGTAGGCCTCAAGCCTGCTGATCGCGCGCAGGCCACCACGCAGACCTGCCAACGCATTGAATCCCGACAGGTAGGCGTACACCAGGATGATCGGCACCGGCAGAATCAGGTAAGCCAGCAACCACGGGCTCTTCAACACAGCAAGGGATGCCGGCTGGCCTTGAGTGGTATCTCCGTAGACCGCAAGGAAGGTGGTGGCAACGTCTTGATCTGCACCCATGGAGAACAACGCCAGCGACGCAAGCGCCGCTCCCCACATCGCGACGGTCAACGCCCAGAAGCGCCCACGCGCAAGCAGTGACGGCTGCAGCAGCAACTGTGTCACCAGATAGCAGAAATGCAGGATCGCGCTCTTCAGGCTGTCGTTGAACAGCGACGCCAACATCAACAGGGCGCGACGTGATGCAGCGGAACACAACAGCAACACGAAAAACGCGCCCAGCGCGAACAATGTGACCAGCGAACCCAGCACCAGCTGCGGGGCAGCCGGCCAGCCGGGCAGCACCACGAGAAGCAGAACGAGTATGGCCAGATCGATCAGGCGCTCAACGAAGACTGTCGCCAGGACCGTGGAAAACCGCGTTCGCACGGTATAGGACAGCAGTCCAGTTCTGACAAGCTCGCCCAGCCGCAGGGGCAGCAATGCATTGATGAGGTAGCCAACGCTGAGTGCCGCGAGCGGGCGCGTATTGGACACTTCCACCCCGGACCGGGAAAGGATGACCCGCCAGCGAATGGTTCGGACAATATGCGAGAAAAGCAACAGCAACACAGCTGCGACAAAAAAGCCCGGTTTCATTCCAGCGGCCCTTCCAGCCGCTGCAGCTCTTCGCTCCGGAGAAGCGCCTCGCGATACTCTTCCGGCGTACCAAACGGAATATGAGAGTCCAGATCGAAGCCGCGCACTTCGCCTCCGGATGCCACGATGTCATTGTACAGACCGCTGACGAACAGCTCCGGATAGGGACAGGTGCGCTCATACGAGCGTGCCGCCGTTTCGATCAGGTGCATGCTGCGGAAACCATACAGGCCGGCGATGGCACGGTCACTGATTGCGACCTTCTCCGCAGTACGCTGCAGTCGCCCCTCCGCATCGTAAGCTGCGAAGGAGAAGTGCGGAGTTGTCGAACGAAAATGGGAAAGGAAGCCATCAGCCCCCCGCTCCAGCGCAGTGATCGCCTGCTTCAGGCGCGAGTAGGAGAACGCGTGGTCGCAGTCGTTGACCAGCACCGGCCCCTCACCCGCCAGGGCCCCGACCTTCAGCACAGTTTCCAAGGCCCCGGAGGTAACCTCAGGGATGGCCAGCACCTGTGCGTCAGGAAAGTATCTCTTGACCTGCGCGTCGATGCCGAAGCCATCGATATGCTCCTGCAGCACCACGAACACCAAACGCGCATGCGGAAGCTCGCGTAGCACGCTGCGGGTCGCCCAGTAGAAGAACGGCTTGCCGCCCAACTGGATCATTGGCTTGGGCAAGGGCTCACCCTGCTGGGCGAACCGTGAACCACGGCCGGCCATCGGCATGATCATGCACGCATCAGTCATTGGCCACCACCTTCCATGAGTAACGGGAGATCACCCGCTGCCGATGCTCGGCAGACGGGAAGGACGAGCGGGCAATCATCGCTCTCAATGCGATGCCCAGCGTCTGGAAAGATTGACGAACCAGTTTGACATTGGAGACCTGGTCGTCTTCGCGCCAAGAAATAGGCATGAACCTTATCCGATCCCCGCGAATGACCTGCGCGCAGAGCATCACGCAGTTGAATGTGAGGTTATCCGGGTAGCGCAAGACCTCATTGATCCGCAGGCGATTCACCCGATACATGTTGAGGCCGGCTCCCAGATCGTGGATACGTCGGCGCAGGCACAGGGAATAGATCGCGTTGAAGACGAAGTTGCCAAAAATCCGGAACCGTGAATAGCCCGGCGAATGCGACCCGGCCATGAAACGGCTTCCGAGGACCGCGTCAACGTCGAGTGCATCGGGGCGCTCAAGCACACTCCGGAAGTCTGCGATGGTGCCTTGATCGTCCCCATGCAATACGACCACCCAGTCGAAGCCGTGCTCAAGTGCATACTGGAAAGCAACCTTGTGCGAACCGCCAAGACCGTAGTTGGCATCGTTGGTCACCAGGGAAATATAGGCATCGCCGCGCTTACGCGCATGCTCTGCGACAACGTGCCGTGTTGCGTCGGTACTGCCATTGTCAACGACGATCACCTGTGACACGCAAGAGCGCACCCAGCCATCTTCCAGCTGTGCCAGTACGCGTAGGACTTGCCGCTCGCAGTTGTAAGCCGGCACAAACACCAATGTCCTATTGCTCATCTGCCTTTTTCCCTGAGATCCAGCGGGTAACAAAAAAATTGCACGCCAACGAGAGAGGCGTCACCAGTATCTTGGCGGCAATTGCCGCCGTCGTTGACTGCAGCGTGTACGCGGAGGAGAGATGGAGTGCGATCGCCTCAATCGCCGCCGCCGACAGCAGAATATTCACCTCAGTGTAGAAGAAGTAACCCAGAATCGGCTTCACACCGCGGCGCGCTCCATCGAACAGCAGCACCCTCGACACCACGAACACCGCCATCGCCGCCGTCGTCGCGCTGACGAGATTGGCCAGCCCAGGCGGCAAGGCCAGTGCATGGACAAGTCCAAAGAACAGGCACATGTCCAAACACCAGCCGAAGCCGGAGAACAGCACAAAGCCGAGCGCGCGCCGGGCTTCCTGCCACGCCGGCCAAGGCAGTTTCATCAGTTGCTCTCCAGGGGCTTATCCACACCAAGCGGTTCAGGATCCTCCGGAATCGCGCTCAACGTCTCCGCAGGAATCGCCTGGACGTCCTTGGCTTCCAGTCCGGCCTCCTTCAACCACGCTCCGTCCGCGATCCAGCGACGCTTGCCGTTCTTGACATAGAACCATCCATCCTGACGGCTTCCGTCCAGCGGGGCCCGGCGCACGATCTGCCCATCGTAGAGATCAGCAGTGCGGGTGGCTCCACCGTTGGTCGCAATGGGTCCAGTGTCGGCGGTGATCGGGCTGGGATTCTCCGCAATGGTCGCCAGCTCGGCAGCACTGATCTGCACAACATCATCCGTTGTCAGCCCCTGCGTTTCCAGCCACTTGCCATCCAGTATCCAACGCCGCTTGCCTTCGGACACATAGAACCATCCATCGTCCTTGCCGCCACTCTGCGCCGGACGGCGCACCACCTGGCCTTCGTAACGGATGGCCGCCGCCGAAGGAGGCCTGTCAAGATCATCCGACACAACCGCCGAAATCAACGGAAGGTCGGCATAGGCCCTGGTTTCCGTCGCCGCGCAGCGCGCAAGCAGCGCAGCAGTCAGTTCTTCCTTCGGCACTTCGGTTGAAAAGCCCTCAGGCGCAAATGGAATGAAGGCGCGGGGACCATCGCGCATCGCGGTTTCGCAGATGCTCTTGGTCCACGTTGGAACGGAGTGCCAATGCATGGATGGGCTGTTCAATTCGAACCGTCCGGCGGAGGTCGCCAGCAACGGAACTGCCAATGCAGCTGCGACCGCCTGCCCCCACCTGCTGCGACAGGCCGTCAGCACCAGGCTGGTGAAGAACAGCAGATTCAGTCCAGTGAAGTAGCGGTCCGGGAACGTACTGCTGTAACCATCAAAGATCGCCGACAAGCCGGATCGCATGACCAGCATGGCGGCCAGGTTGACCAGCGTCGCCCCCCAGAACAGGTACAAGGGATAACCCGCTGAAACTGCTGGCAGCTCTGCAGACCTGCGCGTCCGCCACAACTGCGCAGCTACCGCGACCACCACTGCCACCACGATGAGCAATACGGAGGCATCTGTCAGCGAAGAATAGAACCAGAAAACAATCGGATACAGGAGCGATCGGGCCATTGCGAACTCTACCCACGCCTCAACCTTGACCGGCATGGAGGCAGCGCCTGTATCGCTGAAGGTCTGACTGGTCAACATCAGCAACGGCAGCAGCGCGGTAAGCCCCACCAGCATGGCCGCGACCAGATCGCCACGACGGCGTTCATGCATGAATCTCAGCAACAGCAACCCGCAGGCTACGCCTGCCACACCGATCCCCACCGGGAATGTGAGTCCCGATATCAAGGAGAATACGAGGCCTATGGCGATACCTACACGACGGCGACTGCCGGGCAGGAACAATGGCAGCAGCAGCAGTGTCTGCAGATAGGGGAACATGAATCCCAGGTTGAGGATCCGCCCATAGATCTCATTCGCGTCTCCACCTACAGGCAGAAGCGCGATTGAAAGTACGATGGCGGCAACTCCCCAGAACGGAAGGTGGCCGCGGAATACGCGCACAGCCACCAGCACCATGCCCGCACTGAACATGTTAGACAACACGAACAACACAAGAGGCAGATAGTAGAGATTGCCCCCCAGGAATACGTCGATTACCCAGCTTGCAATCTGCAGAAATATGATGAAACCAACGATCGGAAAGACTCTGGTATCGAACGCAGTGTCATAGAAACCGCGGGTCAACAGATCCCCGAACCAGGTGCCATCCTCGGCATACAATGATGGATAGGTGATGGGGTCCAGATTCCGCAGGCAGAACAGCGTGAAAGCCGCAATGAAGAGCAACGTCATCCCGATCAGCCGGAGTGCGTTCTTGTTTTTTGTCAATGGACTCTTCATATCTGCCGCGCTGTTGAACTGAAACGAATAGTAAAAACCGAGGCCGACCGCCTCGGTGATTTTTCAAACGACCGCATGCTGGGGCCGGGAGCAGATCGTGCTCCCGGCCCCCAGAACAGCAGCAGACCCGTTACTGACCCAGCGGATTCGGATCCTCTGGAATCTGGGCAAGCTCGGCCGCGGGGATCTCGATTACTTCGGCCGGACTACGGCCGTGCTCGGCCAGCCAGGCGCCATTGCTGATCCACCGACGCTTGCCCTGCTCAACGAAGAACCAACCATCTTCTTTGCCACCGTCACTGGCAGGGCGGCGCACGATCTTGCCCTCGTACTTTTCAGCAACCGGGTTGGCAGCTGCCGGCGCAGGCTCCGCAGCCGGATTTTCCGCAGCTGGGGCCGGCTGGCCTTCGGCGGCCGCACGCTCAGCCGGAGACTTGCCGCATGCGGCAAGACCCAGCGCGATAGCCAGAACAACAACTCCATTCCTAATCTGATTCATCGAACCTGTTCCCCTTTGGATAGTGTTTTTCGAAAGCACTTGAATCGATCAACTCAGCGATTTGCCAACGCGTGGAACTGACTACCGATCGATGCAGCAGGCGGCGCGAAGACCGGCGCGTTCATGAAGCTGGCAACGCGGGCAAGGCTTTCATCCCAGCCCGAGCGCGCCTTCATTTCTTCCGCGGCAGTCCTGCGCATTCCCTCGAGGTTCGCATGGTTCTCCAGAGCGTAGACCAGCGTCTGCGCCAGGCAGTTTGCGGTGGGCGGTGAAAGCAGGCAATTGCTGCCATCGCGCAACAGCCACGTGTTGGCCTCGTTGTGGTTGGTAACCACGGTAGTACCGCAGGCCATCAACTCGAACGGCAGATACGAGGGATGCTTCGTCATCATCATGACGAAGCCCGCATGGCAACTGCGGTAGAGGTTACCGGTCTCACGATAGGGCAGAAGGCCCACGCTTTCCACCACCCCAACCAGATCGAATTCAGCCGGATCCCAGCCCGTACCCGCACAGATGATCTGCACGCGATCGCCCATTCGCGCCTTCACCTTGCGCAGCGCAGCAGCAGCAAGTTCGAACGCGTTGCGGGGCGTGCCCGGGCGCGCGTAGTAGAACAGGCGCTTCACTGATGCGTGGTCGTCGCGCTCACCCGCGCCCGGATGGAACACCGTCGTATCCACGCTTGGCTGCAGCAGCACCGCAGAACCACCGTACTGCTGCTCGTAGATTTCCTTGAGGGTCTGCGTGTTGCAGATGCCCAGGAAACCGAAGCTGTAGGTGAATTCAGCCTGTGCGTAAGTGCTGCCCGCCGGATAGAAGGCCGGTTCGAAGTCCTGCATCATGTAGAACTTCAACCCGGTGTTCTCCACACCCACCAGCACATAGGCGGTGGTCCACAGGGTCGCCACAGAATAGTCCGAAGGCGGTATCTGGGCGATCTTCTCGCCACTGTCGAGCACGATCACTTCCGAATTCGCCAGCCCCGGGAATGCCTTGCCCAGGCTTTCCTGCATGGCCACAGGATCGGCCTGGCCGCAGATCAGGAATCGCTGCTTCATCCCCGAGCTGCGGTGCAGACTCTCGGCCAGGCGGAGAATAGTCATCACCCCGCCATAGAATGGATTGTCGAAGTAAGGCAGATACCAGGCACAGACCCGTTGGGCAGGGTCGGCAGCAACCCGCTCGGGGTGCTGCTGCTGTTGCGACAGACTTGCCACATCGAGATCGATGATCTGGGCCAGGGCCAATGCATCGCTGGTGTAGCCCGCCCAGATGGAAGCATTGGCGGGGACGACACGATCACCACGGAGTGCGCGAACGGCCGAAAGAATCCTTTTTTTCATTTGTTGAGCCTCAGGGGACTGACTTGCCGGAACGCCGGATTGAAGTACGGGTCAGCTCGATACTTTTCGCCGTCGTTAGACCAGGCAGCCTGCGCGCCAGAAGGCATGTAGACCACAGCAAAGGGATCGATCAAGCCTCTTCCGCCGCCCGATTCGATGCTCCCAGTGCAGATACGCGTGAATGCCTGCTGCATTTCCACGTCTCCGCAAGGAAAACGTGACGCAGTTTGGAACTTCGTCATCTTAAACGCAATCGCGAACGGTGAAGCAGCCCGCATGTTTCGGTACCACTGCGCACCGCCAAACCAGCCATACTCGTGCGGATGTGCGCCGTGAAACAGTGGCGCACTGCTGCCGTCAGCGGCGACAACCCGCCCAGCCTCTTCCACTCGACCGTCCTCGCGGACCGCCAACGCGGAGGTCCAGGCGATATCCGGATGGTGGTGGACCCATCCCAGCAGTTCATTCAGCAATCCTTCCGACAAGCCTACAGCCCGGCCATCAATCATCACGACGCCCGCCGATGCAGCATCCAGCCAATCGGCCACGGCCAACCAGCTAAACGCATCCTGCCGGCGGAGCACGAACCGGCTGTCGGGCAGATTCGCAAATGCCTGCAGTTCGGCACTCGCCTCACCCACGTGAACAGCATGAATGTGCTTGATGCTGGAAAGGTCGGAGACCAGAAGAAGGTTCAGCGTATGCACGAGCTGTTGCGTGGTGCCGGTCTGGATGACAACCACCTCGGAAGCCGATGCAAGCGGCGGCCAGGAGATGTGGAACAACCCCTGATCGGTTCGCTTCACCTGCGCAGGCAGCCCGCGGCTTGCAAAATAGTTCTTCTGCGCGCGCAACTGGCCCATGATCGCGTACGGCTTGGTCTGCAGCCCGGATGCGGTCGACGTCGGCAGGATGCGCCAATGGTAGTGAATGGACGGGACATGCAGGATCCTGCGTGCCGCAGAAGTCACGCGGAAGAAAATGTCCCAATCCTGGGCGCCATCGGTTTCCTTGTTCCATGCACCTGCCTGGCGGACCACCGAGGTCCGCATGAGGTTCAGATGGGTCAGATAGTTGACCGAATGCAGCATCTCCGGACTCCACTGCGGCTTGAACAGTGCGTTCATCCGGCACGTCCCGTCAGCGTTGATGGAGTCCTTGTCCGAGTACAGGAAATCGACTTCGGCGCCCCCTTCCTGCATCGCCGCTACCATGTCGAACAGCGCCCAGGGCGTAATCGTATCGTCGTGATCGAGCAACGCCACGAACTCGCCCTCTGCGTGTTCGAGAGCGGCATTGGAGTTCTCTGAAATACCGCCGTTGGCGGCCAAGAGTATCGCCTTGTGCCGCGGGTCGGAGACACAGCGCTGCTTCAACCATTCCCATCCTTCCAGGTCGTCCACATCGGCCCATGCCAGGCAGGTTTCCCACTCACCGTAGGTCTGCAGTTCGACACTCTGCAGTGTCTCCTCCAGTACTTGGCGCGGAACCTTGTAGATCGGAATGATCAGCGACACCCGCGGGCGGTAGCTGAACGCCTGCGCGGCAGAGGCCTGCTCGGCCAATGCCTGCGGAGACAACTCGGTCACAGCGATGTAGTCGGCCAGATCCTGACAATCCGCACGCAGTGCAGGATTGAAACCTGCCTGCGGCCGGGTCAATGCAATTCCTTCGGCAGAGCGCTGCTGACGGCCCAATGCACGGGCATGACGCGCCTCAGCCTTGCGGATACCCCAGTTCAGCGCGCGCGCGCGCAAGCCTCCCTGAGCATTCCAACGCTGGTAGATCCGCTCAAAGGCGCGCCCTGCTTTGGCGCCAATCGTCTCAGACCGCTGCTGCGCCTGGTACAGATCCCGTGTCAGCGCAGCAATAAGATCGTCGCGGTCTTTGATGTCGCCGATCAGCCGCTGACGGCGAACGCCCACTTCCAGCAGCCCCTGCTCGCGCTCCCGCAAGCGCTGGGCCGACTCGCTTTCGTGCACTGCGATCGAACGCTGGTGGGCAGCGCGCTCCGCCTCAAGGCTGGCGATGATCGCAGCGCGCAATTCACGCTCGTGAGCGATCTCCGCTTCCATGGTGGCCCGAGCTGAAACCTGCTCCGCTTCAAGCGCAGCCAATGCCGTCACCGCTGCGCGACACTCGACCTGAGCGGCGATGGTCCGCTCACGCTCCTTGCCGAGTTCATGCGAGATCTCATCTACCTTCAGCCGCAGCACCTCCCGCTCTGATTCGGCACTCTCCAGTTCCGCCTCCAGTGCGGCGATGGCAGTTGCCAGTTCATGCCGCCCATGGGAGTCCTCGGCGGCGCTCTGCAGTGCCACCAGCTGCTCATTGGCGTGATGCAACTGTTGGCTTTTCTCGTTCACCGTGACGATGCTGCGCTCGTGCTCCGCGCGCACATAGGCAAGGTCGCCCTCAAGGTTGGCCACCTTGCCGCCAAGCACATGCACCTCGTTCTGCCACCAGTCCCTCGCGTAGGCCAGCGCCACGGCGTGGCCCAGCGCTGCGAACAGATGGGCAACGAGGTTGCGCTGATCGCCATCAAGCGTTCCGAGCCTCTTTACCCCTTCTGGAGCGTTCTCACCGACCACCAGGACACCCAGCCCATGAGAGTGGCTGAACTCAAAGGACGGGTACTGGGAAGAGAGCTCAGCCCACAGGCGCCAGACCCCGAAATCGCCCTGCCGCTCCTGCGTGTCATGGAACAGGACCACGGCACGGTCGGACAGCTTCGGCATCCAGCTTTCAAAGTCGTGACGTACCGCCTCGTAGGTATGCAGGCCATCAATATGCAGCAGATCGACACTGCCGTCGTCGAACTTTTCCAGTGCCTGATCAAACGTGCAGCGCAGCAGCTTGGAGAAATCGTTGTACTTTCCATCATGGTATTCACTCAGCCCTGCATGGACCGAGTTTCCATAGAACGCAGCGTGCTCATCGCCCTCCCACGTGTCCACGGCATACGCGCGCGTGCCAAGGCCCAGCTCCTGGATCGTCTGGCAGAAGCTGAGATAGGACGCGCCATAGTGGGTACCCAGCTCAACGAACATCGCCGGACGCAGTGCCTCGACTATCCAGCCAGCGAAGGGAATATGCCCGTGCCAGGCGCTCGGCGGCAGCTTCAACGGCCTGATGAAGGCAGAGTTGTTCAGTTCGATCATCGTCCGTTCTCCTGTTCTTCTTTGCTCTGCGCGCTGGCAATGAACTGCTCTACGGACCCACCGCAGAGCAATGGGACCATCTCGGAAATCTTTTCAAGCGGCCAGTTCCACCACTCGATCCGCTGCAGAGCCTGGATCTGGGCATCGTCGAAGCGGTAACGCACCACTCGGGCCGGATTGCCCACCACTACAGCGAAAGGCGGCACGTCCTTCGCCACAACAGCCCTCGCGCCGATGATGGCGCCATTGCCTACAGTCACTCCTGACATGATCGTGGCGCCATGTCCTATCCAGACGTCGTTGCCGATGCGGGTCGGGCCGCGCGTGGCCGGATGACCGTCGGCATGCGCATCCGGGTGGCCAAGCGCGATCCGCAAGGGAAACGTCGTGACCCACTGCGCGTTGTGCTCACCGCCGCCAAAGATCGCAACCTCGTCGGCAATGGAACAGAACGCACCAATGCTGATCGATTCATGCTCGGCCCATATGCGGAAGTTCGGGCTGCCATAGGTGAACCGACCGATCTGGATGCGCGGATCGTGAACCACCGTTTCAGGAATAAGGGAACCGGTCATGCGGACTCCCCGCTGGTGCCCAGCGACTTGACGGCCACACGCTCGAACGGGACGCCAACCAGGCCATAACGCAGCTTGGTCGATGCGACCTTTATCAGCACGGCATCGTGCAGCCAATGATGCTGGACATTGTCCCAGGGATTGCCTTCCGCGATCGAGACCGTCATCGAGTAGTCCCCGTCAGGCAGAAGCGGAATGGTGAAATCGAACTCGGCTTCCAGCGTTTCTCCTGCGGCCATGGAGCAAGGCTGAGGGACGTATGTATAGGTGTGCTCACCGAAAAGGGACTGCCCCAGGCGATCCTTGACGAAGAAACCGATAATGGTGCTTTCGAGTGCACGTACCGCCGACGCCCGTATCCGCAGCGTCACCTGTTCGCCGCCACGGAATACGTTCAGCGGGCTCAGACCACGGTCCAGCAGCTCGACCGATTCGATGCGGGCCGCCTCGGACGTCCAACCATCGGAATTGTGGATGTTGGAGAACAATGTGAGCTTGGTTTCTTCCTCAACCTGGCTTGCCTCCCTGCGCTCGGGAACCACCTGCTCCTTGGGTCGCTCGCCCTTGATGCTCTTCAGCTTTACTGCTTCGCCATAGACTTCCTGCGCGCAATACTCGATGTACTCAGTCACAACATCCTGCGCCGATGCATGCATGCGCACGTGACCCTTATCCAGCCAGATGGCGCGGTCACAGAAGTTCAGGACCGATCCGGTATCGTGGCTCACAAACAACAAGGTTCCACGCTCGCGGAACGAGCGCAGGAAGCGCATGCATTTCTGCACGAACACGCTGTCGCCAACAGCCAGCGCCTCGTCTACGATCATGATGTCGGCATCGACATGGGCAATTACCGCAAAGGCAAGCCTCACATACATGCCGCTTGAGTACACCTTCACCGGCTGGTTGACGAAATCACCGATATCGGCGAACGCAAGAATGTCCTCGTAGCGTTCGTCGATCTCCTGGCGCGTGAGGCCCAGCAGGGTGGCACTCATGTAGACGTTTTCGCGGCCGGTGAACTCAGGATTGAAGCCAGCACCCAGCTCAAGCAGTGCTGCTACGCGTCCGTGGATATGGGCACTTCCGGTCGTCGGCGTCAGCGTCCCGCAGATGAGCTGCAGAAGCGTTGATTTTCCCGCGCCGTTGCGGCCGACGATGCCGACAGCTTCCCCCCGACGCACGTCAAAGCTGACGTCCCGCAATGCCCAGTATTCGCGGAAATAGTCACGTCGTGCCCGACCCATAAGTCCCGAGACACGCGGAAGGATGAACTGTTTCAGTCGATCGCGCGGATGCTCATAGATCTGGTAAAGCTTGGAGAGCGACTCCACGTGGATGGCCACAGGCCGCTCTTGCGGCACCTGCACATTGCCCGTTGCATTGGCGTCAGAGGACATCTGCAAATCCTCGTCGGGTTTTCTGGTAGACATAGAAAGCTACGCTCAAAAGTACCAACGCAGCCGCCATCGTGATGAACCACCCTGAGAGCTCCGGAATTTCACCGAAAATCAGCAGCTTGCGCGCCTGCTCTACCGGGTAGGTGATGGGACTGAACCGGATCCAGGCGCGGAACTGCTCCGGCAGGCTCGAGGTGGGGTAGACGATGGGAGACAGGAAGAAGAGCACCGTAGTGATCATCACCGTCAGCTGGCCGATGTCCCGAAGATAGACACCGATGGCGGCGAAGAGATAGGTGAATGCCACCGTCATCAGCAGGAGGGGCAGCAGCAGCAACGGCAGCAGGAGAGCAGTCCAGGGCAGATACTGGACCATGGCGAACTGCACAACCAACAGCACGACAACGCTGATTGCAAGGTGGAAAAGCGCCGAGGCAACGGAAACCCATGGAAGGATTTCCAGCGGGAAGACAACCTTTTTCACGTAGCTGACATTGGACAGGATCAGGGACGGCGCGCGATTGATGCAATCGGCGAAGAACCCGTGAATCATCAAGCCAACGAACAGGATCAGGGCAAACTCACCCGTGGATTGCGCCGCACCACCTGCCCAGCGGACCTTGAATATCGAGGAAAACACCAGCGTATAGACCGCGAGCATCAATAGCGGATTGAAGAACGACCACGCAACTCCAGCCAAAGAACCACGATATCGGGCGATGACTTCACGCTTGGCCAATTGATAGATCAACGAACCGTGTTTTGCCAACGAGGCCAGAAGAGCGCCGGGCCCTGCTGATTGGGTATGCATGTCAGTCATGAATTCGTATTGGGTTCGCGCGGCCGACTTGAACGGAACAACGGGGTGTAGCAGTTTCCAGAAGAAGTTCGTTCACACCAACGCCCTCTCCAGATCCACCTGCAGATCCCCCAGCTCCTCCACGCCCACGCTCAGCCTTACCAGCGCATCGCTGATACCCAGCTGTTCCCGCCGCGCGACCGGAATCGAGGCATGCGTCATCACCGCCGGATGGTTCACCAGGCTTTCCACGCCGCCCAGCGACTCGGCCAGGGTGAACAGCTCGGTCTTCTCGCAGAAGCGCTTGGCCGCCTCGAAACCGCCCTTGAGCACGATCGAAACGATGCCGCCGTAGCCGGCCATCTGCCTGCCCGCCAGCTCATGCTGCGGGTGCGACGGCAGGCCCGGGTAGATCACCTTCTCCACCGCCGGGTGCTTTTCCAGCCACTGGGCCAGGGCCAGCGCGTTGGCGCAATGCGCCTTCATACGCAGCGGCAGGGTCTTCAGGCCACGCAGGGCCAGGAAGCTGTCGAACGGACCCTGCACGCCACCCACCGAGTTCTGCAGGAAGGCCATCTGCTCGGCCAGTTCGGCGTTGTCGCCGACCACCACCATGCCACCGACCATGTCCGAGTGGCCGTTGAGGTACTTGGTGGCCGAATGCAGCACCAGGTCCGCCCCCATCTCCAGCGGACGCTGCAGCATCGGCGAGGCGAAGGTGTTGTCGACCACCACGATCAGCCCATGGCGCTTGGCGATGGCGGCGACCGCGGCGATATCCACGATCTTCAGCATCGGGTTGGTCGGGGTCTCGATCCACACCATCTTCGTCTTCGGCGTGATGGACGCTTCAAAGGCCGCCAGATCGGTCAGGTCGACGAAGCTGAAATCCAGCCCGGCGGTGCGGCGACGCACACGCTCGAACAGGCGGAAGCTGCCGCCATAGATATCGTCCATCGCCACCACGTGGCTGCCGGCGTCCAGCAGTTCAATCACGGTCGAGCTGGCCGCCATGCCCGAGGCGAAGGCGAAGCCGCGGGTGCCACCTTCCAGCGACGCTACGCAGCGCTCGTAGGCGAAGCGGGTCGGGTTGTGGGTACGCGAGTACTCGAAGCCCTGGTGCTCGCCCGGGCTGGACTGCGCATAGGTCGAGGTGGCGTAGATCGGTGGCATCACCGCGCCGGTGCTGGGGTCGGGCGATTGGCCGCCGTGGATGGCCAGCGTGGCCAGGGCCAGGGCGCGATCCTGGGAAGTAGCGTTGGACATGTTCTTTCCTGAGGGGCGCCGACACGCGGCGCCATCGAAGGTGCGGAAGTCTACCAGCGCGGCCTTAACGACCTTTGACGCGGATAAACCGGGATTCAGCAGCGAACGTCGGCGATCAACGGCTTACTGCACGCGACGGCGCAGATAGTTCAGCAGGTCGATACGGGTGATCAGGCCCAGGAAGGCGTTGCCGTCCATCACGATCGCCACCTGGCCGCGGTCGAACACCGGCAGCAGCGCCTCGATCGGCGACTTCACGTCCAGCCGGTCCAGCTTGCTGACCATCGCCGTGGCGACGGTGTCGCGGAAACGCGCTTCGTCACCATAGACGTGCAGCAGCACGTCGCTTTCGTCGACGATGCCGACCAGCTGGTCACCGTCCATCACCGGCAGCTGCGACACGTCGTACAGCTTCATGCGCTGGTAGGCGGTGGTCAGCAGGTCGTTCGGGCCGATCACCACGGTGTCGCGCTGGCCGTACGGGCGCAGGATCAGGTCGCGCAGGTCACCGTGCTGCGGGCGCTCCAGGAAGCCGTTGTCCAGCATCCAGTAGTCGTTGTACATCTTCGACAGGTACTTGTTGCCGGTATCGCAGACCAGCACCAGCACCTTCTTCGGCGTGGTCTGCTCCTTGCAGTACTTCAGTGCCGCGGCCAGCAGGGTGCCGGTGGACGAACCGCCGAGGATGCCTTCCTTGCCCAGCAGCTCGCGCGCGGTGTGGAAGCTCTCGGCATCGCTGATGGCGTAAGCCTTCTTGACGCGGCTGAAGTCGGAGATCGACGGCAGGAAGTCCTCGCCGATGCCCTCCACCAGCCAGCTGCCCGACTTGTCGTTGAGCACGCCGTCATTGATGTATTCGGCCAGGATCGAGCCGACCGGATCGGCCAGCACCAGCTCGGTCTTCGGCGACAGCTTGGCGAAGGCACGCGACAGGCCGGTCATGGTGCCGGAGCTGCCGCAGCCGAACACGATGGCGTCGAGGTCGCCGCCCATCTGCTCCAGGATCTCCGGGCCGGTACCGAATTCATGCGCGGCCGGGTTGTCCGGGTTGCCGAACTGGTTGATGAAGTAGGCGCCCGGGGTCTGCTCGGCGATGGTCTTGGCCAGGTCCTGGTAGTACTCCGGATGGCCCTTGGCCACGTCCGAGCGGGTCAGGCGGACTTCGGCGCCCATCGCCTTCAGGTTGAAGATCTTCTCGCGGCTCATCTTGTCGGGAACGACCAGGATCAGCTTGTAACCCTTCTGCTGCGCGACCAGGGCCAGGCCCAGCCCGGTGTTGCCGGCGGTACCCTCGACCAGGGTCGCACCCGGCTTCAGGTCGCCGCGCTGCTCCGCCGCCTCGATCATCGACAGGCCGATGCGATCCTTGATCGATCCACCCGGGTTGGCGCTTTCGAGCTTCAGGTAGAGCTCGCAGACGCCGGTGTCCAGGCGCTGGGCCTTGACGATCGGGGTCTGGCCGATGAGTTCGAGGACGGAAGAATGAATGGGCATTCGGAGGACTTTCGGTTCGCGCCGCAGGGGGCCGGACCGATGATTATCCGTCGGATGGCGATGAATGTCAGGTCGGCGCGGAGACGGGCCGCAAGCCCGCAGAAAGAGATGCGGACGGCCCCGGATCGACGAGGAGACCGGTACCGCCCGCATCGGTGAGTTGTGCCTGCAGGCCAAGGCACCACCGCCTGTGGTGCCTTGGCGCGGCCGCCTCATCGGCGGTGCCGCGATGCCGGGGCAGGAGCGCCCGGCGGGGCCATCGATGGCCGGGTCACGCCGTTCCAGGCGTGACGGGGTGCGTCAAAGCGTGGGGGACGTCGTTGGGAGCGGTGTTTCGTACATTCGCAGAAGTCGTTGCTTGGCCAGCAGCTTCTCGCGCTTCATGCGACCCAGGGTGACATCATCGATCGGGAGTACACCCAACTCCGCGTCCATGCACTTCTTGTTCAACTTGCGGTGCTGGTCATGGAGCGCCCTGAACTCCGGATCACGCGCGCGACGTGCGTCGATCTCGCTCTGGGGCTGATCTTCAAACATGATGGACCTCCTTCGACAGATACACGAACGCCCCGGCCGCAAGGCACGGGGCGTTGTTCATGGAGGAGCGCCGGTCGATGGCCACCTGGACGCCTGCAACGACCTGCAGCACTGGCCTGCGCACGTCGATCTGCTGCGGTTCGCGCCCTGCTTGCATCGGCCCGGCCCTCCCATCGTCCGGTCCGCGGCATTGCGTCCCGGACGATTGACCCTACGCCTGCTAAAGGCGGGGTACAAGACCCCTGCGTCAAAAAGACCGAACCCCGCCGGGGCGGGGTTCAGGCTGAATGCTCATCACAACGAAAAACAAACAATATCAAGCAATTACGGGGCGATGATGACTTCGGCTGAACGTGCCTGGGTGGAGGCCGCCTTCTTGCCGGCAAGCTGGATCCGGTTGCTCGCGACACCCGCCGCAACCAGGGCATCGCGCAGGGCCTCGGCACGCTTCTGGCCTACGCCGTTGGCACTGTCGTAAGCCTCGATGCGCAGGCGGCCCTTCTTGCCGATGTTCAGGTATTCGGCCAACGCCTTGGCCTGGTTGCGGGCGCCGCCGGACAGGCTGGAGGCGCCGGCGGCAAACGCATCGCCACGGAAGGTGAAGACCTCGCCGCGGCCATCGAACTTCGAGCCCGGCAGCTTCTGACCGGACACCAGCTCGGCTTCCTCGCGGGCGAGCTTGGCGGCGTTCTGCTGGGCGGCGCTGAGGCGCTGCTGCTGCTTGCCGGCGACGCTGGTCAGGGCGTTCTCGGCGTCCTGGCGGGCCAGGGTCTCGGCCTCGGCGGCCTGGCGCAGGCGTTCAGCCTCCTCGGCCTGCATCTGTGCCTGCATGCGCAGCTGCTCGGCCTCCTGGCGGGCGCGGGCGGCGTCGCGGCGGCTGGCCTCGATCAGCAGGTCGCTGCGGGTCCGCTCCAGGCGGTCGACCTCGCGGGCGGCCAGCGCGGTACGCACGGCCGTCTCGGCGATCTCCACCCGGCGCTCGGCCAGGTAGGTGGCCAGCTCCTGGTCGCGGCGCTTGGCCTTGTCCAGGGTGGCGATGGCCTGCTGGGCCTGCATGCGCTCGAAGGCGCCCAGCTCAGCGGTATCCGGGTTGGCCTGGATGGCCATCAGGCGCTGGCTCAGCTGCGCCACCATCGGGTTGTCGGCGGCCACGGCCAGGGTCGGCAGCGCCAGCAGCGCGGCCAGGGTTGCGGCAGTCATCGGCTTCACCGGCGATCCTCCCCGGTCGACAGCTGGCGTTGCAGCTGGTTGACCTCGTTGCGGCGCAGCTGCAGCTGGGCGGTCACGGTGGCTTCCTCGCTGCGCACGCGGGCCAGGTCGGCATCGGCGGCGGCACGCAGGGCCATGGCCGGGGCATTCTTGCGCTCGCGGCGGTCGCCGGCGGCGCGCTGGGCCTGCTCCAGCCCCTGCCGGGCCAGCCCGATCAGGTCCGGGGCGTACTGGTCGGCATCGGCCTGGGTGGCCTTGTCGACCGCCTGCCGGGCCTGGGCCAGTTCCATCGCGCCATCCTGCGCCCAAGCGGGGGCAGACAGTGCGAATGCAAACGCCATCACATACAGGCTGTGGCGCATTCGTGCGAAGCTAAGTCGTTTCATTGGGGAGGCCGTACCGGTTGTCGGTTCACGGCCATTGTCGTCAAGCCGACACCGTGCTGGCAACGGGCGTCGGCCGTTTCGTTGGGGAAAATTCGCAATGGATATCGGCTACTTCCTGAAGCTGATGACCGAAAAGAACGCTTCGGACATGTTTCTGACCACCGGGGCACCGGTCTACATCAAGATCGAGGGGAAGCTCTATCCGCTGGGCAACACCGGCCTGCCGCCGGGCATGGTCAAGAAGATCGCCTACTCGCTGATGGACGAAGGCCAGGTGCCGCAGTTCGAGCGCGAGCTGGAACTCAACATGGCCATCGCCCTGCCCGATGCCGGTCGCTTCCGCGTCAACGTGTTCAAGCAGCGGGGCGAGGTCGGCATGGTCATCCGCGCCATCCGCAGCCGGATTCCGAGCATCGAGGAGCTGAACCTGCCGCAGGTGCTGAAGGACGTCATCATGACCCCGCGCGGGCTGGTGCTGGTGGTGGGGTCCACCGGTTCCGGCAAGTCCACCTCGCTGGCGTCGATGATCGACCACCGCAACAGCACCACCACCGGTCACATCCTCACCATCGAGGATCCGATCGAGTACCTGCACAAGCACAAGATGTCGATCGTCAACCAGCGCGAGGTCGGGCTGGATACCCATGCCTTCCACAACGCGCTGAAGAACGCGATGCGTGAAGCGCCGGACGTGATCCTGATCGGTGAAATCCTGGATGCGGAGACGATGGAGGCGGCGATCGCCTTCGCCGAAACCGGCCACCTGTGCCTGGCCACCCTGCACTCCAACAACGCCGACCAGACCATCGAGCGCATCCTGAACTTCTTCCCGGAAAGCGCGCACAAGAACGTGCTGATGAACCTGGCGCTGAACCTGCGTGCGGTGATCAGCCAGCGCCTGGTGAAGAACAAGGAAGGCCGTCGCCTGCCGGCAACCGAAGTACTGCTCAACACGCCGATGATCCGCGACCTGCTGCGTCGCGGCCAGGTGCACGAGATCAAGGCGGCGATGGAAGCATCGCTGGAAGAGGGCATGGAGAGTTTCGACCAGTGCCTGTTCCGGCTGGCCAAGGCCGGCACCATCGAACAGGAGGAAGCGCTGCGCGCGGCCGACTCGCGCGATGGCCTGGCGCTGAAGTTCCGCCTGTCCGAAGGCAGCAGCGGCGAGCATGACCCGTACGCGGATTTCTCGGCCGGCGCACCCAGCATCACCCACGGCTTCTGACCGCACGAAAAAGGGGACGGAGGGGATCAAGTCGTAAGTGCATATACGACTTGATCCCCTCCGTCCCCTTTTCCTGAAAAATTCAGGGGCCGTCTCATCCAATGAGACCCCTCATCCGTAGGTTTCCTCAATGGAAACCATCCGCAAGCTGGCCATTCTGGCCGATGCCGCCAAATACGACGCCTCCTGCGCCTCCAGCGGCTCGGGCAAGCGCGATTCGCGCGCCAGCGGCGGTATCGGCAGCACCGAGGGCATGGGCATCTGCCACAGCTATACGCCCGATGGCCGCTGCGTATCGCTGCTGAAGATCCTGCTGACCAACTTCTGCGTCTACGACTGCGCCTATTGCGTCAATCGCGTGTCCAGCAATGTGCCACGCGCGCGCTTCAGCGTGGACGAGGTGGTCACGCTCACCCTGGACTTCTACAAGCGCAACTACATCGAGGGCCTGTTCCTCTCCAGCGGCATCATCCGCAATGCGGACTACACCATGGAGCAGATGGTGGAGGTGGCCCGGCAACTGCGCGAAGAACACCGCTACGCCGGCTACATCCACCTCAAGACCATTCCCGAGGCCTCGCCGGAACTGCTGGCCAGCGCCGGGCGTTACGCCGACCGCCTGTCGATCAACGTCGAACTGCCCACCGAAGCCGGGCTGAGTGCCTTGGCGCCGGAGAAGACGGTGCACTCGATACGCGGCGCGATGGGCGAACTGCGTTGGCGCATCGAGGAAGCCAAGGAGGCGCGCAAGGCCCCCGCAGCGGTGGCGCCGACGGCCAGCCGCAGCGCACGCCCGCGCCCTCCCCGTTTCGCCCCGGCCGGGCAGAGCACGCAGATGATCGTCGGCGCGGACGGGGCCAACGACCAGCAGATCCTGGCCAGCGCCGACAGCCTGTACGGCAGTTACCGGATGCGCCGGGTCTACTACTCCGCGTTCAGCCCGATTCCCGATGCCAGCCGGCAGCTGCCGCTGCAGCCCCCACCCCTGCAACGCGAGCACCGGCTGTACCAGGCCGACTGGCTGTTGCGCTTCTATGGCTACGGCGTGGACGAGATCACCGACACCACCCAGGGCGGAATGCTCGATCTGGACATCGATCCGAAGATGGCCTGGGCGATCCGCCATCCCGAACGCTTCCCGGTCGATCTGAACCGTGCACCGAAGGAATTGCTGCTGCGGGTGCCCGGCCTGGGCGTGCGCAATGCAGAGCGCGTGCTGATGGCGCGCCGGCACGGGCGCCTGCGCGTGGCGGACATCGCCCGCCTGAAGGCGCCGATGAGCAAACTGCTACCGTTCGTGCTGTTGGCCGACCATCACCCGCGCAAGGCATTGGATGACCCGGCCGCGCTGCGAGCACAACTGGCCCCGCCGCCGCGCCAGGGATCACTGTTCGATGCACCGCCGGCAGCCTGACGCGCCGCGCTGGTCGCAGCGGGTGGATCCGCCGTGGTCGCTGCAGGCCTGGCGCGACGGCGCGCGTGATGCGCTGCTGCGGGGCGTGCGGCCCGAGCAATTGGACTGGCTCGAAGGCGGCGAGGCTTCGCTGCTGGATGCGCCGCCGGTGCAGCAGGCACCGGTGGCGGCACAGGCAAGCGTTCCCGGCGTCCCGCGCGAATTCCTGGAACTGGCCGACACCTGCCTGTGCCATGGCGAACCGCAGCGCCTGTCACTGCTGTACCGGCTGCTGTGGCGGATCACCCATGGCGAACGCGCGGTGCTGACCAATCCCGCCGATGCCGATGTGCTGCGTGCGATGACATTGGCCCAGGCCGTCCGCCGTGACACGCACAAGATGAAGGCATTCGTGCGCTTCCGCGAGGTGCCTGGCCAACCTGATGCGTTCATCGCCTGGTTCGAGCCACAGCACCACATCGTCGACCGGGTCGCGCCGTTCTTCGCACGCCGCTTCACCGGCATGCGCTGGGCCATCCTCACTCCTTCGCGCAGCGTGGCGTGGGATGGACAGGCGCTGACCTTCGGCCCCGGCGCACGCCGCGAGGACGCCCCGGCCGAGGATGCGCGCGAGGCCCTGTGGCAGACCTATTACGCCAGCATCTTCAATCCGGCCCGGCTCAACACCCGGATGATGATGCAGGAGATGCCGGCCAGATACTGGCGCCACCTGCCCGAGGCGCAGCTGCTGCCGCGCCTGGTGCGCGATGCGGGCGATCGCGTGCAGGAAATGCATGACCGGCCCGCGCAGGCACCCCAGCGCAGGATTCCCATGCGTGGGGACGCTGCGGCAGCGCGCCCAGATACCGCCAGCCTGCAGACGCTGCGACAGCAGGCCAGCGCCTGCCGCCAGTGCCCGCTGTGGGAGACCGCCACACAGACGGTGTTCGGCCAGGGGCCGGCCGATGCGCGGGTGATGGTGATCGGCGAGCAGCCTGGCGATACCGAGGATCTGCGCGGCCAGCCGTTCGCCGGCCCTGCCGGCCAGTTGCTGGACCGCGCATTGGCCGAGCTGGGAATCGATCGCGCCACGCTGTACCTGACCAACGCGGTGAAGCACTTCCACCATGAGCGGCGTGGCAAGGTGCGGCTGCACAAGCGGCCGGAAAGCCGCCACATCCAGGCCTGCCGGCCGTGGCTGATGGGCGAGATTGCGCGCGTGCGGCCGCAGCTCATCGTCTGCCTGGGCGCAACCGCGGCAGCCTCGGTATTTGGCCGTGATTTCAATCTGTCGCGCGACCGTGGACGGTGGCACACGCTGGAGGAAGGCACCCGCGGCTACGCCACCGTGCACCCGGCGTGGGTGCTGCGGCAAGGCGATGGCGCGCGCCGCGAACGGGCCTATGCACTGTTCCGCGATGATCTCGCGCAACTGCTGCAAAAAGGGGACGGAGGGGATTAAGTCGTGAATGCACTTGCGACTTGATCCCCTCCGTCCCCTCTACTTTCAGGCTGCGTCGGGCTGGTTTTCCGGGCGCGCGCGGTCGAAGGCGTCCAGCGCCTGGCAGGCGGCCTCGATGCGGCGAAGGGTCGGGTACGGCGCAAGGTCCAGGCCGAAACGATGGGCGTTGTACAGCTGCGGCAGCAGGCAGAGGTCGGCCAGCCCGGGGCGGTCACCGTGGCAGAAGGTGCCGGTGTCGCGGCTGTTGGCCAGCATCGCCTCCATTGCCGCGAAGCCCTCGGCCATCCAGTGCAGGGTCCACTGCATACGGGCGTCGGCCGGCAGCTGCAGGTCGCGCTCCAGGTACTGCATCACCCGCAGGTTGTTGATCGGGTGGATGTCGCAGGCCACCAGCTGGGCCAGTGCCCGCACCCGCGCACGGCCGGCGGCATCGGCCGGCAGCAGCGGCACCTGCGGGAAGCGCTCGTCCAGGTACTCGACGATCGCCAGCGACTGGGTCAGCGCATGCCCTTCGTGCAGCAGCGTCGGCACCAGCTGCTGCGGATTGAGCCTGCGATAGGCGTCGAGGTGTTGTTCGCCGCCGTCGCGCACCAGATGCACCGGCCGGGCCTCCCAGGCCAGGCCCTTCAGCTCCAGGCCGATGCGCACGCGGTAGGCGGCGCTGGATCGCCAGTAGGTGTACAGCACGATGCCGTCGTCGACCGGAACCTCCATGGCCGCCTCCATGCTCAGGGCCTGGCGGCCTGTTCGATGCGCTGCTCGATCGCACCGAAAATGCTGTTACCGGCGGCATCGAGCATCTCGATGCGGACCACGTCGCCGAAGGACATGAACGGCGTGCTCGGCTTGCCGTCGCGCAGGGTTTCGACCACGCGCTGCTCGGCGAAGCACGAGGCACCCTTGCTGGTGTCTTCATTGGCGATGGTGCCCGAGCCGACGATGGTGCCGGCGCCCAACGGACGGGTCTTGGCCGCATGCGCGACCAACTGGGCGAAATTGAACTGCATGTCCACGCCTGCTTCCGGCGCACCGAACCACTGGCCGTTGATGTGGGTCAGCAGCGGCAGGTGCACCTTGCTGTCCTGCCACGCAGCGCCCAGTTCGTCGGGGGTGACGAACACCGGCGACAGCGCCGAGCGCGGCTTGGACTGCAGGAAGCCGAAGCCCTTGGCCAGCTCGCCCGGAATCAGGTTGCGCAGCGACACATCGTTGACCAGGCCGACCAGCTGGATGTGGCCCGCCGCCTGTTCCGGGGTGGCCGCCATCGGCACGTCGTCGGTGATCACCACGATCTCCGCTTCCAGGTCGATACCGTACTCCTCGCTGACCACCTTGACCGCATCGCGCGGGCCGTAGAAGCCGGCACTGGTGGCCTGGTACATCAGCGGATCGGTGTAGAAGCTCTCCGGCACCTCGGCGCCACGGGCGCGGCGCACGCGCTCGACGTGCGGCAGGTAGGCACTGCCGTCGACGAATTCATAGGCGCGCGGCATCGGCGCGGCCAGGGCCTGCGGGTCGAGGTCGAACACACCGTCGGCGTCGCCGGCATTGAGCGATTCGTACAGGGCGTTCAGGCGCGGCGCGATGTGGCTCCAGTCTTCCAGAGCCTGCTGCAGGGTGGCGGCAATGCCGGTGGCGCGCACGCCGTGGCGCAGGTCACGCGAGACGACGATCAGGGTGCCGTCGCGGCCGCCTTCCTTCAAAGAACCAAGCTTCATGGGTGGGTGTCCGGAGTCGTGGGCAAACAAGTTTCAAGTGTAATCAAATCTGCGGCGGCGCCAAGCTGCAGCGCGGCATCGGCCCACCCTACCGTAGTGGGGGGTTCGGCAGGGCTTGCAGCCCTGCACCTGCAGAAGCAACGGCAACGTCAAAAGCCTGCATTCCGTGGGATGGCGGGGAGGTGTGAGTGGGCAGGACACGCCGTAAACCCATCCCTGGGGGCTCGATGGCGCCATCCATGGCGCCAACGGTCCTGCCCACCCACACCGCCCCACCCCCGACAGGTTCCCAATGACTGATCGAACATCCACATCATTCATCGTCGAGATCCGTCAGACACCGAAATTGATCGAATGAGATTCGACAGATCGCGGAAAACTGTCGAAGGCGGGGTGGGTCCGGTGACAGGGGCGTGAGCCGCATGGATGCGGCGACCGAGCTACATGGACGTACTTGCAGCGCCCCCTGCCACCGGACCCACCCCGCCTCCCACAGGAACCCGGCCTTTGACGTTGCTTCAGCCTCTGCGGGGTGCAGGGCGCAGCCCTGCAGAGAACCCCCTACCTGAACAGGTCTTTTTGCGTGAAGTCTCAAACATCGTTTAGACTTGCGCGGTCTGCAGCGGCCGTCCGTTTCCCTCCGGGATCGCCGGCGACCAGGGTCCGCCCTCTTCGCCCGCCCCCACTCCGACGCCGTTCGTCACGCATTCCAGCCTGCGCTTCGTGCCGGCTGCACCCAATTCTCGCAGCGCGGTTCACGGGAACGCTCCGAGTCAGCCGATCAGTTTGATCTGCCCCCGTCTGTCCGTTCGGACAGGCGTTTCTTGTACTTGGAGCAAACTCAATGTCTTTTGAATCGCTGGGCCTGGCGCCCTTCCTGCTGCGTGCGCTTGCCGAGCAGGGCTACGAAAACCCGACCCCGATCCAGCAGCAGGCGATCCCGCTGGCACTGGCCGGTCGTGACCTGCTGGCCGGCGCACAGACCGGCACCGGCAAGACCGCCGCCTTCGGCCTGCCGCTGCTGCAGCACCTCGGCACCGCCTCGCAGGAAGTGCGCAGCGGCCCGCGCAAGCCGCGCGCGCTGATCCTGGCCCCGACCCGCGAACTGGCCACCCAGGTGCACGACAGCCTGCGCGGCTACAGCAAGTACCTGCGCATTCCCAGCGCCTGTATCTACGGCGGCGTCGGCATGGGCAACCAGCTGGATATCCTGCGCCGTGGCGTGGACCTGCTGGTGGCCTGCCCGGGCCGCCTGATCGACCACCTGGAGCGTCGCAGCATCGACCTGTCCGGCATTGAACTGCTGGTGCTGGACGAAGCCGACCGCATGCTCGACATGGGCTTCCTGCCGTCGATCAAGCGCATCCTGGCCAAGCTGCCGAAGCAGAACCGGCAGACCCTGCTGTTCTCGGCCACCTTCGAGGACAACATCCGGCAGCTGGCGCTGGAGTTCATGCGCAACCCGGAACAGATCCAGGTGACGCCGAAGAACACCGTGGCCGAAACCATCACCCACCGCGTGCACCCGGTCGATGCCGGTCGCAAGCGCGACCTGCTGCTGCACCTGCTGGCACAGGACAGCCGCGAGCAGACCCTGGTGTTCGCCCGCACCAAGCACGGCAGCGACAAACTGGCCTCGTTCCTGGAAAAGTCGGGCATCAAGACCGCGGCGATCCACGGCAACAAGAGCCAGGGCCAGCGCCTGCGTGCGCTGGGCGACTTCAAGGCCGGCCGCGTGACCGTGCTGGTGGCCACCGATATCGCTGCGCGCGGCATCGACATCAACGAGCTGCCGAAGGTGATCAACTTCGACCTGCCGATGGTGGCCGAGGACTACGTGCACCGCATCGGCCGTACCGGCCGCAACGGCGCGACCGGCCAGGCGATTTCGCTGGTGGCACAGGATGAAGTGAAGCTGCTGCGTGCGATCGTGCGCCTGCTGGGCCGCGACATGGACATCCGCGATGTGCCGGGCTTCGAGCTGCAGGTGCCGATCCGCTGGGGCAACAGTGCGCCGGGCAAGGCCGAGCACGATACCGGCGAGCGCGCACCGCGCAAGAGCCATGCGCGCCGTCCGCACGGTGATGCGCCGCGCCACGCGCACGCAGGCCCGAAGAAGGCCGGCGGTGGCCGCCGCGAAGGCGGTGGCAATGGCCAGCAGCGTGCAGGTGCCGGCCAGGGCCAGCGCCGTGGTGGTGGCGGCAATGGTGGCGGCCGCGGTCGTGGCCAGGGTGGCAACGGCGGCGGTCGCGCCGGCTGATCCCAGCTGACATGGAGGGTGCTTCCCGCTGCGCGGGGGCTATCGAGGGACGGCGCTGACGCGCCGTCCTTTTTTGTTGCGGGCTACCGGGTGATAAAGCACGCGGTGGCAGTACCGAGGGCGAATGGGCATGGGGGCAGCGCAGAACACGCTGTAAATACGTCCATGTAAGCTCGATGGCGCCATCCATGGCGCCAACGGTTCTGCGCTGCCCCCATGCCCATCCGCTTCAAGCATTGCCTGCGCCTTCTTCTCCCGCCGGGTAGCCGGGAGAAGAAAGATCAAATTCAAATTCAAATTCAAAGGCAAAAGCCGAAGTCGCAATTCCTGGCTTTGCTTTTGCTTTTGCTTTTGCTTTTGCTTTTGCCCTTGCTCCCGCCTTGGGGTCTGATGCGTCCGCGCCCGCAGGAAACTGTCATGGGAGGCAGGGGGCCTCAGCCAGGACCGTTGGCGCCAAGGATGGCGCCATCGAGCCCCCATGGATGGGTTTACGGCGCGTCCTGGCTGAGGCCCCCTGCCTCCCAAGCACAACAGAAACTCGGCGCCAAACACCTCAACCCCGCGCTTTCGCCGGATTCACCAGATTCCCGAAGAAGATCGCGTTGATCAGCAGTCGGTCCGTTCCGTGCCAGTACTTGCGGTGCGCCGGGTCATCGGCAAACAGCACCACGTTGCCCTGCCCCTGCGCCGACACCAGCAGCCACGCACTACCCGCCACCCGCGTGCGGTTACGCTCGGACAGGTAGCCGTTCACCCGCGGCGGCGTGTCGATGCGCACCACCGTGGAGAACGGGTTCGCGCTCGGCTGCAGCGTCACCGTGTTCTCCTTGTTGATCGCCAGCTGCCGGCGCGGCACGCCGAATGCCAGCGGATGGCTGGTATCCACGTCGGCACTGAGAATGTTGCCGCTGACCCGCTCGATCGCAGCGATGTCGCGCTGGTCGCCAAACGCGCGGCGACTTGCATCAGCAGCCTCTTCTTCCTTGCCGAGCTTTTCGCCGTCGGCCAGCTTCTGCTCGATCGCCCACTTCGAGGCACTGCCGTAGGTCACCAGTGAACCTCCGCCCTGCACCCAGCGCTTCAGTGCAGCCACCGCCGTGGCATCGACGCCCGTGTAGGTGCCACCGGACAGCACGATCGTGGTGTAGCGGTCCAGCGGTACCTTGCCCAGCTGCTGCGGATCCAGCTTGCTGGCCGGCAACTGCAGCTGCTGGTCGAGCAGGAACCACGCCGATCCGATTTCGGTGGCGGCCACGCCCTCGCCCATCACCAGTGCCACCGCAGGCTTGCGCAGCGCCTTGACGCCGTCACTGCCGAGGTCGATGCCTTCGCGGCTGCGGCCGCTGGACAGCGCGTGGACCTGTACGTCCGCCTCGCGCGCGGCCGATGTCACTGTCTCGAGCAGCGCCGCGCCCTGCAGCGATTGCCCGGCAACCGGAATGACCAGGCTGCCGGCGGCGAAGCTGATGTCGCCCTGCGCGGTCGCGGTGGTGAACGGCTGGAATGCCGCGCGTGCATTCACGCCCTTGCCATGCAGCGCGGCCAGCGCGCGCCCGGCGTTGTAGTCGCGCCAGTCGATGGCGTAGGCGAATCCGGCCTCGCCGCCCAGCACCGCGCCCCGCTCCAACGGCAGCGCGGCCACGCGTGCGCCGCCTTCGATACGGCTGCGGCTGCCCGCAAAGGCCACGCCGTAGGCCGGTGCGATCGCATAGCTGGTGCTGCCGTAGAACACATCACCCTTGATCGGCGGCGTCTCGGCAAAGATCGAATGCACCAGGCGGAACTGCGCCTGCTGCACCGGCACCACGTAGGCGCTGCCGGCATCGAAGCGCTGCCCATCGACAGTGACTGCACGGTCCAGTGCGCGCACTTCGATCCGGTGCAGCAGCAGCAGTTCCAGCAGGCGCCGGGTCAGTGCCGGATCATGCGCGTCGCCGAACACGAAGCTCTTCACCGGCTGCTGCGCAGCCTGCTTCAGCGCGCTCTGGAAGAACTGCTTCTGCAGGTCGAACAGGCCGCTGCGCTCGGTCACCGCGCCACGCACCGTGCCCAGCCCGGTGGCGACCTGGTTGCGGATGGTGAAGGGAAAGGTCAGCAGGCCATTCACCGATTCCTGCACGCGGCCGCGCGAGCTGGCCTGCTCGACGGTAACGCCGACAGCGCCATGGAAGTCCGGATAGGTGGAACCGTACACCGGCGAGAAGTTGTCGAAATTCTCGCCGGTGTAGTACAGCGACCCCAGCGCATCCAGCGCCTGCGCGTGGTACTTGGCGAGGGTCTTGTTGAATTCATACGACGCCGCCGGAATCAGCGGACTGTGCATGCTCTTCGGCGAGGGCTCGAAGTAGTAGGTGCTGTCCTTGCTCATTTCGTGGAAGTCGATCTGCACGTTCGGGTACCACTGGTGGAACACCTCCACCTTCGGCCGTGAGTCCTGCTGGGTCAGGGCCAGCCAGTCGCGGTTGAGATCGGTGAAGTAGTGGTTGGTACGACCCTGCGGGAACGGCTCGACGTGTTCCTTGTCGGCGGGGTCGGCAGAAGCTGGGGCGGACGCCCAGGCGTTGTGCCAGTTGGCAGCACGGTCACGACCATCCGGATTCTGCGCCGGATCGAACAGCACCACCGCCTGCTGCAGCCATTGCTGGGTTTCTGCGCTGCGGTTGGCCACCAGGTAGTACGCCGTCAGCATCGCTGCCTCGGCACTGGAGGTCTCGTTGCCGTGGACGCTGTAGCCCAGCCACACCACCACCGGGCTGTCACCGGCGGCGCTGCGCGGCTGCGCCGGATCGGCCAGGGTCGCGTGCTGCTGGCGGATCTGTTCCAGCCGCGCATGATTGCCTGCAGCGGTGACGGTGGCGATCAACAGCGGGCGGCCTTCATAGCTGCGGCCGATCTCGCGCACGTTGATCTTGTCCGAGCGTTTCGCCAGTTCCTGGAAGTACGCCACCAGCTGGTCGTGCCGGGTGTAACGGCTGCCGATCGGGTAGCCGAGGAACTGCTCCGGCGTCGGCACCGCTGCATCGAACGCCGCTGCGTCGGTGACCTGCGGAAAGAAGTACGCGCTCTGTGCCCGCGCCGGCTGCGGCGAGGACAGGGCGGTGGCGGCGGCAAGCAGCAACGGAAGAACGGCACGGCGATGCAAGGACACGGTGACTCCCCTGGAACACAACGGCAGACGATCGCGCGGCCGGTCCCCTCAGGTGACCGACCGCGGCGGATGGATCAGAAGCGGTAATCGAAGCCCAGCGTGAAGTAGCGGCCACGCAGGTCGTACTGGCTGAAGTCGTACGGCGCGCGGATGCCCGGGAACGAGGCGTCGTACGGCGGCGTCTTGTCGGCCAGGTTCTGCACCTTGGCATACACGGTCAGCTTGTCGATGCCGGTGTAGGCCAGGTACAGGTCGTACTGGCTGTAGCTGCCGACGCGCTGCTGCACGGCTTTGGCGGCGGTGCTGGCCTCCTGGCGGTAGCTGCTGGTGTAGTACCAGGTCACGGCTGCGTTGAAATCACCGTACTTCCAGTCCAGCGTGGTGGTGGCCTTGTCCTTGGGCAGGGTCGCGCCCAGGTTGCTGCCGGCGTAGTCGACCAGCGGCCCACCGACCACGGTCGGGCGACGGTAGTCGCGCACGTGGGTGTAGGCCGAGGACACGGTGAAATCACCCAGCGCCGCGGTCGGGATGCGCTGGCGCAGCTCGACATCGATGCCCGAGGTCTTCAGCTCGCTCAGGTTCTGGTAGCGGTTGTAGACCGCCTGCAGCTTGCCGCGCTCATCGCGCTGCACGGCGCCGGCCACGTTGTCGTTGACCAGGGTCTGGGTGTTGTTGGTGCCGACCAGGTTGTCCAGCTGGATGCGGTAGTAGTCCACGCTCAGGTTGGTGTTGGCCCACGGCGACAGCACCACACCGAAGTTCACGCTCTTGGTGCGCTCGGGCTTCAGTTCGTTGTTGCCGACGGTGAAGAAGGTCGGGTTCTGGCGCGAGCCCGGCACGTCCGGATCACGCGGGTCGACCACGCTGCCGTAGGCGATGCTGGTGCTGTTGGAGTTTTCCGACAGCGACGGCGCACGGAAGCCCTTCGACGCCGACGCACGCACCAGCAGGACATCCAGCGGCTGCCAGCGCAGGCCGATCTTCGGCGAGAACGCATCGCCGAAATCATCGTAGTGATCAGCGCGCGCGGCGGCGGACAGCTCCAGCGTCGAGGCCAGCGGCACGTTCACTTCGGCGTAGGCCGCACTGACCTGGCGCTTGCCGTGTACTTCGGCAATGGCCGGGCGCACCTGCAGGCCGGCATCGATCTGCCACGGGTTGTTGGAGTCGAGCTTTTCGCGGCGCCACTCGGCACCCGCAGCGAAGCCGATCTCGCCGGCCCAGGTATGGCCCAGGCTGCCGGAAATCTTCGCATCGATACCCTGCAGCTTGGATTCGGCCGGACGCAGCGTGGCGATGTTGATCGAATCGCGCACCGACTGCGGCGTGGCCGCCGGGTTGAGCAGGTTGTAGCTGCCCGTGGCCAGCGCGTCGGCCAGCGCCCAGCGGTTGGCGAAGCCACCGGACACGCTCTCGCGCTCGCTGCTGCGTGCACCGAACGCGGCCACTTCCCAGTCCCACGACGCGGTGGTGCCACGCAGGCCGAACACGCCGCGGTAGGCGGTGGAACGGTTGGTCTTGATCGTGCCGCCCAGGTCGAAGAAGGTGTACTCGATCGGGATCGCGCGGCCGTACGGGTTGTACGGATTGTTGGCCGGCAGCAGCGACGACACCGGCTCGGCCAGGCCGCTGTTTGCGTTCAGTGCGAAGCGGCCGCTCTCCAGGGTGAAGAACGGGCTGCTGCCGAACCACGCGGCACTCTTGATCTGGCTGTACAGCACTTCGCCGAACGCTTCGACGTTGTCGTTCAGGCGGAACGTACCGTTGGCGTAGGCCTGGTAGCGCTTGGTCGAGGGGATCAGCGTGGTGAACGGTGCCTGGTTGAAGCCGCAGGTGTCGCCGGCCAGGCCGTCGATCGGTGCGCTGGCGACGCGGGTGGTGCCGGTCGGGCAGTTACCGTTGGCATCGAGCATCGGCACCGAGACGCCGTTGACCAGGTAGCGCGCGCCCTTGGCCGACCAGCCGTTCCAGCGGCCACCCGGCTTGTCGGTGTAGATGCCGCTCCTGGTCAGGTTGCGTTCGTCCTGGTCCAGGCGCTCGCGGTTGTACCCCTGCAGGCTGAAGAGGATGTTGTAGCCATCGGTGTCGAGATCACCCAGGCCGCCGACGAACTTCAGGTTCTGCTCGTGCAGGCCGCCCTGGTCGGCACCGCCGAAGCTGCCGCCGATCTCGGCGCCTTCGAAGTTCTGCCGGGTGATGATGTTGACCACGCCGGCCACGGCGTCGGAGCCGTACACCGCCGAGGCGCCGTCCTTGAGCACCTCAATGCGCTCGACCGCGACCAGCGGCAGCGCATTGAGATCGACGAAGGTGTCGGACAGGCCACCGGCCGGGAAGCCGTAGTTGGCCAGGCGACGGCCGTTGAGCAGCACCAGCGTGTTTTTCTGCGACAGGCCACGCAGGCCGATGCCGGCCGAGCCGGACGCCCAACCATTGTTGGTGGTTTCGTTGCTGGCGTTGCCGGTGTTGGCCGAGATCGAACGCAGCACATCGGCCACGGTTGCCTTTCCGGTCTGTTCCAGCTGTTGGCGGCCGATCACCTGCACTGGGTTGGAGGCCTCGGTATCGGTGCGCTTGATGTTGGAACCGGTGACGCGCACGGCGGCCAGGGTACTGGCTTCGCCACTGGCATCGGCGGAGGTTTCGGCGGCGGCGGACAAAGGCGCGGCCAGAGCGACGGCCAGGGCCGCCACGAGCAGGGTGTGCTTGGGCATGACGATGTGGGGGAGGTGGAAAGGGCGACGTAGTTCCGCAGTAGTCCATGCCTGGCCGGGGTCCGGCCAATAACATCTCTTCATACGGATATAAGAGAAGTTATCATCTCTTCATCCGGATGGAAAGAGTTACTTCACGAAAGCCCAACATCCGCTCAGGATGGCCGGCCACCTGCGGCGTACAATCGCGCCATGGAAATCTTCAAAGTCTTCATGCTCGAGGCGGCGCACCGCCTCCCCAACGTGCCGCCGGGGCACAAGTGCGCGCGCCTGCATGGCCACTCGTTCCGGGTGGAACTGAAGGTCGAGGGCGAGCCGGGGGCGCAGACCGGCTGGATCATGGACTTCGGCGACGTGAAGGCGGCCTTCCAGCCGATATACGACCGCCTGGACCATCACTACCTCAATGACATCCCCGGCCTGGAGAACCCGACCAGCGAGAACCTGGCGGTGTGGATCTGGAACGAACTCAAGCCCAGCCTGCCGGCGCTGAGCGAGATCACCGTGCACGAAACCTGCACCTCCGGCTGCCGCTACCGGGGCCCGATGGCCTGATCAACCCATTGATCTGAAAGGTTTTTCAAAGGCACCCTAGGCGCCTTTGTTATTTTTGTTGCAATGCGGCATCAAGAGCGTATGCTGCAATGCATCAAGCCACTCCCTGATGCCCCATGGCCGCCGCCTTCAGCGATCGCTTCAGTGATGCCACCCGCCAGCTCGCCGCCGCAGCAACCCGCGCGAACCGGTTGGCGTTGGAGAACGCGGAAAGCATGTTCGGCGTGCAGCTGAAGGCGATGGAGCGCAACCTGACCGCGACCGGCGGCTGGTTGGGTGAACTGGCCCGTAGTGACGACACGGCCGGGATGCTCAACAAGGGCGCACAGCTGTGGCAGGACAACCTGCAGCGGCTGGGCCAGGCCCATCAGGACGTGGTCGGTCTCGGCCTGCAGGCCGGCAAGGCCTGGTCCGAACTGGTGCAGGGCTACAACGAATCAACGGCGGACGCGAGCAACCACTGACGCGACGCAACGCTCATTGCGTGGGTCCCTCCCCCCACGCAATCCGGACCCGGCAGATCCCTCCCTCTGCCGGGTCTTTTTTTGCCTGGCGTTTGGATACCGAAGTGCGTCTTCGCCCGACGTCTCTGCGAGCTGAAGGGCCCCGTCGGGGCAGGCAGGGGCCTGGGCAAATGTCCCCCGGCGCCGGCCGTTGGCCGTCACCTCCTCCTTTACTTTGCCCAAACCCCTGCCCGCCCCGACGAGGCTCGGTGTGCGGTGAGGAAAGCGCAGCACGCGCGGCCGCCTTTCAAGGAAGCGCCGACAAACTCCGAACGCCGGGCGGATGCCCTTGCGTACGAAGTAAAGGGGGAGGTGACGGCCAACGGCCGGCGCCGGAGGACATTCGTACGCAAGGGCATCCGCCCGGCGCCACGCAGAATGAATCCGCCACACGCGTGTCTTCGTCCCGATTCCCCGCGAACTGACGGGCCCCGCCGAGACAGGCAGGGGCCTGGGCAAATGTCCCCCGGCGCCGGCCGTTGGCCGTCACCTCCTCCTTTACTTTGCCCAAACCCCTGCCCGCCCCGACGAGGCTCGGCTTGCGGCAGGAAAGGAAAAGCGCAGCGCTCGCGGCGCCTTTCAACGAGGCGTCGACGAACTCCGAACGCAGGGCGTAGGCCCTTGCGTACGAAGTAAAGGGGGAGGTGACGGCCAACGGCCGGCGCCGGAGGACATTCGTACGCAAGGGCCTACGCCCTGCGCCACGCAGAACAAACCGCGAAGGAATCTCAACGCCCGCGATTGACGTGCCAGTGCTGGTGCCACGCCTGGAACATCAGCACGTTCCACAGGTGCGTGTGCCACTTGCGTTCGCCACGCAGGAACGCTTCCCAGATGCCGCGCACGCGTGCCGCATCGAAGCAGCCCTGGTTGCGCAGCAGCTGCGGGTCCAGCAACGCCTCCGCCCAGTCGCGCAGCGGGCCCGCCAACCAGCGCGCCATCGGCGGTCCGAAGCCGCGCTTGGGGCGATACACCAGCGGCTCGGGCAGGTAGCGCGCCAGCAGGTGCTTGAGGATCCGCTTGTGCTCACCGTCGTGGTACTTCAGGTGCTGCGGCAGGCGCCAGGCCAACCGCACCACCTCCATGTCCAGCAGCGGCGCGCGCGTCTCCACGCCCGCCGCCATGCCCGCACGATCAACCTTGGCGAGGATGCCCTCGGCCAGGTCCATGCGGAAATCCAGCAGCTGGATGCGGGCCTCGGCCGGCAGCGCCGTGTCCTGCTGCTGGAAGATCGTCATCGGCTCGCGTGCACCCAGCACCACCTGCGCCGGCTGCCGCCAGCGCGTCACGCGCTGCAGGTAGTGACCTTCCACGTCGTTGGCGGCGACTTCCGCCACCAGTGCGCGCCAGCCGCCCAGGCGGCCGCGCTCGACATTCATGCGGTTGCCGCTGCGCCGCGCCAGATCACGCACCCAGTCCGGCAGGCCACCGCACAGGCGCGCATTGCGCAGCGCGCGGCCATAGCTGGGGTGGCCGAAGAACAGTTCATCGCCACCGTCGCCGGTGAGGGCCACCGGCTTGCGCGCGCCCAGCAGTTCACTGGCCAGCAGGGTCGGCAGCTGCGAGGCATCGGCGAACGGTTCGCACCAGACCTGCGGCAGCCGCTGCAGCAGATCCAGGCCTTGTCGCGCGTCCATCCGGTGCAGGTGGTGTTGCACGCCCAGATGCCGCGCGACCTGCGAGGCCCAATCGCTCTCGTCATGGCCGGGATCGTCGAAGCCAACCGTCCACGCTTCGATCGGAAGCGTCGACTGTGCCTGCATCATCGCCGTCACCAGCGAGGAATCGGTGCCGCCGGACAGGAACGCGCCGCAGGCCAGCGGCGAATGCATGCGTGCGGCGATGGCCTTCTGCAGCACAGCTTCCAGCTGGTCGGTCGCCTGCTCGAGGCTCGGCGCCGGCTGCAGCGGTTCCTGCAGTGCGCTCTGCATCGCATCGCGTGCGCACCAGTAGCGTGAACCACCCTGTGCGGCCTGGCTGGAGCCGCCAGCCGCATGGTCATTCAGATCGATGCGCAGCATCGCGCCTGCCACCAGCTTGTGGATGCCGCGGTAGATGGTGTGCGGTGCCGGCACGTAGTCATGGCGCAGCAGCAGGCTCAGCGCATCCTGGTCGATGCTCGGGGCGAAACCGGCAAAGGCCTGGAGTGCCTTCATTTCCGAGGCGAACAGGAACCGGCCCTGGTACCAGCCGTAGTACAGCGGCCGCTCGCCAACCGGGTCGCGGGCCAGCCACAGTTCGCGCGACTCGCGATCCCATACGCTGAAACCGAACGCGCCCTCGATGCGGGAAAGCGCCCGTTCCACGCCCCATTCGATGATCGCCTGCAGCAGCAGCCGCGCATCGCTGCAGCTGCGTGGCAGATCGCGCAGCTGCGACTGCAGGTCGGCCCGGTTGTACAACCGGCCATCCAGGCACAGCACGTAACGGCCACAGTCCGAACTCAGGGGCTGCAACGGCGTATCGGTTGGCGCCCGGCAGTGGCCCAGCGCCAGGCCGGCCTCGGCGTCGGTCCAGTAGCCGATGCGCCCCCGGCCGCGCTGCTGCAGGGCGCGCAGCATTGGCGCCAGCTGCTGCAGCAGGTGTTCGTCCTCGGCGGGCGGCAGCCAGGCCCCGACCACGCCGCTCATCGGGCACCTCCGCAGCGGCAGCGGCGGGACGGGTTCAGCAGGCAGGCGGCGGCGGGCGACATGGGAGCGACACGCGGAGCGGAGGAGACTCCATGCTCGGCCCGCCCCCGGCCCTGCGTCAGTCGCTTTGCTGTCAGCGATGGTCACCGTGCGTATCACGAAGGTAACGTTTTGTAACAGCATCAGGCTATGCTGGACGCCAAGTTGTTGCCAGGCCTGAGGCCCGGCCCGTGCGCCAGCAACCCCGGCTGAATGGCGCCCGCTCCCGGGACCCGGGCGGCCCGAAGGCTGGGATAGCATCGCCGCGCTCGTGCCGTGGCGGTACGTGTGCGTCCACGGAGGCCTTGAAAATGCTGGATATCGTACTGGTCGAAGACGATGCCCGCCTGGGTACGATGGTCAGCGACTATCTGCAGCGGCATGGCTACCAGGTGGCCCACGAGCGCAGCGGTGAGCGTGCGGTGGCCCGGATCCTGGCCGACAAGCCCGCCCTGGTCCTGCTCGATGTCGGCCTGCCCGACCAGGATGGTTTCGAAGTGTGTCGGCAGATCCGCCCCCACTATGACGGCATCATCTGCGTGCTGACCGCCCGCACCGACAACATCGACCAGGTGCTGGGACTGGAACTGGGCGCCGATGATTACATCGGCAAGCCGATCGAACCACGGGTGCTGCTGGCCCGCCTGCGCGCCCACCTGCGCCGCCACCGCCGGGTCGAACCACGCGACGGCAGCCTCCGCTTCGGCGAGCTGAGCATCGACCCGTCCACCCGCAACGTGCACCTGCAGGGCGCGCTGCTGGAGCTCACCACTGCCGAGTTCGACCTGCTGTTCCTGCTGGCGAGCAATGCTGGCCAGATCCTGGACCGCGATGCGCTGCTGCGCGGCCTGCGCGGGATCGCCTTCGACGGCCTGGACCGTTCGATCGATGCCCGCATCTCGCGCCTGCGCCGCAAGCTGGGCGACAACCCGGAGCAGCCGGAACGGATCAAGACCGTGCGGGGCCGCGGCTACCTGTTCAGCCGCTCGGCATGGGGATGAAGCGTACGCCCTCGGCGATGCGCGGCCACGCCTTCCACTTCCTCCGCTACGGCATCGGCTTCCTGGTTGCCCATCTGTTGCTGATCGTGCTGGGACTGTGGGCCTGGGATGCGCTGCTGGAAGACCGCACCGAAGCCGGACTGCAGGCCGAAATGCGTGGCACCCATGCCCTGCTGCAGCACCGCTTCGCCGAAACCCCGCGCGAGCAGTGGCCGACGCTGGCGCGCGAACTGGACGCCGACTTCGCCTATGCCCTGCGCATGGTGCCGTTGGCAGAGGCGATGAAGGCGCTGCCGGCCAGCCAGCGCCCCCCCTTCAGCAACGGCCGGGTGCAGATCGACCTGGAGCACATGCGCAGCCTGCAGCGGATCGGCGACAGCGACTACGCGGTGATGCTCGGGCCGTTGGACGAAGCGCTGCCTGACGAGGGCTGGCAGGACAGCGAAGTGTCAGGCGTGGCGATCCTGCTGCTGATCCTGATGGTGGCCGTGGCGCTGCCGATGTACGTGATGGTCTACCGCCTGTGGCGCGACGTCTCGCAGCTGGCCCAGGCCGCCCGGCAGATGCGCGACGGCCAGCTGGATACCCGCGCGCCGCGCGCCGGCACTGCGCTGGTGCGGCCGCTGGCCAATGCCTTCAATCACATGGCCGAGCAGCTGCAGCAGCTGCTGGAAAGCCAGCGCGTGCTGGCGCAGGCAGTGGCGCACGAAGTCCGCACGCCGCTGGCGCGGATGCGTTTCGGCCTGGCCGACCTGGAGGACACCGCGCTGGACGAGATCCAGCGTGATGCCTTGGGCGGCCTGCGCACTGATGTCGATCGGCTGCAGCACCTCACCGATGCCGGCGTCGAGTACGCCGCGCTCGGCCGCTGCCATCAGCTGACCCGCCAGCGCCTGCAGCTGGCGGCACTGGTACGTGGCGTGGTGGCCCAGTTCGCACCGCTGCCGATGCCGGTACAGCAAGTGCTGTCGCCGGCGGGCCTGGTCAACGTCAACCGGCACATGCTGGAACTGGCACTGCGCAACCTGCTCGGCAATGCCCTGCGCTATGCGCGGCGGCAGATCCGTATCGCCAGCACGGTCAACGACGGCTGGCTGTGCCTGCAGGTGGAGGACGATGGCCCCGGCATCGCACCCGAACTGCGCGGCCAGGTGCTGCAACCCTATGTGCGGCTGGATCCGGGCAGCCCCGGTTTCGGCCTCGGACTGGCGCTGGTGCAGGTGGTGGCCGACAAGCATGGCGGCCTGGTCGAAGTAACCGATTCGGAGCTGGGTGGTGCCTGCATCCGACTGCACCTGCCGCTGGAAAGCGGCGCTGCCGTCGAGTGCGATGCGGCCTGCTAGGCCGCTGGTTCCGCACGCGGCAACGCAAACGCGAACAACGCGCCGCGCTCGCTGTCACGCAGTTCGATGCGGCGGCCGTGCAACTGCACGATGCGCTGCACGATCAGCAGGCCCAACCCGCCGTTCTCTCCACGTCGCGCGCCCAGCGCGGCCGGTGCCTGGAACAGCTGCGTGCGCAGTGCAGGGGCAACACCAGGTCCATCATCGGCCACGCTGACCTCCACGCTGTCCGGCGTCGCGCGCAGGCACACCTCGATCCGCCCACCGTCGGGCGCATGCCGCAGCGCGTTGTCGAGCAGGTTGGTCAGCACCCGCTCGACCAGGCCCAGATCGGCGCGCACCAGCGGCAGGCCGGGCGGGAAGTCCGCGTGCAGGTACTGGTTGCGAGCCTGCGCCGCCAGCTCGAATTTCTGCAGCACGTCCTGCAGCAGCTCCGGCAATGCGAACACCTCCCACTCCAGGCGCACTTCGCCATGCTCCAGCCGCGCCAGCTCGAACAGCGCACGCGCAAGCCGGCCAACCTTGGCGCTCTGCGCCAGCGCGATACCGAGGTAGCGGCGGCGCTCGTCCGGCGACAGCGTGGCGTCCTTCAGCGCCAGCGTTTCCAGATAGCCGTGCAGCGACGACAACGGCGTGCGCAGGTCGTGCGAGATGTTGGCGACCAGCTCGCGGCGCTGCAGGTCCTGCTGGCGCAGCTGCTGCCACTGCTCGCCCAGCCGCTGCGCCATCTGCGCGTGTGCGTGTTCGAGGATCACCAGCTCGTCGCGCTCACCGGGACGCAGCGGCTCCGGCGGCGGCAACGGCGTGGGTGCGTCGATGTCAAAGGCCTGGATGCGCCGGGTCAGCCGCCGCAGCGGGCGCGTCACCCAATAGAAGGCCACCAACCCGGCCAGCAGGCCCAGGCTGCCGACAAGCATCACCGACCACAGCGTGGTGTTCCACTGGCTGCCGGCGGCAAGGTCGTCGGACAGCATCTGACGGTGTTCGCCGACCAGCACCACGTACACATAACCGGCCTGGCGACCCTGCACGATCAGCGGCGCGGCACTGAACACCTTGCGGCCGTCCGTGCTGCGCGGGTCATCGCCCAGGATCGGCAACGGCGCACCGGCCAGCAGCCGGCGCAGCGGTGCCACGTCCACCCGGTTGCGCACCAGATGGCCTGTCGGCGCATCGTGGCCGAGGATGCGGCCCTGGTCGTCCAGCAGGTAGACCTCGACGCTGGGGTTGACCGCCATCAGCTGGCCGAACAGCGCGCGCACGGCGGCATCACGCATGCCGCTGGTGTCCATCAGTTCGCTGCGCTGGGCAATGTGCTCGGCCAGGCCCAGCGACAACCGCTGCACCACTTCCTGCTCGTGGCGGGTGTTGGCGCGCATCTGCAGCGCCAGCAACGCCATGCAGCACATCAGCATCAGCGCAGCGATCACCGCCGCCAGCTTCTGCCACAGGTTCGGCTTGATCATGCCGCCGCCCCGGCAGGATCGACCAGCTTGTAGCCACGGCCCCACACCGTCAGCAGCCGCCGTGGATTGGCCGGGTCCGGCTCGATCTTGCTGCGCAGGCGATTGATGTGGGTGTTGACCGTGTGCTCGTAGCCATCGTGCTGGTAGCCCCAGACCTGGTTGAGCAGTTCCATGCGCGCGAACACCTGGTCCGGATGACGGGCGAAGAACAGCAGCAGGTCGAACTCGCGCGGGGTCAGCTCCAGTGCGTTGCCATCCACCGAGGCGGTACGCGCGACCGGATCCAGCTGCAGACCGCCCAGCTCGATCGCGCCGGCATCGATGCGCGCGCTCTGCGCCATCGCCTCGGCCCGGCGCAGCAGCGCACGCACACGGGCCACCAGTTCCGGCATCGAGAAGGGCTTGGCCAGGTAATCATCCGCACCCAGTTCCAGGCCGACGATGCGCTGCGTTTCGCTGCCACGCGCACTGATGATGATGATCGGCACATAGCGCGCCATCGCGCGTGCACGCTGGCAAACCTGCAGGCCGTCCACGCCGGGCAGCATCACGTCCAGCACCAGCGCATCCCATGGCCCTTCCTGCTCGAGCAGGCGCAGGCCGGCATCGCCGCTGGCGGCATGGGCGACGTCGTAGCCCTCATCGCCCAGATGCATGCGCAGCAGGTCGGCGATGTGGGCATCGTCTTCAACGATCAGCACGCGTTTGGTGGACATCGGCAGCTCGGGGGCCAGTGGGGAGGCTGGCTGCATTGTGGCGCGGGATGGCCGCCGATACCTCACGAAAAATTGAATCCTGCGTGAGGATTCGTTGACCCGGGCGGGCGCAGCATGGCCCCGTCGCCCCTTCACGGAGTCCGCCATGTCCCTTACCCGACGCCATCTGCTGGGCCTGGGCGGTGTTGCCACCGCCGCCGGCCTGCTCGGCCTGGGGGCCTGCAGCCGTGCCGCCCCGGCCGCCGCTGAAGCGCGCCCGTCGCGACAGTTCGAGGTCATGCGCAGCGATGCCGACTGGCGCCAGCGCCTGACCCCGGCGCAGTACGCAGTGCTGCGCCAGCAGGCGACCGAGCGCCCGTACAGCAGCCCGCTCAACAGGGAACACCGGCAGGGCACGTTTGCCTGCGCCGGCTGTGCGCTGCCGCTGTTCTCCTCCTCCACCAAGTTCGAGAGCGGCACCGGCTGGCCCAGCTTCTGGGCGCCACTGCACAACGCCATCGGCGAAGACCGCGACGTCACCTTCGGCATGCTGCGGGTGGAGGTGCACTGCCGCCGCTGCGGTGGCCACCTCGGTCATGTGTTCAACGACGGGCCTCGCCCAACCGGACTTCGCTACTGCATGAACGGCGCGGCGATGGTGTTCGTTCCCGGTGCCGCTGAGGGCGGTACCGCCGATGGCTGGCGGGTGCCGGTCGGTTCTTCCCCTGCTTCCGGAGCCTGACGATGCTGCTGTTGCTGCTTGCCTACCTGGGGGGCGCGCTGACCCTGCTCAGTCCCTGCATCCTGCCGGTGCTGCCGTTCGTGTTCGCCCGTGCCGACCGCCCCTTCCTGCGCAGCACGCTGCCGCTGCTGCTGGGCATGGCACTCACCTTCACCGTGGTCGCCAGCCTGGCTGCGGTGGGCAGCCAATGGGTGGCACAGGCCAACCAGGTCGGACGCTGGATCGCCCTGCTGCTGATGGCGCTGTTCGCACTGGCATTGCTCTGGCCAAGACTGGCCGACCATCTGCTGGCGCCGTTCCAGCGCGTGGGTGCCCGCTTGAGCGCGCGTGCCGATGCGGCCGACGCAGCGGGGCGTGGCGGTGCGTGGACCTCGCTGCTGATCGGCATCGCCACCGGCCTGCTGTGGGCACCCTGCGCCGGGCCGATCCTCGGCCTGGTGCTGACCGGTGCCGCGCTGCACGGGGCCAGCGCCGGCACCAGCACGCTGCTGCTGGCCTACGCACTGGGCGCGATTACCGCACTGGCGCTGGCGGTATGGGTAGGTGGCCGCGTGTTCCGCGCGCTGCAGGCGCGGCTCGGCCTCGGCGATGTGCTGCGCAAGGTACTGGGCGTGGCCGCACTGCTGGCGGTGGTGGCGATCGGCCTGGGCTGGGATACCGGCCTGCTGACCCGTCTTTCTACGGTCAGCACCGCGCGTATCGAGCAGGGCCTGCTGGATGCGGTACCCGGCGCGCAGCCGGCGGCTCCGCCGATGATGATGATGGCCGGTGCCAACGCCGCTGCCAATGCACCGCTGCCAGTGGAAGGCACCCTGCCCGCGCTGGACGGCGCCACCGGCTGGCTCAACAGCCCACCGCTGACGGCCCAGCAGTTGCGCGGCAAGGTGGTACTGGTCGATTTCTGGACGTACTCGTGCATCAACTGCCTGCGCGCGATGCCGTTCGTGCACGAATGGGAACGCCGCTACCGCGACCACGGCCTGGTAGTGGTCGGCGTGCACACGCCGGAGTTCGCCTTCGAGCGTGACCCGCGCAACGTCATGAAGGCGGTGCAGCAGCTGAAGGTTGAGTACCCGGTGGCGCTGGACAACCAGTACACGATCTGGCGCGCGTTCAACAACCGCTACTGGCCGGCGCAGTACTTCGTCGATGCGCAGGGCAACATCCGCGGCCACCAGTTCGGCGAGGGCAACTATGCGCGCTCGGAACAGGTGATCCGTCGCTTGCTGACCGAGGCCGGCCAGACGAACCTGCCACCGCCGGCCGATCCGGCCGCCGCCGATCTGAAGGGCGTGGCTGCGCAGGCCGACATGGGCAATCTGCGCTCGCCGGAAACCTATCTGGGCCACGCCCGTGCCGAGCAGTTCGCCTCGCCCGGTGGGCAGCGCAGCGACACCGCGTTCGACTACACGTTGCCGGCCAGCCTGGCGTTGAACCAGTGGGGCCTGTCCGGACGCTGGACCGTTACCGACGAGGCTGCGCAGCTGCAGCAGGCCGGTGGCCGCATCGCCTTCCAGTTCCATGCGCGCGACCTGCACCTGGTGCTGGCACCGGGCCAGGAAGGAAAGCCGGTGCGCTTCCGCGTCCTGCTGGATGGCAAACCATTGCCCGCCACCGATGCCGGCACTGATGTCGGCGCCGATGGCAGCGGCGTGGTCGACGAGCACCGCCTCTACCAGCTGGTGCGCCAACGCGGCACGGTCAGGCCGCACCGCTTCGAGATCGAATTCCTCGATGCGGGCGTGCAGGCCTATGCCTTCACCTTCGGTTGAACCGGGAGGACACGATGAAATTCTCCTTTGAACAGGGCATTGCCGCTGGCGTTGCCGGACTGGTGGCCACGGCACTCATCGCCGGCGTGCTGCTCGTTGACCATGGCGCCATCGCGGCACCGGTCGAAGCCAGCGCGCAGACCCAGGCACTCCCTGTACCCACGGGCGACGCTGCGTTCCGCGATGACGCCACCCACGCCAGCGTGGTGTTTGCCGGCGGTTGCTTCTGGGGCGTGCAGGGCGTGTTCCAGCATGTCAAAGGCGTGAGTAATGCGGTGTCCGGCTACATCGGTGGCAGCGCTGCCAATGCCCGCTATGAACGGGTCAGCAGCGGTCAGACCGGTCATGCCGAAGCGGTGAAGGTCGACTACGACCCACGCCAGGTCAGCTATGCGCAGTTGATGCAGGTGTTCTTCTCGGTGGTGCACGACCCGACCCAGCTCAACCGCCAGGGGCCCGACCACGGCAGCCAGTACCGGTCGGCGATCTTCACTGATGACGCCCGCCAGCAGGCAGCCAGCCGCGCCTACATCGCCCAGCTCGGCCAGGCCGGCAGCTACCGCGCACCGATCGTCACCCAGCTGGTCAGCGGCCAGCGCTTCTACCCGGCCGAGAGCTACCACCAGAACTACATGACCAACTACCCGCAGGCCGCCTACATCCGCTACTACGACGCGCCAAAGCTGGCCGCGCTGGGCAGGCAGTTCCCGGCGTTGTACCGGCGCGATGCAGCGCTGGTGCCGATGCGCTGACGGCATTTCCGTGGGGCCGGCTGGCGCTCGGTGCGGCTCCTGCCGATGCGGTAACGCCCCGGGTAGTGCCGGCCGCTGGCCGGCTCTTGCGGTTCCAGGGATTGCCGGCCAGCGGCCGGCACTACCAAAAAAAGACGCACGGCCATCCAGCCGTGCGCTTGGAAAGTACCGGCCGTGCCCCGATCAGGCCCGGCCGACAACGACATGCTAGGCTCGCCGTCATCATGGGTACAGCACCAGATGGCGGGAAACTCGATGGATACAGATGATCAGAGCGCAATGATCCCCCCCCGCTACCAACGGCTGTCCGACGAACTGGCCGAGGCCATCCACGGCGGACGCCTTCCGGTAGGCAGCCGCCTGCCCTCGCTGCGGCAGATGGCCCTGCAGCGCCGGCTCAGCCTGAACACGGTGATCGCCGCCTACCGCCAGCTGGAAGACGCTGGTCTGGTCATTCCGCGGCCCAAGGCCGGCTTTGAGGTCGCGCCGCGGCTGTCGGTGCCGGAACGTTCGCTGCGCGACACACCGTCTGCGCCCACCGCGCCGCTGCAGCAGGTACTGATGGCCCGCGTGCTGGAAGCACAGCGCCGCCCCGGCGTGATCGACCTGGCCTTTGCCGGCCCGCGCGGTCGCCAGTTCTACCCCGGCGCGCAGCTGGCCAAGCACACGGCGCAGGTACTGCGCCATGGCCAGCAGACCGTGGAGACCTATGCACGCCCCAACGGCTCGCCACGGCTGCTGGCGCAGATCGTGCGCCGCGGCCCGCGCATGGGCCTGCATACCCACAGCGAACGCCTGCTGCTGACCCACGGTGCGATGGAAGGGCTGCAGCTGGCGCTACGCGCGGTCACCCAGCCCGGTGATGCGGTCGGCATCGAGGCGCCGTCCTACTTCAACCTCTACCCGTTGCTGGCCAACCTCGGCCTGCAGGCCATCGAACTGCCCACCCATCCGCAGCTCGGCCTGGATGTGGATGCGCTGGACGCGCTGCTGGAGCACACGCCGCTGGCCGCACTGGTGGTGATGCCGACCGTGCATAACCCGCTCGGCTGCACCATGCCGACCGCCGCCAAGCAACGCCTGGCCGAACTGGTCAACGCACGCCAGCTGCCGCTGATCGAAGATGCGGTGTATGCCGAACTGCAGTTCTGCGAACCGCCGGCACCACTCCTGAAGGCCTTCGATCGCGATGGCTGGGTGATGGTGGTCGGCGGCTTTTCCAAGACGCTGGCGCCGGATTACCGCATCGGCTGGCTCGATGGCGGCCGCTTCGCCGAGCGCATCGCGCTGCTGAAATTCCAGTCCACCGGCGGCGAGCCGCAGCTGCTGGGCGACGCGGTGGCGGCCTATCTGGAAGCGGGCAGCTACGAGCATCACCTGCATCGCATGCGCCGCCTGTACCGCGAACAGGTCGGACGGCTGCGCCAGCTGGTGGCCGAACACTTCCCGGCCGGCACCCGCGCCACCGAACCGCAGGGTGGCTTCCTGCTGTGGCTGGAACTGCCGGGCGTGGACACGCGCGAGCTGTTCGAGCGTGCACTGCAGGAGGACATCGTGTTCATGCCCGGCCAGGTGTATTCACGCGGCGCGCGGTATCGCCATTGCCTGCGGCTGTCGTGCTGCCAGACGCTGGATGCACGCTTCATCGGCGCGGTGGAGCGGTTGGGTGCGATCGCGCGGGAGCTGGCGGCCGCAGCACGGTAGTGCCGGCCGCTGGCCGGCAACTGCACGCAGGTGGATACATCGAGGTTGCCGGCCAGCGGCCGGCACTACCCCAGGTCAATCGAGCAGATGCGTGCTCAGGATCTGGCCATCCGCTCCCGGCAGATGTGGCAGCCGCCCCCAGCACGGCATCGGCAGGCGCCGCTGCAGCGTGGCGAAGTTTTCGTCCTGGCGCTGCATGGCCGGGTCGATGTGGTTGCCGATCCAGCCCAGGCACTCCACGCCACTGGCCTGCAGCGACTGCGCGGTCAGCCGCGCATGGTTGACGCAGCCCAGCCGCATGCCCACCACCAGCAACACCGGCAACCGCAATGCGCGCACCAGGTCGAGCTGGTCGAGCGTGGCCGAGACTGGTGCCAGCCAACCGCCAACCCCCTCCACCACCACGACATCGGCCTGCGCGCGCAGCCGCTCGAACGCTGCCACGATCGGCGCCAGCTCCACCTGCACGCCATCCTCGGCAGCGGCCAGCTCCGGCGCCAGTGGCAGGCGCAACGCATACGGGTTCAGATCGGCATAGTCCGGTACCGGCCAGCTGGCCGCCTGCAGCGCCAATGCGTCTTCGTTGCGCAGGCCCTGGCCCAGGTCTTCGCTGCCGCTGGCCACCGGCTTCATCCCCACCGCGCGCAGGCCGCGCCGGCGCAGCGTGTGCAGCAGCGCGGTGCTGGCCGCGGTCTTGCCGATCTCGGTATCGGTGCCGGTGACGAACAGGGCGGGCGGCAGCGTGGCGGGCAACGGCATCGACGGGCTCCAACGGGGCAACAGAGCGTGCATTATCGCCGGCCCGGCGCGCTTGCTAGACTGCTGTCATGTTCGCCAATGCCTCGCTCACCGGCAGCAAGCCGGAACAATACGCCCAGCTGCTGGAACAGGCCCGTGGCCTGGTCTACGCCGAGTCCGACCGCATCGCCAACGCGGCCAACCTCTCGGCCCTGGTCTACCACGCCCTGCCCGACCTGAACTGGGTGGGCTTCTACCTGTACGACGGCAAGGAACTGGTGGTCGGCCCGTTCCAGGGCCTGCCGGCCTGCGTGCGCATCCCGCTGGACAAGGGCGTGTGCGGTGCCGCCGCCAGCCAGCGCGTGACCCAGCGCGTAGAGGACGTCGACGCCTTCCCCGGCCACATCGCCTGCGATTCGGCCTCGCGCTCGGAACTGGTGGTGCCGCTGCTGCGCGGCGATGAACTGATCGGCGTGTTCGACATCGACAGCCCGAAGGTCGGCCGCTTCGATGCCGACGACCAGGCTGGCCTGGAAGCCATCGCCCGCGTGTTCGTCGAGGCGCTGGGATGAGCGCACCGAAGCTGCGCAACATCGGCCCGAAAAGTGCGGCGTGGCTGCGCCAGGTCGGCCTGCGCAGCCGCGACGACCTGGTCGCGATCGGAGCCGTCGGCGCCTTCGTCAAGGTCAAGCGCGCCGGCTTCAAGCCCAGCCTGAACCTGCTGTACTCGCTGGAAGGCGCGTTGCTGGACTGCCATTGGCAGGAGCTGAGCGAGCCACAGCGTGAAGCACTGGTGCAGGATTACGAAGCACGCATCGCTGCGCATCCGCTGAAGGCAGCCGGCCCGGCGTCGGGCCCGGTGCATGAGCAGCGCTTCGATGCCGACGATGACGCTGAGGACAGCGTGGCCGAGGGCGCGGACGAGGATTGAGGCCTCCGCGTTCCTGGGGATGCCGGCCAGCGGCCGGCACTACCAGTGTGATGCGGGATCGGTAGCACCGGGCCATGCCCGGCGAGTGCGCTCAGGGCTGCTGCAGCTCCAGCAGCTCACCCACCAGCCCGATCTCACCGCGCTCCAGCCATACCCGCAGGCGCGTGCCGTGGTCGATGCGCAGCGCCCAGCACAGCGACATCGGCAGGCCGCAGACCTGCGACAGCACCATGCGCAGCGGGCCGCCATGGCTGACCACCAGCGTCGGCACCGGATCGCCATCATCGAGCAGGCGATCCAGCGCGCGCGCGATGCGCCGCTCGAAGTGGCCCCAGCTCTCGCCATTGGGCGGCGGGAACGCGTGCGGGTCGGCATGGAAGGCCGCCAGTGCATCCTCCGGCAGGTCGAACAGCGACCGCCCGTCCCAATCGCCGAAGTCCAGTTCTTCCCATTCCTCGTCCGATTCCACGTCCAGTCCGCGCGGGGTGGCCAGGGCCATTGCCGTGTGCAGCGAACGCAGCCGCGGCGAACTGATCACCCGCTCCCAGCGTTGCCCGGCATAGGCCTCGACCAGTTCCTGCGGCAGGCGGGCCAGCTGCGGTGGATCGCTGCGGCCATCAAGGAACTCATCACGGCCATTGCCGGCATGGCGGACCAGGTCGAGGATCATGCGCGCGTCCCGGACGGGCGACGCAGGTACAGCGGAAAACGGGCGGACATCGGCAACGGCACCACGGGATCGAGCAACCATTCTAAAGGCACAGCAAAGGCAGTCGCGCAGGCGCGACGCAACGGGACGGCCTGCGATGCCGTAGACTGCGCGCACTTCCAGGTGACCTGCGGCCATGGCCGGCAGGTTGAAACGGGAAGCCGGTGACGCGTGATTCCACGCCAGGCCGGCGCTGCCCCCGCAACGGTAAGCACGTCAGTTCCAGGCAACACCGCCACTGTGCCGCAGGCATGGGAAGGCGCCTGGACGGTGGCCTCGCGCCACCCGGCGGCGAGCCCGGAGACCGGCCCGGAAGCCTCAGGTCGCGATGCGGTGGGCATGGCGCTGGATGACCGTGGCGTGCGCTGCGGCATCGGCGCACGCCTGCCTTCGCGGCTCCTCCCCTTCGCCACGCGGGCGTGCGTGGCACTTGGAGTCCCCCATGAAGCTGCAGTCCCGAATGCTGTCCCTGGCCGTGCTGGCCGCCCTGCCCGCGCTGGCCCAGGCCGCCAATGACACCACCGCGCTCGACCAGATCCTGGTCACTGCCACCCGCACCCCGATCGCCCTGCAGGACAGCATCGCGCCGGCGCAGGTGATCGACCGCGCCCAGATCGAATCCAGCCAGGCCACTTCGCTGCAGGAACTGCTGCGCGGTCGCGCCGGCATCAACCTGGCCAATGCCGGCGGCCTCGGCAAGCAGAGCTCGCTGTTCCTGCGCGGTACCAATTCCGGCCACACCGTAGTGCTGGTGGACGGCGTGCGCATCAACAGCGCCGACCTCGGCCTGGCCATGTACCAGGACCTGCCGCTGGCGCAGATCGAGCGCGTGGAAATCGTGCGCGGCCCGCAGTCGAGCTTGTACGGCGCCGACGCCATCGGTGGCGTGATCCAGATATTCACCCGCCGCAACCAGGGCGATTTCGCCCCGCACTTCCAGCTTGGCGGTGGCAGCAACGGCCTGCGTGAAGCCAGCGGTGGCATTGGCGGCGGTACCGAACGCGGCTGGTTCGGTGCCGACATCGCCTACCAGCATTCCGACGGCATCGATGCCTGCCGCGGCTCGGCCACGCTGTTCACCGGCTGCTTCGCCGACGAGCCCGACCGCGACGGTTACCGCAACCTGTCCAAGAGCCTGCGCGGTGGCTACACCTTCAACGACCAGTGGAACGTGGAAGGCAGCGCCCTGCGCGCCGACGGCAAGAACCATTACGACGGTTACTACAACTATTCGGAAACCCGCCAGCAGGTGCTGGCCGGCAAGGTGCGCTACACCCCGTCCGAGCGCCTGGCATTCACCGCAAACGTCGGGCGCAGTGACAACGAGTCGGACAACTTCGGCGACTTCGGTGCACGTGGCAGCGCACAGACCCACCGCGACAGCGCCTCCCTGCAGGGCGATTTCGGCGTGGCCGAGGGCCAGCTGCTGAGCGCAGGCGTGGACTGGAGCGAAGACAACCTGGATGGCAGCAGCGCGGGTTACCTGGTCGACAGCCGCCGCAACACCGGCGTGTTCGTGCAGTACCAGGGCCGCTTCGGCCGCCACCAGCTGCAGGCCAGCGCACGCAACGACGACAACCAGCAGTTCGGCAACCACGCCACCGGCAGCGTTGGCTGGGCGATGGAGCTGGGCCACGGCCTGCGCCTCAACGCCAGCTATGGCACGGCGTTCAAGGCACCGACCTTCAGCGATCTGTACGACCCGTGGAGCGGCGTGCCCACGTTGAACCCGGAGAAATCCAAGAGTGCCAACCTGGGCGTTTCGCAGCAGGGCCAGGGCTGGCACTGGGGCCTGGATGTGTATGAAACCCGCATCGATGATCTGATCACCTACGATGCGGCGACCTTCAAGATGCAGCAGGTGGAGAAGGCCCGCATCCGCGGTGCCGAACTGACCGGCGGCGTGCTGCTGGCCGGCTTCGACATCAACGCGCAGCTGAGCTACACCGACCCGCGCAACCGCACCGGCGGCAGCACCCAGTTCGACAACTGGCTGCCACGCCGCGCGCAGCAGACCGCGCGCCTGGACATCGACCGTCGCTTCGGCGATTTCCGCGCAGGCCTGACCGTGCAGGGTGCCGGCAAGCGCTACGACGATGCCGCCAACACGGTGAAGGTGGGAGGCTACGGCACGCTGGACCTGCGCGCCGAGTACGCACTGACGCCATCGTGGTCGCTGCTGGCACGTGCCGCCAACGTCTTCGACCGTCGCTACGAAACGGTGGCATGGTTCAACCAGCCCGGCCGCGAGTACCAGTTGAGCGTGCGTTACCAGCCGAAGTGAGCGCAACGTTCATGGTAGTGCCGGCCGCTGGCCGGCAACATCATGACCTTCGGCAACGCATCCCGGGTTGCCGGCCAGCGGCCGGCACTACCCCCTGCTTCAGCCCCACAACCCCGGCAGTTCACGCAGGTCGTCGATCACCGCCACCGCATGCGCGGTGGCCAGGTCCAGGCCGCGCGGATAGCCGTAGCGCACCAGCGCGATCGGCATGCCGGCCTCTTCGGCGGCGCGGTAGTCGGTCAACGAATCACCCACCATCAGGCAGGACTCCACCGGCAGCCCGAAGTGCGCGGCGATGTGCCGCAGTGGCTCGCCACTGGGCTTGCGCTGCGGCAGCGAATCCCCCCCCAGTACCAGCGCGAATGCATCACCGATACCCAGGTGCTGCAGCAGCGGCGGCACCAGTGCTTCGGGCTTGTTGGTGCAGATCGCCAGCGGCACGCTGCGCGCACGCAGTTGCGCCAGCGCTTCGCCCACGCCGTCGAACAGGCGCGGGCTGCGCAGCAGGCACTCACGGTAGTGCACCATGAACACCGGCATCACCTCGGCCAGGTCCACCTCGCTGCCGGCGGCCTGCACCGCCTGCTCGACCAGACGACGCACACCGTCACCGATCCAGCCCAGCACGGTGGCTTCCGGCACACGCGCCACGCCGATGTCCTCCAGCGTGCGGTTCAGCGCTTCGGCAATATCGGCAGCGCTGTCGACCAGCGTGCCATCGAGGTCGAACACGACCAGCGGATACGGATACGGCAAGGGACTGCACCTGCATGACGTGGGGCCGTCCATTGTACGCCGCAGTATTTTGGGCAGGCCTGCCTCAACCGATCCGGCGCGCGCGCGTGGCCAGGAACGTGGGCAGGTAACGGTCGATCAGGAAGCGCGGCTGCGGCTGCCAGTCTTCCATGAAGCGATCGATGACGAAGCCGGCATCCAGCTGTCCACCGATCAGTTCGGTCAGGCTGTGGCCGAAGGTCAGCGCATCGCCCCGCGCCAGTTTCGCCTCGCGCTCGGCCGGTGGCAGGTCTTCCAGATCCGAATAGGGAATGGCGTACTGCGGCCGGATCAGGCCCTGTGCATCCAGCTGCGGATCGCGTGCACCGACGAACAGCACCGGGTTGTAGAAGCTGGCCATCAGCATGCCATCGCGCGCCAGCACGCGGCGGCATTCGGTCCACACCGGCCGGACGTCGGGCACGTACAGGTTGGAGATCGGGTGGAACACCACATCGAAGCTGTCGTTGGCGAAGGCGTGCAGATCGCGCATGTCGCCCTGCACCGTGCGCAGTTGCAGGCCATCACGCGCCGCCACCTGACGATCCTGCTCGAGCTGGCCATCGGACAGATCGAACACGGTCACCTCCGCCCCGGCCGCCGCCAGCACCGGGGCCTGCTGGCCACCGCCCGAGGCCAGGCAGAGGATGCGGCGGCCGCGCACATCCCCCAGCCAGTCCAGCGGCAGCGCGCGCGGGGTCAGGTGCACCTGCCAGCGGCCATCGCGCGCGGCGGCAATCGTTGAGCTTTCCACCGGGCGCGACCATTCGCGCACTTCGCTGGCCTGGCGGTCCCAGGCAGCACGGTTGTGGTCGATCAAGGCCTGTCCATGGTTCATGTGTTCTCCTTGCCCGGTGGGCGCCAATCCAGATCCTGGAAGGCCGGGCTGGCGAAACACTCGCCCAGGAAATCCAGGAATCGCCGCATGATAGCGGGCTGCTGGCGCCGTGATGCGTACACGGCATGAATGCCGAGTTCGTCCAGACTGAATTCGGGCAGCAGTTCGATCAGCTCGCCACTGCGCAGCAGCGGCGCCACCTGGTAGGTCGGCAGCATCGCGATGCCGGCGCCGGCACGCACCGCCTCCAGCAACAGCGAGGCTTCGTTGGCGCTGATGTTGCCGCCCACCGCCACCGACAGCGAACGGCCATCGCGGTGCAGCTGCCACAGGCTCTTGCCCACGTAGTGATGGGTCAGGCAGTTGTGCCCGGCCAGGTGTCCCGGGGCGGTAGGCGTACCGCGCGCGTGCAGGTACGACGGCGTCGCGCACAGCACCGAGCGGCAGGTGGCCAGCCGTCGTGCGATCAGGCTGGGATCGATCTGGCGGGCGATGCGCACGGCAAGGTCCACCCGCTCTTCCACCAGGTTCACCATGCGGTCGACCAGCAGCAGTTCGATGCGCGCCGCCGGGTGGCGTGCGACAAAAGCGGCCACCGCCCGCGCCAGGTGGCTCTGCCCGAACGACACGCTGGCGGTCACCCGCAACGTGCCGTGCGGTTCGGGATCGTCGCTGGCCAGCTCACCGTGCAGTTCCTCGCCGATAGCCAGCATCTGCCGGAAGCGCACCAGCGCCGCCTCGCCGGGGCCGGTCAGGCTGACCCGGCGCGTGGTCCGGTGCAGCAGGCGCGCGCCCAGCCAACCCTCGACCTCGGCCAGGTAGCGGGTGACCATCGCCCGTGACATGTCCAGCACCTCGGCGGCGGCGGTGAGGCTGCCGCGCTCGGCCACCTCGACGAACACGGTCATGGCGGTCAATCGGTCCATATGCTCGATCCATGCAACAAACAAGCGCGTTATACGCTGTTTTTCGAGCGACTGCAGCGGCCTAGAGTGGCGCCATTCCCACCCCATACCACCCCACGGAGTCCTGCCATGAAGATCGCCCTCGTTGGTTCCACCGGCAACATCGGCCGCCAGATCGCCCGCCACGCGCTGGCCAACGGCCACGAACTCACCGTCATCGTGCGCAGCGCGCAGGATCTTCCGGCCGAACTGGCCGGTGCCCATCCGGTGATCGCCCCGCTGGATGACCAGGATGCCCTGGTCGCCGCCATCGCCGGCCACGACGTGCTGGCCAGCGCCTACGGCCCGCGCCCGGGCGATGACATCGGCCGCGTCGGCGACGTGGCTGCGCAGCTGGCCGCCGCCGCGCGCAAGGCCGGTGTACCGCGCCTGGTGCTGGTCGGTGGCGCCGGCAGCCTGGAAGTCGCGCCGGGCGTGCAGCTGGTCGATACCCCCACCTTCCCGGAGGCCTACAAGGCGTACGCGCTGGCCCATCGTGAAGCCTTCAATCGCCTGCAGGCGGTGGACGACCTGGACTGGACCTTCTTCTCGCCGGCGGCCGAAATCGGCCCGGGTGAAGAGCGCGGCCAGTACCGCGTGCAGCCCAAGGCCTTCCTGGCCGACGCCAGCGGCCACAGCCGCATCAGCTATGCCGACTACGGCGCCGCGTTCGTCGCCGAGCTGGAAGCGCACCAGTACCCGAAGCAGATCATCACCGCGGCGTACTGATCGACGCGCGTGCCCTGTAGAGCCGAAGGCAACGGCAGGAGCCGTTGCCAACGTCACTTGCGACGGCCCGCAGGGGCCCGGGCAAGGACGCCCGGCATAGCCCACGTTCGGCTCCCCATTCGACACAAGGAATTTCCCATGCGCACCGCTGCCCTGCTGCTTCCCCTCGCCCTGGCCGCCAGCTTCACCAGTGCGCCGCTGCTGGCCGCACCGGCCACCGCGGCGCCCGCGGCAGCGACAAAATCCCAGCTGCACCTGCAGACCTTCCATCCCGGTCCGCAGGCGATGTTCTCGGTGTCCTCGGGGCTGATCGAAGGCCGCCGCGATGCGATCCTGGTCAACGCGCAGTTCGGTGCCAGCGATGCGCGCAAGCTGGTCGAGCTGATCCGCGCCAGCGGCAAGCAGCTGACAACGATCTACATCAGCCACGGTGATCCGGACTACTACTTCGGCCTGGCTACCCTGCAGGACGCGTTCCCGCAGGCACGCATCGTCGCCACTGCGCAGACCGTTGCCCACATCCAGCAGACCCAGGCCGGCAAGCTGGCCTACTGGGGGCCGAAGATGGGTGCCGACGTGCCGTCGCGCATCGTGGTGCCGCAGGTGCTGGATGGCGATGCCCTGCAGCTGGAAGGCCAGCGCCTGCCGCTGATCGGCCTGGATGGCCCGACCCCGGACCGCACGGTGTTGTGGGTGCCGTCGCTGCGCGCGATCGTCGGCGGCATTCCGGTAGTGGCCGGTGAACACGTGTGGATGGCCGACACGCAGACGCCGAAGTCACACGCCGACTGGCTGCAGACCCTGCAGCGGTTGCAGGCGTTGAAGCCGAAGGTGGTGGTGCCGGGGCATTACGCGCCGGGTGTCGCACTGGATGTCAGTGCGCTGGTGTTCACGGCGGACTACATCCGCGCGTTCGATGCCGAGACGGCAAAGGCCAAGGACAGTGCGGCGCTGGTGAAGGCGATGCAGGCGCGCTATCCAAAGCTGGCGGGCGTGGCGTCGCTGGAACTGAGTGCGAAGGTGGCCAAGGGCGAGATGCAGTGGCCGTGAGGTAGGGGAGGCTTTTGCAGGGCTGCGCCCTGCACCTGCTCAATGCAACGGCAACAGCCGAAGCAACAGCAACAGCGGGCTATCCGTGGGATGGCGAGGTGTGTCCGGTTGCGGGGGACGCCGTGAATCCGTCCATGGAGGCTCGGTCGCGCCATCCATGGCGCTCACGCCCCCGCAACCGGACCCACCCCGCCTTCGACAGTTCTCTGCGATCTGCCTGGGTGGCATGTCTGCGCACGGGGTCGGATCCCGTTGCTGCGCAACGGGCTCTGACCCCACTGTTTGATGATTAGGTATCTGTGGGATTGATCATGTCGTGCTCGAACAGTTCCCCCTGCACCACCGCCTCCTTTTCGCGGAAGCCACCAAGGCCGACGCCGACCAGGCGGTAACGGGTCTCCGCCGGCAGGTCGACGCGGGCGCGCAGCGACAGGGCGATGTCACGCAGCTCTTCCATCGATTCCGGCGGGCGCTCCGGGGTGAAGCTGCGGGTGAGGATGCGGAACTGCGCGGTCTTCAGTTTCAGCACCACGGTGTGGCCGATGCGCTCGGTCTTGCGCGTGGCGTTCCAGGTCTTCCCGGCCAGCTGCACGATCGCCTCGGTCAGGTCTTCCAGCAGCAGGTCTTCGGCGAAGGTGTCCTCCGAGGAGATCGACTGCACCTGCTGGTCCGGTTCCACCGGCCGCTCGTCGATGCCACGTGCGCGGTTGTACAGGCTGCGGCCGAAACTGCCGAATGCCTCTTCCAGATCGATCAAGGCCCACTGCCGCAGGTCGCCGCAGGTGACGATGCCGCGCGCGGCCAGCTTGCCTTCCATGACCTTGCCGACGCCGGGCACGCGGTTCACCGGCAGCGGCGCCAGGAACGCATCCACGCGCTGCGGCGGAATCACGAACTGGCCGTCGGGCTTGCGCCAGTCCGAGGCGATCTTGGCCAGGAACTTGTTCGGCGCGATCCCGGCTGAAGCGGTCAGGTTCGTTTCCTCGCGGATCTGCGCGCGGATGGTGCGGGCGATGTCGGTGGCCAGTTCAATGCCACTCTTCGGCTCGGTCACGTCCAGATAGGCCTCGTCCAGCGACAGCGGCTCGACCAGGTCGGTATGGCGCAGGAAGATCGCGCGCACCTGCTGTGACACCGCCTTGTAACGCGCGAAGTCCGGCGGCACGAAGATCGCGTCCGGGCACAGGCGCTCGGCACGCACGGCGGGCATCGCCGAACGCACGCCGAACACGCGCGCCTCGTAGGACGCCGCACACACCACCGAGCGGGCGCCACGCCATGCCACGACCACCGGCTTGCCACGCAGTGACGGATCGTCGCGCTGCTCCACCGACGCGTAGAACGCGTCCATGTCAACGTGGATGATCTTGCGCAGTCGGGTCATGTCAGCTGGGAAAGGCGGGGCCGGGCGGGGTGGGCCACACGCCGAAGTATGGTCGTTGCACATCAACAGGATGCGCGTATTCCCTTGAAAACACTACGGTTGCGTACGGTTGAAATGTTTGATCGGCGCAGTTTCCACGGGCATTCTCGGGCGCTTGTTTCCCTGTTCTTCGCTTCCAGGATTGTGCTTCATGACCCGTCTCCACGCGTTCAACCGCGAACAGCTGCTGGCCAGCGCACGCGGTGAACTGTTCGGCACCGCTGCCGGCCGTCTGCCCAACGACCCGATGCTGATGTTCGACCGCATCACCGACATCCGCGAGGACGGCGGACCGCATGGCAAAGGCATGGTACGCGCCGAACTGGATATCCGCCCGGACCTGTGGTTCTTCGGCTGCCATTTCATTGGCGACCCGGTGATGCCCGGCTGCCTGGGCCTGGACGCCATGTGGCAGCTGACCGGCTTCTTCCTGACCTGGCTGGGCGCCCCCGGCAAGGGCCGCGCGCTGGGCTGTGGCGAAGTGAAGTTCACCGGCCAGGTGCTGCCGGAAGCCAAGCTCGTGCGTTACGAGATCGACATCAGCCGCGTCATCAACCGCAAGCTGGTGATGGCCCAGTCGGACGCCCGCATGTACGTGGATGACCGCGAAATCTACAGCGCGCGCGACCTGCGCGTCGGCCTGTTCACCGAAACCGGGAGCTTCTGATGCGTCGCGTCGTCATCACCGGCATGGGCATCACGTCCTGCCTCGGCAATGATCTGGATACCGTTTCGGCCGCGCTGCGCCAAGGGCGCTCGGGCATCACCGCCCTGGCCGACCACGCCGAAGCGGGCCTGCGCAGCCAGGTCGGCGGTCGTGTCGACCTCGATCTGGAGGCGCTGATCGACCGCAAGCAGAAGCGCTTCATGAGCGATGCAGCGGCCTTCGCCTATCTGGCCATGCGCGATGCCATCGCCGATGCCGGGCTCAGCGCCGAGCAGGTCAGCAGCCTGCGCACCGGCCTGATCGCCGGTTCCGGTGGCGGCTCCAGCGAATGGCAGATCGGCGCGGTCGACCTGCTGCGCGAACGTGGTGTGCGCAAGGTCGGCCCGTACATGGTGCCGCGCACGATGTGCTCGACGGTCTCGGCCTGCCTGGCCACGGCCTACCAGATCAAGGGCGTCAGCTATTCGCTGTCGGCCGCCTGCGCGACCTCGGCGCACTGTATCGGCGCGGCCGCGGACATGATCCGCCATGGCGCGCAGGACATCATGTTCGCCGGTGGCGGTGAAGACCTGCACTGGTCGATGAGCGTGATGTTCGATGCGATGGGCGCGCTGTCGACCAGCTTCAACGAAACCCCGGCCAGCGCCTCGCGTCCGTACGACAAGGACCGCGACGGCTTCGTCATCGCCGGTGGTGGCGGCATGCTGGTGCTGGAGGACTACGACCACGCCGTTGCGCGCGGCGCGCACATCCACGCCGAACTGATCGGCTATGGCGTGACCTCCGACGGCGCCGACATGGTCGCTCCGTCCGGCGAAGGCGCGGTGCGCTGCATGAAGATGGCGCTGCAGGGCGTCGATCGCCCGCTGGACTACCTCAATACCCACGGCACCTCCACGCCGCTGGGCGACGTCACCGAGCTCAATGCGATCCGCGAAGTGTTCGGCGATGCGGTGCCGCCGCTGTCCTCGACCAAGGCGCTGTCCGGCCATTCGCTCGGTGCGGCCAGCGTGCACGAGGCGATCTACTGCCTGCTGATGATGCGCGATGGCTTCGTTGCCGGTTCGGCCAACATCGGCGAGCTGGACCCGAAGGTGGAGAGCTTCCCGATCCTGCGCGAAAGCCGCGAGCAGAAGCTGGATACGGTGATGTCCAACAGCTTCGGCTTCGGTGGCACCAACGCCGCGCTGGTGTTCGGGCGGGTGTGATGGGGCAGGTGTGCCGACCAACGGTCGGCACCTACCGGTTACCTCGGCAACAACGGCAGCAGGAGCGCGTGCGCGTCCACCAGCGAGCCGACGATGCGGTGGCCCAGTGCGCGCAGTTCTTCGTCAGGATGCACCAGGTCAGGCACCTGGATCACGGTCATGCCGGCCGCCAGCGCCGCACGCGTACCGGCCGGTGAGTCTTCCAGCGCCAGGCAGCGTTCCGGCGCCTGGCCCAGCCGCTGCGCGGCCAGCAGGTAGATATCCGGCGCCGGCTTCGGCCGCGCCACGTCGCCACTGGTGATCACCGCATCGAAGTACGGCAGCAGGCCAGCGGCCGTCAGCTTGCGGTTGGCCCGCGGCTGCCGCGTGGTGGTTGCCACCGCACGCGGTACCGCGTGCGCCTTCAACAGCTCCAGCAGCTCCAGGATGCCCGGCCGCAGCGGCAGGCCGGTCTGGGTGCGTGCTTCGTACAGCTCATGGCAGCGTGCAGCCACCGCCTCGATCACGCTGTCCTCGATCCCCTGCGCACGCAACAGCGCGTGCGTGTCGCGGTCACCGAGGCCGACCATGCGCAGGAACACGGCCTCGTCCAGGCCCAGTCCGAATTCGTCGGCGGCCTCGCTCCAACAGGCCAGCGAGACCCGCTCGCTGTCGATCATCAGGCCGTCCATGTCGAAGATGACGGCGTCGGGGAGGAACGGCAGCGCAGCGATGGTGGTCATGGAGCGAACAGCGTATCCAGGTCGGTGGAGGTGAGCTGCCGCCATTGCCCTTCGTCCAGCCCCTGCAGGTCCAGCCCGCCGACGCGGCTGCGGTGCAGGGCCTGCACGTGGTTGCCGGTGGCGGCGAACATGCGGCGTACCTGATGGTAGCGGCCTTCGTGCAGCACCAGGCGCGCGTGGCGCGCATCCAGCACTTCCAGTTCAGCCGGCAGCAGGGGCGTCTTCTCGGACTCCAGCATCAGCGTACCGCTGGCGAACAACGCGACCTCGTCGCCGCGCAGGTCGTCGCTCAACTCGACCTCATAGACTTTCGGCAGCTTCGACTTCGGCGAGATGATCCGGTGCAGCAGGCCGCCATCGTCGGTCAGCAGCAGCAGGCCACTGGTCTCGCGGTCGAGGCGGCCCACCGTGGACAGCACCGGATCGCGATCGCGGAAGCGCGGCGGCAGCAGATCGTAGATCAGGCGGCCGGTGTCCTTGGTCGAGCAGGTGTAGCCGGCCGGCTTGTGCAGCGCGATCGACAGGCCCACCGGCGGGTCCAGCGGCTCGCCGTCGACACGGATCGCCTCGTGCGGCACCTGGTCGTCGGCATACAGCACCTCGCCATCGGCGTCGGTGACGCGGCCTTCGCGGAACATCCACTGCACCTGCTTGCGGCTGCCATAGCCCAGGTTGGCGATGAGCTTGACCAGCTTCACTTGCCCTTCCCCTTCACCGCTTCCACCAGCTTGAAGCCATCACGCTCGGCGATCACGCGCACCGCGCCAAAGCTCTCGTTGAGCGTGTACTCGTACGGCAGGTGGCGGTTGGCCACCACGTACAGGCGTCCGCCCGGGCGCAGCGCCTGCGCGGCCACGGCGATGAAGCGCTGGCCGATGTCCGGGCGATCGGCGCGCGACGGCGTGTGGAACGGCGGGTTGCTGATGATGACGTCGTAGCCCGGTTCGATGCCGGCGGTGACGTCCTGCCACAGGAAGCGCAGCGGCAGCGGGCGCGGCGGCGGCGCCAGATTGAGTTCGGCCAGTGCCAGCGCGCGCTGCTCGGCTTCGTACAGGTCCAGCGCGGTGATCTTCGGGCAGCGTTCCAGCAGCTCGCGCGACAGGTAGCCGTAGCCCGCGCCGAGGTCGGCGGCACGCCCGGCCAGGTCGGCCGGCAGGTGTTCGGCCAACAGCGCCGACGCCGGGTCGATGCGATCCCAGGCGAACACGCCCGGGCGGCTGAGGAAACGGCCCCCGACAATCGGGCGCACTGCATCCAGCGCCGACCAGCGCTTGGCCAGGTCGGCGTCGTGCTGGCCCTGCATCGGCGCGGTCCAGTACACGCGGCAGTGATTCTTGGTCAGGCTGCCGCCGAGGCCGGTCAGCTGCTTGAGGTCACCCTCGCCCGAGCGTGCGCCTTCGTTGTTGGACTGGCAGGCAACGATGCGGCCGCCGTCGGCGACCAGCGCCAGCGCGCGAGCGAACAGCGCGCGGGCTTCTTCACGCTGGCGCGGCGGCAGCACCAGCACCAGCGGGTAGCGGCCCTTGCCGGCCACATCATCCAGCTGGCCGCTGACGGTCCAGCCGGCGGCCTGCTGCAGCGGCTGCGCGAACGGGGCGAAGCTCTGCTCGCAATGCACCTCGCGGTTGCCGGCCACTTCGCGCAGCGGCCAGCCGTCGCGGGCCCGCAGGAAAGCCACGGAGCCTTCCGGCCAGCGCAGGGCGCCTTGGGAGTACGGCAGGAACAGGGTCTGCAGGGGGGCGTCGTCGCTGGAGGCCATCGGCGCGGGTACTTCAAGCGTGAGGGCCGTCCATTGTACCGGCTTGACCGGGCCGGCCCCGGCAGCCGCTTTGCGAAACCCGAACGGGGCCTTGATCTGCCAGCAACATCGTAACGTTCAGGGTAGAGGCTCCCCCGGAAACCCAGGAGAACCTGCATGCGAGCCTTGTTCGTCGGTGGCGTGGTCGACAACAGTGAAATGGACCTGGAAGGCAGCCATCCGCCCGTGCATTACCCCGAGGACACCGGCGGCGGCCACTCGCGCTACCGGCTGCACCAGGTCGGTCATGGTGCCGACGGCAGCGTGGCCTATGCGGTGTATGGCGCGCCGGACCTGGCCGATGACGAGGTGGCGAGGGTTGCGGAGGAGCGGGCGTATGCACGCCGGTTCGAGGCGACGCCGACCCTTTTCGAGCACTGAGCGCAGCAGCCACGCATGGCGTGGCTCTACTGCAACCTCTGGTAGATCCACGCCAAGCGGGGATGGACCCGGCAGGTTGCCGTCAAACCCTCGGCGGCAACCTGCGGATGCTGGCGATCTCGTCCAACCACACATGGTGCTGCTGCACCGGCGTGTCGTAGTCATCCAGGCGCAGCTGGCCGTTGCTGCCTTCATCACCAGCGACGTTGCGGTATTGCTGCACGGTTGGCCTCACGGCCACCGTGCCGAGCAGGCGGCGGCCATCGTGCAGAATCAGTTCCACCTGCGTTTCGCCATCCAGCTGCGGCAGCAGGGCTTCCAGGCGCGCGATCTGCGCCGGATCGGTGTGGATACGTGGAGCTATACGGGACATCGGCGACCTCCTGATTGCAGGGTCGCCGATCGGCCGTGAATGTTCAGTGCAGCGCGTCCGCGCGCGGCACCTGCACCTTGCGTACGGCAGCCACCAGCTGCGCCACCGAGTACGGCTTGGCGACATGCTCCTGGAAGCCCGACGCCAGCGCGCGGCGGCGGTCATCGGCACGCGCCAGTGCAGTCACCGCCACCGCAGGCAAGGTTGCCGCGTCCACGCCCATGTCCTCGCGCAGCGTGCGCACCAGCCCATAGCCATCCATGCCCGGCATGCCGATGTCGGTCAGCATCACGTGGTACTGCAGATGGCCGTTGTCGGCCAGCAGTGCCAGTGCCTCGCCGGCCGAGCTGGCCGCCGACACGCTGGCGCCCTGCTCTTCCAGCATGCGCCGCAGATACTCCAGCACCTCCGGCTGGTCTTCCACCGCCAGCACATGCATGCCCCGCAGCGGATACGGTTCGACGATCACCGGCTCCAGGATCGGCCCGCTGATGACTTCGCGCAGCGGCCGGCGCTCGGCATCCGGCAGGTGCTGGGGCAGGCGCACGGTAAACGTGGCGCCGTGGCCATGGCCTTCGCTGGCGGCGGCGACGGTGCCGCCGTGCAGTTCGACCAGCTGCTGCACGATCGCCAGGCCCAGGCCGAGGCCGCCATGGCGGCGCGTGGTGGTGCCATCGGCCTGGCGGAAGCGGCTGAACAGGTGGTTGAGGAACTCCGGTGCGATGCCATCGCCGGTGTCGCGCACCGTAATCACCCAGTGGATGCCGTCGGCCTGCAGCTGAACGTCGATGCGGCCCTCGGCCGGGGTGAACTTGATCGCATTCGAGAGCAGGTTCCAGAACACCTGCTGCAGGCGCGTGGCATCGCCCAATACCAGGCTGGGCTGCTCGGGCAGCTGCAGGTGCACGTCCAGCGCCTTGCCTTCGGCCACCAGTTCCTGCGCGCCGATGGCTTCGCCAAGCAGCGTGCGCAGGTCCAGCACTTCCACCTCCAGCTGTACCTTGCCCAGCAGCATGCTGCTGAGGTCGAGCATGTCCGAGATCAGCCGCTTCTGCGCACCGGCGCTGTTGGCGATCACGTTCAGGCCCTTGTACAGCGGGCTGGTGTTGTCCACGCGCTGCAGCAGCAGCTCGCTCCAACCGAGGATGGTGGTCAGCGGCGTGCGCAGCTCGTGCGACAGCGTGGCCAGGAACTCGTCCTTCAGCCGCGCCATGTTCTCGGCGGCGCTGCGCGCGGCGCGTTCGGACTGCAGCAGTTCCTCGCGTGCCAGTTCGATCTCGCGGCGCTCGGTCACGTCCGGGCTGCTGCCAGCCAGGCCGATGAAGCGGCCCATGCGCGAGAAGCGCGGGCGCGCGTTCATCTCCAGCCAGCGCCACTGGCCGTCGGCGCGCCGCGCACGTACCAGCGCATGCATCGAACGCTGCGCCTTCAGTGCTTCCTGCAGCTCGTACTCGAATACGGACGCATCGTCTGGATGCACCAGGCCGCGCCAGACATCTTCAGGAACGCGCGTTTCGTCGCCACCGAAAAACTCGCTGAAGGCGCTGTTGACGAAGCGGGCGTGGCCGCGCTCGTCGAGCACCCATACCGGCATCGGCAGGCCATCGGCCAGTGCGCTGAAGCGGGCTTCGCTTTCGCCCAGCTCCACTTCCATCTGCTTGCGCGCGGTGATGTCGAAGAACAGGATGCCGACCTTGTCTTCGCCCGGACGACCAACGCGCACCGCATCAACCGCGAACGAGCGGCCCAGGGCGCGCGCTTCCATCTCGAACTGGGCGGGGCGACCACTGCGGGCCACTTCACCGTAGATGCGGAACCAGTCTTCCTCGTGGTTCGGTTCCAACGCACTCATGCGCTGACCGCGTGCGTCCTTCAGGCCGGTATGGCGCTCGAAGGCGTCGTTGACCTCGATGAAACGATAGTCCACCGCGCGGTCGCCTTCGAACAGCACCTGGATCACGCAGAAACCGGCGTTGATGCGCTCAAGCACGCCATGATGCAGGTCGGGTTCGGGCGCCGGCACCAACATCGGTGGGCGCTCCACTAGGGGCGGCAGTGTGGACAAGGGCGTCTGGACGGGCCGGATTGGAGATACAGCATGTTCCAGAGAGCGTATTCACAGCGTCAAGCGCCGTCAGTCAGGGTTGACGACGATGAATTGGCGGTAACCCCCCTTGCATACGACGCAGCCGGCCATTGCAGTGACCCGGCCACCGGATCACACTCAATCCGTGATCAACATCGTCCCCAGCGCGGGGACGCAGGAGACCGTCATGAAACGCGCACTCGTGATTGCCCTGCTGGCAGGCTCCCTGGTGGCGGGCGGCGCCAACGCTGCAGCGCGCAACGTAACCGGTACGGACGCGCCGCGTGCGTTGCAGGCCAATGGCCCGGTCAGCGTGAAATGGGCGGATCCGGCCACGTTCACCGAGATCCGCCAGAGCACCAACCGCTTCGAGGCCGAACGCGGTGACTGGGTACAGCAGCTGGCCCGCTACCTGCAGACCACCGCTGCCAAGCCGCTGCAGCCTGGGCAGACCCTCGATGTCACCCTGGTGGACATCAAGCGTGCCGGTGACTACGAGCCGTGGCACGGCCCGCGTGCGCGCGACATCCGCGTGATGCGTGATATCTACCCGCCCCGCATCACCCTGCAGTACACGTTGAAGGACGCCGACGGCCGTATTGTGAGCGAAGGCGACGCCCGCCTGAGCGACTCCGGCTACCTGCAGGGCAGTGGGTTGCTGACCAACAGCGATCCGCTGCGCTACGAGAAGCGCCTGATTGATGACTGGGTGAAGCGCCAGCTGGCCAGCCAGGCCACCGCTGCGCGCTAGGCCCCTCAGCAGGTGTCGACCCTGGTCGACACGTATTCACGGCGCCGACCAAGGTCGGCCGCTACCAGAGCCGCGCATGACGACCGCTGCGCGCCAGGCTCCCGGTAGGTGTCGACCCTGGTCGACACGCATTCACCGCGCCGACCAAGGTCGGCCGCGACCGGAGCTGCGCATGGCGACCGCTGCGCGCCAGGCCCCCCGGTAGGTGTCGACCTTGGTCGACACGCATTACAGGGCGCCGACCAAGGTCGGCCGCTACCGAAGCCGAGCGTGGGCTCGGCGCTACACGTACACCTTCGCCACGCGCTTGACCGCGCACGGCAGCTGGTACGCGCTCACGCCGCATCGCGGCGCCAGTTCCGCCAACGTCGGCGCACTGCCCCACAGTTCCACCACGCTGCCCACCGCGGCCTGCGGATGCGCGGTCAGGTCCACCGTCAGCATGTCCATCGACACGCGCCCGATCAGTGCGCCGGGCTGGCCATCGATCAATACCGGCGTGCCATTCGGGGCGAACTGCGGATAACCGTCGGCATAGCCGAGTGCAACCACACCCACGCGGGTGCGCGCCTTGGCCACGAAGCGCGCGCCATAACCCACCGGCTCACCCGCTTCGATCCAGCGTTCGGCAATCACCTTCGACTGCATCGTCATCACCGGGCGCAGGCGCTCGGTCAGCGTGGTGTCGTCCGGCAGCGGGTTCGCGCCATACAGCATCAGGCCCGGGCGCACCCAGTCACTGCGCACGTCCGGCCAGCCCAGCAGCGCCGGCGAGTTGCAGACGCTGGTCTCGCCGTGCAGGCCGTCGATGGCGCGCGCGAAGGTCGCCGCCTGTTCGTGGGTGCGTTCGCTGTCCAGCTCGTCGGCGCGCGCCAGGTGGGTCATCAGCACGATGCGCTCGACCTGCGGCAGCGCTGACAGGCGCGCGTGCGCCGCGCGGAAGCTGTCCACGTCCAGGCCGAGGCGATGCATGCCGCTGTCCAGCTTCAGCCACACCGTCAACGGGCGCGGGCTGTCGAAGGCGGCGACGGCCTCCAGCTGCCACGGCGAACCCACGGCGAACCAGAAATCATGCTCGGCCACCAGCGCCATGTCGCTGGGTTCGAAGATGCCTTCCAGCAGCAGGATCGGCGCACGGATGCCGGCCTGGCGCAGTTCCAGCGCCTCTTCGATGGTGGCCACGCCGAAGCCATCGGCCTCGCCTTCAAGCGCCTGCGCACAGCGCACCGCGCCATGCCCATAGGCATCAGCCTTGATGATCGCCAGGGCCTTGCCACCGCCCAGTTCACGGGCGAGCCGGTAATTGCTGCGCAGGGCGCCCAGATCGATCAGCGCGCGGGCAGGACGCATGTGCGGTTCTCTTGTTGCGGCGCGTGACCGTACTGGCCGTAGCGGAAAATATCCAGGCCTTCGGTGCTGATCTGCGGCTGGCGCGCGCTCATCAGGTCAGCCAGGTAGCGGCCCGAGCCGCAGGCCATGGTCCAGCCCAGGGTGCCGTGGCCGGTGTTGAGGTACAGGTTGCGGAACGGCGTGGCGCCGATCACCGGCGTACCGTCCGGCGTGGCCGGGCGCAGGCCGGTCCAGAACTGCGCGCGCGACAGGTCGCCGCCCTTCGGATAGAGGTCGCTGACCACCAGCTCCAGGGTCTCGCGGCGTCGCTGCGACAGCGACAGGTCGAAGCCGGCCACTTCGGCCATGCCACCGACGCGGATGCGGTCGTCGAAGCGGGTGACCGCCACCTTGTAGCTCTCGTCGAGGATGGTCGAGGTCGGCGCCATCGCCGGGTCGGTGATCGGCAGGGTCAGCGAATAGCCCTTCAGCGGGTACACCGGCAGGCGCATGCCCAGCGGTGCGACCAGCGCCGGCGAATAGCTGCCGAGCGCGACCACGAAGCGGTCGGCGGTTTCCAGCTTGCCGTCGATGCGCACGCCGGTGATGCGGTCGCCATCGAACTCCAGGCCGGTGATGTCCTGGTCGAAGCGGAACTCGACACCGGCCTCCACGCACATCTGCGCCAGGCGACGGGTGAACAGCTGGCAGTCGCCGGTCTGGTCACGCGGCAGGCGCAGCGCACCGACCAGGCCATCGACATGCGCCAGGGCCGGTTCGGCCTGGATGATGCCGGCGCGGTCCAACACCTCGTACGGCACGCCGTACTGGGCCAGGATCTCGATGTCCTGCGCCGAGGCATCCAGCTGCTGCTGGGTGCGGAACAGCTGGGTGGTGCCCAGGTCGCGGCCTTCGAATTCGATGCCGATCTGCGCGCGCAGCTCGTTCAGGCAGTCGCGGCTGTACTCGGACATGCGCACCATGCGCGCCTTGTTGATCGCATAACGCTCGTGGGTGCAGTTGCGCAGCATCTGCCACAGCCAGCGGTACTGGGCCAGGTCCATGCCCGGTTTGATCGCCAGCGGCGCGTGCTTCTCGAACAGCCAGCCGATGGCCTTCTTCGGCACGCCCGGGGCCGCCCACGGCGAGGTGTAGCCGAACGACAGCTGGCCGGCATTGGCGAAGCTGGTTTCCAGCGCCGGGCCGGGTTGGCGGTCGATGACCGTGACTTCAAACCCGGCCTGTCGCAGGTACCAGGCACTGGTGGTACCAATCACGCCGCTGCCGAGAACTAGGACTCGCATGGGACTTCTCCAACCCGATCATTCCCTGCACTGGAGCGCACAGGGACCATAATTGGGGAAGTATAGACAGCCATTCCCAGTTGATTTGCCTGTTTTGAAATCAACCGGCAGGATGTTCTCCTGCAATTCATTCCCCAAGGTTGACGACCATGGCCACCCGTACCCGCGAACTGGACAAGATCGACCGCAAGATCCTGCGCATCCTGCAGGCCGAGGGCCGTATTTCCTTCACCGAACTGGGCGAGCGGGTCGGCCTGTCGACCACGCCGTGCACGGAGCGCGTGCGCCGGTTGGAGCGCGAAGCGGTGATCACCGGCTACCACGCCCACCTCGACCCGGCCGCAGTGAAGGCCAGCCTGCTGGTGTTCGTGGAAATCAGCCTGGCCTACAAGTCCGGCGACATTTTCGAGGAGTTCCGGCGCGCGGCGCTGAAGCTGCCCAACGTGCTGGAGTGCCATCTGGTGTCGGGCGACTTCGATTACCTGCTGAAAGCGCGGATCAGCGAAATGGCCTCCTACCGCAAGCTGCTCGGCAGCACGTTGCTGACACTGCCGCACGTGCGCGAGTCGAAAAGCTACATCGTGATGGAAGAAGTGAAGGAAACGCTGAGCTTGCCGATTCCGGATTGAAGCGGTTGCGATCGGGGTCAGAGCCCGCGTTGCGGGCTCTGACCCCGGTCATGGCAACAGTCAACGCTGCTGTGGATGTTTCTGCGAGCGCTGTTCCTGCTGCTTGCCGCCCTTGTGCGGCTGCTGCGGGTCCATCTGCTGTTGCTGTTGCTGCTGCGGGTTGCGGCCCTGCGGTTCCTTGCCGGGATGACGGTTCTGCTGGTTTTTCATGATCGCGATCCAGTGGACAAAGGACATGCGGCGGCGAAATGCCGGCGCACGGTCACGTTGGTCCCGGAACGGTTAATCGCAGGCGAAAAAGCAGTGATTGGCAGACCGTTGTTTTCGTGCGTTCAGCCCGCACAGCCTGCAGCCGCTGCCCACCTGGATTGGCGTTGGAGGTCAGCGCTTGATCTGCTGGCCATCGCCGGCCGGCACGCTGTCGTAATAGCGGCCGGTGCGCGAGTCGAACACGCGGTTCGGGCCGGCCGGGCGCACCCCGGGAACGATGCGGCCATTGCGGTCATAGACCTTGTCGGCAGACTTCGGGACCGGCGCCGGCGCGACCTGGGCCGGACCGGTGGACTTGATCGGCTGCGTCGGCTGTGGCGAGGGCAGTACCTGCGGCTGCGGGCGCGCGGCCTGTGGTGGCGGCACCACCGGCTGCGGTGCCACGGTGGTGGCACTGCGGGTGGCGGTCGGGCTCGACGACGTCGGTACCTGGGCCTGCGCGACCAGCGGCAGCAGGGCCATCAACAACAGGGGAAGGATCGGTTTCATGGCACGCTCCGACGTGGATCGTCTTCACCATGCGCCAACGCCTGTGTGCCGCCCATGAACGGCCATCACACTTGCAAGCGGGCGCCAGCACCCCCACGTTTTCCGGCATCCCCAGGCCATCGACCCCACGGAGCGCCGCCATGACCGCCTTCGATCTGACGCCCCCCACTGCCACCCAGACCGAGGCGCTGGTTGCCGGCCTCAGCAGCGAGGAGCGCCGCGTGCTGCTGCAGCACGGCACCGAAGCGCCGTTCTGCGGGGTATTCCTCGACAACAAACGCGAGGGTGTCTACTGCTGCCGCCTGTGCGCGCTGCCACTGTTCCGCTCCAGCACCAAGTTCGATTCCGGCACCGGCTGGCCCAGCTTCTTTGCTCCGTTCGACCCAGCGCACGTACGCGAGATCCGCGATACCAGCCATGGCATGGTGCGCACCGAGATCACCTGCGCGCGCTGCGGCAGCCATCTGGGCCACGTATTCCCGGATGGTCCGCCGCCCACCTACGAGCGCCACTGCCTGAACTCCGTCTCACTTTCGTTCACCGGCAATGGCGAGCCCTGGCCCGACCCGTTGCAGCGTGGCGGCGCAGAAAGCGGTGTGGCGGGCTGAAACACCCCCCCTTGACCGATTTCACAGAATTCCCTCTTCAGAAAACCGGGCGACGGGCCGACAAGGAGATATCCCCTCTCCTTGCGTCGCCCCATGCTCATCATCGTTGGATTCCTGGTCGTCATCATCAGCGTGATCGGGGGCTATCTCGGTGCCCACGGCCGCCTGGGTGCCCTCTGGCAGCCCTACGAGCTGGTCATCATCGGCGGCGCGGCGCTCGGCGCCTTCCTGGTCGGTACCCCGGCCAAGACCGTCAAGCAGACCCTGCAGGCCATGGTGGGCGTGTTCAAGGGCCCGCGCTACAAGCAGCAGGACTACATCGATGTGCTCAGCCTGCTCTATGAACTGCTCAACAAGGCCCGCCGCGAAGGCTTCATGGCGCTGGAAGACCATGTGGAGCGGCCGGCCGAGAGCGCGCTGTTCGGCAACTACCCCAAGGTGCAGGCCGACCACCACCTGATCGACTTCATCACCGACTGCCTGCGCCTGATGATCGGCAGCAACATCGAGCCGCACGAGCTGGAACCGCTGCTGGAACTGGAACTGGAAAAGCATCACGCCGAAGCCATGGCGCCGTCGCAGGTGTTGACCAAGGTCGCCGACGGATTGCCCGGTTTCGGCATCGTGGCGGCGGTGCTGGGCATCGTCATCACCATGGGCTCGATCGGCGGGGACATCGTCGAAGTGGGCGGCCATGTGGCCGGTGCGCTGGTCGGTACCTTCCTCGGCATCCTGCTGGGCTACGGCTTCGTCGGCCCGATGGCGGCGGCGATGGAAGCGCGCGCCGAACAGGACAGCCGCATCTACGAATCGGTCAAGACCGCCCTGCTGGCCTGCCTGCGCGGCTACAACCCGAAGATCGCGCTGGAGTTTGCCCGCAAGACGCTGCCGTCGAACGTGCGCCCGGCCTTCTCCGATTTCGAGCAGCACCTGAAGACGGTCAAGTAAGCCATGGCCGAGAACAAGCCCACCGTCATCGTCCGCCGGGTCAAGAAGGCCGGCCACGCCGCCCACCACGGCGGCTCGTGGAAGGTGGCCTACGCCGACTTCGTGACCGCGATGATGGCGTTCTTCCTGGTGCTGTGGCTGATGGCCACCACCAACAAGAACGACCGTGCGGCCATTTCCGAGTACTTCCGCAACCCCAGCCCGCTGAGTGGGCAGAACGCCACGCCGGCGCCCGGCATGGCCGGCCCGGGCGGCGCCAGCACCTCGATGATCAAGTTGGGCGGTGCCACCGACATCTCGCGCGGCAACAGCAACGATCCCTTCCAGAACCAGAAGGAGGCCGTGCCGCAGCCGGTGGACCAGCAGCAGCGCGACAAGCAGCAGCTGGAAGCGCTGATGAAGGAACTGCAGGAGGCGATCAGCAGGAGCCAGGCGCTGGAGCCGTTCAAGGACCAGCTGCTGCTGGACCTGACCCCGGAAGGCCTGCGCATCCAGATCGTGGACAAGCAGAACCGGCCCATGTTCGACCTTGGCAGCGCCACGCTGAAGCCGTACACGCAGCAGATCCTGCACGAACTGGCCGAGTACCTGAACCATGTGCCGAACCGGATCAGCCTGACCGGCCACACCGACATCACCGCCTATTCGGCCGCACGCGGCTATGGCAACTGGGAACTGAGCGCCGATCGTGCCAACGCCGCACGGCGCGCACTGGTGGACGGCGGCCTGGAGGACAGCAAGATCACCCGCGTGGTCGGCCTGTCCTCGTCGGTGCTGTTCGACAAGACCGACCCGCAGAACCCGATCAACCGCCGCATCAGCATCGTGGTGATGACCAAGGCCGCCGAGGAGGCCGCCCTGGCCGGTGCCGGCCCGCAGGTGGGGCTGTCGGCGCCCACCGCCGACCCGGACGTGCAGGCCGCGCCGGGGCCGGCAAAGTAGACGGCAGCTGCGGGCCCTGGTCCGCACATCCGGGAAAAGCGTGCGGACCAGGGCCCGCACGCACCAGGGGCATCACCCGGCGCACCCGCTACAATGGCGGTCTTTCCGTTTCCAGGTGATCCCACCCCATGTCCCAGAACTCCAAGGCCAAGCGCGACAAGCGCAAGAAGCAGCAGGCCAAGCGCCCGTTCCTGCGCCTGAACGCCCAGCAGCAGGTGCAGAACCATGCCGTGCTGACCAACGAAGACGGCCAGGTGGTCGCGGCCATCGGCCTGCAGGGCCGTGAGTGGCTGCTGGCCATCGGCGGCCAGACCATGGGCAACGCCGAGAACCCGGTGCCGATGCTGGCCATGCTCAAGCACCTGGCCAACGTGCAGGAAAAGGAAGGCCGCAAGGTCAACCTGGAATACTCCGAACTGCTGCAGAAGCTGCTGGACACCCTGGCGGCCGAATCCGAGCAGACCGCCGACGAGTACCTGGACAAGCTGGTCGCCGAGTTCGAAGGCGTCGACGCTGCTGAAGGCGAGGAAGGCGAAGCCGCCGAGGGCAACGTGGTCGAAGAAGCCGCTGCCGAGGCCGCTCCGGCCGCTCCGGCCGCTGACAGCGACAGCAAGCCGCAGGCCTGAACCGGCCGCGGCGGTGACGGTCTACGTCGATGACGCGGTGCATCCCTGGCGCGGACAGCGCTGGGCGCACCTGATGGCCGACACCCTGGCCGAGCTGCACGCGATGGCGGCGCAGCTCGGCATTCCCCCGCGGGCCTTCCAGAACAAGGCCAGCGGTGCCCACTACGATGTCACTTCCGAGCTGCGCGCACAGGCGATCGCGCTCGGTGCGCGGGCGATCTCAAGGCACACCGACCGTGACCTGGTCAAAGCGGTGATTGCCAACGCCAGGGCGCAGTACCGGCCGTAGGCCACGTCGCGGGTTCGCCGGCCACCAACCGGCACCGACCGGGTAGAGTCGACTGTCAGTCGACTGCTCTCCCATCCGGCCGCGAGAACCCCGCGCTGCGCGCGATAGTCGACCAACAGTCGACGCTACCCCGTCGGGTCGTCTCCAGCGGATCAACCCATCAGGGCGGGCCCAGCAGAACGTCCCCGCCGGGTGGTGCCGGGCGGATCGGCCCATCGCTCAGAACGGGTCGCTGCCCAGGCGGATTTCCACGTTCAGCAGCGAGCACAGCGCCAGCATTGCGTCGTCGTCGCGGGTCAGCGCCATCACGCCGGTGAAGCCGTCGCTGCCGGCATCCACGCTCCACAGCGTGTAGTTGTGCTCGCGCAGGCGGTCGAAGGCGGTGGACATCAGCTGCACGCCGTCCAGGTCTTCGGCGAAGTCCTCGTCATCCAGGTCGCCGCCCCAGTCCAGCTGCAGGTTGAAGCGCGCCGACAGCTCGTTCACCGCCGACTGCAGCGATTCCAGATCGTCGCGTTCCACCTCGAAACCCGACTGCCAGGCGATGGCCGTGAACAGGGCCGGCAGCCAGTCGCTGTCCGCTTCCAGCGGCTGCCCGTCCTCGGCCAGGTGCTCGCGCCAGCGGTTGAACTGCTGCAGGGCCAGTTCCTCGTCGCCCGGGTTGATCAGCACCAGCAGGTTCCAGACCCGTGCCTCGAAGCCATCTTCGTCGAAGTCGTGGATGTCTTCCTCGAAGTCGAAATAGTCGCTGTTGTCGGGCATGGCGGAACTTCCTCTGGGGCAGGCCGGCATTCTACGGTTTATCCTGTGCCGCTGAAGCCGGCCTTGGTGGCCGTCACTGTGAATGAAGCGATGAGCGATACCCCTCCCGACCACCTGGCGATCAACCCGGCCAGCCCCTTCCATGATGCGCAGGCGCTGGAGCGCGGCGTCGGCGTGCGTTTCAACGACGTCGAGCGTGACAACGTCGAGGAATACTCGGTCAGCGAAGGCTGGATCCGCGTGCAGGCCGGCAAGGCCCGCGACCGCCGCGGCAACCCGATGACCATCAAGGTCAAGGGCAAGGTCGAGGTGTATTTCCTGGACCAGAAGCCGGAATAAGCACGGCTCCCGGATCCTGGGGTCAGATCCCTTTCCTGCGGAAAGGGATCTGACCCCGATCAACGCGGACCAAGGTCCGCACCCACCCGGAGTACACGGTCATTCGCGCTTGCGCGATTCCAGCAGGTCCAGGTTGCGGATCAGGCGCCGCGAGATCTCATCGGAGATCACCCCGCGCCGGGTCAACCGGAACAGCTCCTCGCGCTCGGCATTGAGGCCGGCGCTGCGCAGCTGGCGGTAGCCCATTTCCATGCGCCGTACCTTCTCCGGGTCCACGTCGGGCCCATCACTGTCGCGCTCCAGGTGGCGCTGGTAGAGCAGGCTCACCCGCGAGGCGGCGTCGTTGTACAGCTGCACGTTCTCGGTGTTCTGGTTCATCACCAGCTGCTGGCGCATGCGCTCGACCCCGGCCAGCGCGGCCTTCGACGACAGCCGGCGTGCCAGGTCCTCTTCCTTGCGCTCGCCCGAGTCAGCCGGCAGCTGCAGGCCCTTCAGCAGCTGTGGCAGCGCGATGCTGGCGCCCAGCAGCGAGAACAGGATCACCGATGCGGCCAGGAAGATCACCAGATCACGCGCCGGGAACGCACTGCCGTCGGGCAGGAACAGCGGCAGGGTCAACACACCGGCCAGGGTGATCGCACCGCGCACGCCGGCCACCGAGGTCGCCACCACGATGCGCCAGTTCGGTGCCTCGCCCCGCTCCAGGCCGCGACGGCGCGCGCGCAGCAGGTTCCAGCGCAGCGACAACCACACCCACAACAGGCGCAGCACGACCAGTGCCAGATTGATCACCACCACATACACCAGCAGCCACCACGCACTCTGGTGGCCGGTCTCGTTCATGGTGGTGGTGGCGCGTTCGACGATGCCCGGCAGCTGCTCGCCCAGCAGCACGAACATGATGCCGTTGAAGCTGAACTGCAGCATGTTCCAGACCCCGGCGCGCTGCACGCGCATGCTGCCGGAGACGCGACCGGTCAGCTCGACATAGCTCATCGCGATACCGGCGGCGACCGCGGCGAGAATGCCCGAGGCATGGATCTCTTCGGCCAGCAGGTAGGCCGCGAACGGAATGAGCAGGTTGACCAGCATCGCCGCGCCGGGCTCCTCGCCAAAGCGGCGCCACAGCCAGCGCTGGAAGGTGGACACACCCAGCGTCACCGCCACGCCCACCGCCAATCCCGCCACCGCCACCCACACGAAGGTCAGCGAGGCCGTGGCCAGCGAGAAGGTGCCGGTCATCACCGCCGCCACCGCGAAGCGGAAGCAGACCAGGCCCGAGGCATCGTTCAGCAGCGACTCGCCTTCCAGGATGTGCATCAGGCGCTTGGGAATCGGCGCCTTCGAAGCAATCGCGCCCACCGCCACCGGGTCGGTCGGCGAGACGATGGCCGCCAGCGCGAAGCACACCGCCAGCGGCATCACTGGAATCAACCAGTGGATCAGGAAGCCGGCGCCGATGACGGTGAACACCACCAGGCCGAACGCCAGTTCGAGGATCGCGCCCTTGTCGCGGAACAGGCCCTGCTTGGGGATGCGCCAACCATCGAGGAACAGCAATGGCGGCAGGAACAGCAGGAAGAACACTTCCGGCTCCAGCGCGTGGCCACGGTTGAACACCCCGGCGATGACCGCACCCAGGCCGATCTGCACCAGCGGCAGCGGCAACGAGAACGGCAGGACGCGAACCAGGTAGCCGCTGGCGACAACGGCCACCAGCATCGCCAGGACGACTTCAATGGTATGCATGCTTCTTCCAGGAAGCGGCGCGTGGGGAGGCTTGGAGGCCAGCGCCGGAAACCCGGAAAAAACTACCACATGCGGCCATGGCCGCGACGGCCGGGGCCGCCGCGCGTCAGCCCCGGCTCATGCCCCGTCGAAGCGGTACAGATCCATGGCAAGGAAGCCGGCATCGATGCCGGCATCGATGCGGCGTGCGCCGAAACCGCCCTCGCCGGCCGCGCCCATTGCAAAGAACAGCGGCAGCAGGTGCTCGTCGGTCGGGTGCGCGCGTTCGGCGAACGGCGCCTGCCGACGGTAATCCAGCAGGGCCTGGCGGTCATCGGCGGCCAGGCGCTGCTCCACCCATTCGATGAAGGGCCGCACGTACGCCGCTTCCTTGCCGTCCTGGTAGTCGCCCCAGTCGTGCAGGTTGTGGGTGATGCTGCCGGAGCCGACCAGCAGCACGCCCTGTTCGCGCAGCGGCGCCAGCGCACGGCCCAGCGCGAACTGATGCTCGGGGCCGAGCAGCGGCTGGATCGACACCGGCACCACCGGGATGTCCGCCTGAGGGCGCAACAGCCGCAGCGGTACCCACGCGCCGTGGTCGAGGCCACGCTGCGGGTCGATGGCTACTGGCAGGCCTGCGGCGGCGATGCGGCCGGCCACTTCTTCGGCCAGTGCCGGATCACCCGGTGCCGGGTACTGCAGTTCGAACAGCGCGCGCGGGAAGCCACCGAAGTCGTGGATGGTCGGCGGCTGTGGATGCGCACCGACCAGCGGCTGCCGGCCCAGCCAGTGCGCCGAGGCCATCACGATGGCGCGTGGCGTCGGCAGATCGCGCGCCAGCTCGGCCAGGCGCACGCCAACCTGGCCCGGCTGCAGGGCAGTCATCGGCGAACCATGGGAGATGTACAGCGAAGGCAGGCGGGACATGGAATTCTCCAGTTGCAGGATCAGGCGGCGATCAGCGCGAACGCAGGGTCCACTTGCCATCGCCGAGCAGGAACAGCACCACCAGCGCCAATGCCCAGAACGCCGGGTATTCCCAGCCGCCGCCGGCATTGGCGAAACCGAAGCCGTTGGCGCCGTGCACGGTGACGATGGTGCCCAGCAGCAGCGGCACGCCGACCAGGCCCACCCAGCGTGCGTAGATGCCCAGCAGCAGCGCGACGGTGATCACCAGCTCGACGCCGATGGTGAGGTAGCCGAGCACACCGGGCAGGCCCAGAGACTCGAAGAACGCCGCCGTACCGGCCGGGGTGAACACCAGCAGCTTGGTCAGTGCGTGGACCAGGAACAGCACGCCCAGAGCCAGGCGCAGCAGGGTGGCGCCATACGGCGCCAGCGGCGAAACAGGAGCGGTCGTGGTGTGCATGGCAAAGCACCTTGAAGGGAGTGGGCACAGGTTATTGCGCCTTCACGGGCCGATAAATACGATCGTTTGACCGTATTTATTTCACAAGGCGCAACAATGGACACCCTGGAAGCGATGCGCGTGTTCGTGGCGGTGGTCGAGCGCAACGGCTTCAGTGCCGCCGCCCAGGCCATGGACATGTCCACCGCCGGCGTCACGCGCCAGGTCGCGGCGCTGGAAAAGCGCCTGTCCACCCGCCTGCTCCACCGCACCACGCGCCGGGTCAGCCCGACCAGTGCCGGCGCCGCCTACTACGCCCAGTGCGTGCGCCTGCTGGCCGAATTCGACGCGCTGGAGGCCAGTATCGGCGCGCAGGCGCTGGAGCCTTCGGGCACGCTGCGCATCAACGCACCGGTGAGCTGGGGCATTGCCCGCCTCGGCCCGCTGCTGGCCAGTTATCGCCAGCGCTTCCCGCAGGTGGAGCTGGACCTGGCGCTGTCCGACCGGCTGGTGGACATGGTCGAGGAAGGCTACGACGTGGCCATCCGCATCACCCGCGAGCCCGGTCCCACGCTGATCGCACGTCGCCTGGGCGAATCGCGGGTGAGCCTGTGCGCCGCGCCGGCCTACCTGGCCGCACACGGCACCCCGCAGACCCCGCAGGAGCTGCAGGCACACGCATGCCTGAGCTACAGCTACTGGGCCGCTGGCGACCATTGGCCACTGCAGGGACCGGGCGGCGAAGTGAAGGTCTCGGTAAGCAGCCTGCTGCACGCCAACAACGGTGATGTGCTGCGCGAAGCGGCGATCGCCGGCATGGGCGTGATCCTGCAGCCCGACTTCCTGCTGGAAGACGCACTGGCCGATGGCCGTCTGGTGCGCGTCCTGCCCGAGTGGGAGGCCGCGCCGATCGGCATCTTCGCGGTCTACACCAGCCGCAGCCACCTGGCACCGAAGGTGCGCAGCTTCATCGACCACCTGGTGGAAACCGGGGTGTAGCCGAGCCTGGCGTTTGCGGTAGTGCCGGCCGCTGGCCGGCAATCAGACACCTCCCGGTCCTGGGCGAATGCCGGCCAGCGGCCGGCACTACCACTTAGGCGGCGACCTCATCCAGCGCGTCGATGATCCGTTCCAGCGGCGCCGGCCGTCCCAGCAGGTAGCCCTGCACCTGGTCACAGCCGTGCGCAGCCAGCCAGTCCAGCTGTCCCGGCGTCTCCACGCCTTCGGCGATGATGGTCAGGCCCATGCTGTGGCCCAGCGACAGCAGTGCGCGGCAGATCGAGGCGTTGCGTGGATTGGTTTCCACGTCCGCCACGAAGCTCCGATCAATCTTCAGGATGTCCAGCGGCAGGTGCTGCAGGTAGGACATGCTGGAATAGCCGGTACCGAAGTCATCCAGCGACACGCTGATGCCCTGCTCGTGCAGGCGCTGCATGGTCTGCATCGCCTGCCCCGGCTTGCGCATCAGGCTGCTCTCGGTCAGTTCCACATGCAGCGCACCCCGCGCCAACCCGAACTCCTGCTGGGCGCGGGTGAACTCGGCCACCAGGTCGCTGTTGAAGAACTGCACGGCCGAGACGTTGACCGCAATCGGCAGTTCGCCCCACCCGGCCTCGACCAACCGCCGCTGCGCCTTCGCTGCCGCTCGGATCACCCAGCGGCCAAGTGCCAGGATCAGCCCGGTGTCCTCGCACAGCTGGATGAACTCATTGGGCGGAATGAAGCTGCCATCAGCCTGCGGCCAGCGCAGCAATGCCTCCAACGCCGCCGGGCTGCCATCGCTGGCATGCCGGATCGGCTGGAAGTACAGCTGGAACTCGTTGTCGATGGCCGCATGGATGCGCCCGGCCAGGCGCAACCGGTCGGCCAGCCGCGTGGTCACCGCTGCGTCGAACCAGACCACCACGTTGCCCTCGGCACGCGCCGCGTGCGCCGCCTGCGCGGCCATGCCGATCACCTGTTCGGCGCTATGGCCGTCACCGGCCACATGCACCGCAACGCCGATGCGCGGCTCGAACTGGTGCAGTGAATCCTTGCCGCGCATCGGCGCCGACACGATCTGCAGCAGGTCGTCCAGCACGCGCTGGGTATCGTGCTCGGCACCGATGGCGAACACGAAGTCCTCCGCCGGCTGGAACGCCAGCGTGCCGCAGCGTGCGCCCAACCCGCCCAAGCGGGTCGCCATCGACTGCAGCACGGCATCACCGATCTCACGGCCCAGCGTATCGGCCACCAGCTGCAGCCCGCGCAGCTGCACGAAGGCGATGGTGTAGCCCTCCTCCTGCTCGTCCAGCTGGTCGGTCAGGGCGCGCACATTGAGCAGGCCGGTGGCCGGGTTGTGCCGTGCCTGGTAGGCCAGGTCGCGCTCGTAGGCCAGCCGTTCGCTCACATCCTCGGCCAGCACCAGGCACGCGGGCTGTCCGTCGAAGTCGAGCTTGGACAGGTGTGCGCGCACCTCGAACACACTGCCGTCCTTGCGCCGGTGCAGGCGCACGGTCGCGTCGGGGGGATCGCCCACCTGCGCCCGCTGGATGGCACCACGCACTTCGTCCCAGCCTTCGCGCGGGCGGATGTCGAGGATGCTCATCGCCAGGAACTCGTCGCGGCTGTAGCCGTACTGGCGCACTGCAGCGTCATTGACCTCGATGAAGCGCAGCGTGTCCGGGTCGAACACCCAGAATGGCGCCGGGTTGCGGTCGAACAGCAGGCGGAAGCGGCGTTCCACTTCGCTCATCTGCTCGCGCGCCTGATAGCGTTCGCTCAGGTCGGTCAACGCGCCGATCATGCGTCGTTCGCTGTCGGCCACCTCCACCCGCTGTCCGCGCGCGCCGACCCAGCGCACTTCACCACCGGGCAGCACCAGGCGGAACACCTGGTCGAGCACTGCGCCGCCGGCAAAGGCCTGGTCGAAAGCCTGCTGCAGGCGCGCGGCATCATCGCGATGCACGCGCGCGAAGAAATCCGCGACCGGCAAGGCGTCGGTCTGTACCCCAAAGATCTCGCGGGCCAGCGGCGACCAGCGCAGCAGCGCGGCGTCCTCATCCACGTACCAGGTACAGACACGACCGACCTGGTGCGCAAGACGCAGCTCGGCGTGGCCTGTTTTCAGCTCCTCGGCCATCGCCTGCTGGCTGCGGGTGCTGCGCCGCACGGCGTACAGCAGCACCAGCAACACCGCGATGTAAGCCAGTACGATCGCCACCGACGCCTGCAGGTACGGCCACCAGGGCGCGAGCACGTCCTCGTCGGCCAGGCCGACCTGCACCGCCAGCGGGCTGCGTTCCAGCGTGCTGATGGTGATGATGCGCGGCACGCCGTCGACGACGCCCGGCATGCTGCCCAGTTCGACCACCGCCTGCTTGCCGAGCAGGTCGCGGCGCGGGAGATCGTAGCGACGGCCCACCGTGCCATGCGGATCGGGTACGCGGGCCAGCATGTAGCCCTCGGCATCGCTGATCGAGACCAGTCCGTTGGGGCCGACATCGAGGCCGCCGACGATGCGTTGCAGTTCGCCACAGCGCAGCCGCGCTAGCAGCCAGCGTTCATCGGCCATCGGCAGCGCCAGCGGGACCACCCAGCCGCCATCGCTGGCCCGCTGCGGCGGGCCGATGTACAGGGCGCTGCCCTGGCCACGACGCTGCGGGTCGGTCCACAGCGGCAGCTGCAGGTCGCCCTCGCCGGCCGTCAACGGTCGGCCATGGCGGTCGAGCACGGCGATGCTGTGCAGTTCGGCATGCCGGCCCAGCACCCCGCCGATGGAGGCATCCATCAAGGCCGGCGCCTGCGCCGGCACGCTGCGGAACAGCTCGGCGGCGTCGGCGGCGATGCCGGACATGGCCCGCTCCAGGTTGCGCAGTTCCAGCGCCAGCAGGCGCTCGCTGCCCACCGCCAGCGCCCGGCTCTGCCGCTGTGCCGCTTCCAGGCGGCGGTGGTAGTCATTGACCAGCATGAGGGTCAGGCCGGTTACCAGCAGCACGCCCAGCAACACCCCGCCCCAGGTAATGGCGCGCAGCGGCCGGGCCAACGCCCGTTTCAGCGCGGGCATCGGTTGGTCTTCCTTGTGCAGTCGGCTGGCTTCATGCGCGAACGAATCCTCCACGTCCCCGACCTCAACGGCCGGCGGACGCCATTCTTGACGCCTGACCCCGTCCTGCATGGCCACCTCCCCGTGTCCGCGCAGGGCTCCAGGGCCCAGCATGCACCACCCCGGTGACGGCGTGAAGATCGCTTCGGCGCGTTCAGCCAGATCCTGCACAGGACCGGCCAGCCACAGGGACGGCCAGCCGGGCTGCGGCGGATTAGACTTGGGGTTTTCCGCTGCAAGAGAAGTCCATGTCCAAGCTGCGCCGTCCCACCCTGGCACTGGCCATCGTTGCCAGCCTGTCCCTGGCTGCCTGCGACCGTCCGGCCGATCCGGCCGCTGGCACCGCCAAGCCCGCCGAGGCTGCACCCGCTGCCGCCAAGCCGATGCTGGGCAGCTTCGGCTTCGATGCCAGCGGCATGGACCGCAGCATCGCGGCCGGCGATGACTTCTTCGGCTTCGCCAACGGCACCTGGGTGAAGAACACCGAGATTCCGGCCGACCGTTCGCGCTTCGGCAGCTTCAACGTCATCGCTGAAAAGACCCTGGCCGACACCCGCGCCATCCTCGAGGGTGCGGCCGGCAATGCGCAGGCCAGCGGTGACGACAAGCTGATCGGCGACTACTACGCCGCCTACATGGACGAAGCCGGCATCGAGCAGCACGGCATCGCCCCGGTGCAGCCGCAGCTGAAGGCCATCGATGCGATCGCCGACAAGGCTGGCCTGGCACGTGCCCTCGGCGGCGAGATGCGCGCCGACGTCGACCTGCTCAATGCCACCAACTTCTACACCGACCGCCTGTTCGGCCTGTGGGTGTCGGTGGACCTGCTGCAGCCGGACCGCACCGCGCCGTACCTGGTGCAGGGCGGCCTGGGCATGCCCGACCGCGACTTCTACCTGGGCGGTGGCCGCATGGCCGAGCTGCGCAAGCAGTACCAGGCCTACATCGCACAGATGCTGCAGCTGGCCGGCGTCGCCGATCCGGCGGGCAAGGCACAGCGCATTCTCGCGCTGGAAACGAAGATCGCGCAGGCGCACGCCACCCAGGAAGAAACCAATGACGTGACCAAGGGTGCCAATCCGTGGACCCAGGCCGACTTCAATGCGAAGGCGCCGGGCATGGACTGGAGCGCCTTCCTCGACGCGGCCGCACTGGGCAAGCAGCAGGACTTCATCGTCTGGCAGCCCAAGGCCGTGGCCGGCCTGTCCAGGCTGGTCGCCACCGAGCCGCTGGATGCCTGGAAGGACTACCTGGCCTTCCACGCGCTGGACCGCGCCGCTGCCTACCTGCCGAAGAAGTTCGCCGATGCCCGCTTCGCCTTCCACGGCACCGCGCTGAGCGGCACGCCGCAGCAGAGCGACCGCTGGAAGCGTGCGGTGGACGACGCCAACCATGCCGTCGGCGAAGCGATCGGCAAGCGTTACGTCGAGAAGCACTTCGACGCCAGGACCAAGGAACGCGCGGACGAGATGGCGAAGAACATCATCGCCGCCTTCGCCAAGCGCATCGATGCGCTCGCGTGGATGTCGCCGCAGACCAAGGCCAGCGCCAAGGCCAAGGTGGCCGGCCTGACCGTGGGCATGGGCTACCCGGAAAAGTGGCGTGATTACACCGGCCTGGAGATCCGCCGTGATGACGCGCTGGGCAATGCGCAGCGCGCCGAACTGTTCGAGTACCAGCGCAACATCGCCAAGCTGGGCAAGGCAGTCGACCACAGCGAGTGGGCGATGCTGCCGCAGACCATCAATGCGATGAACGTGCCACTGGAAAACCGCCTGGTGTTCCCGGCCGCGATCCTGCAGCCGCCGTTCTTCGACGGTGCCGCCGACGACGCAGTGAACTATGGTGCGATCGGCGCGGTGATCGGCCATGAGATCAGCCATGGCTTCGATAACGCCGGCGCGCTGTTCGACGAGACCGGCAAGCTGCACAACTGGTGGACCGCCGAGGACCTGAAGCAGTTCAACGCCGCCGGTGATGCGCTGGCCGCGCAGTTCAGCAGCTACGAGCCGTTCCCGGGCGTGCATGTGAACGGCAAGCTGACCCTGGGCGAGAACATCGCCGACGTGGCCGGCCTGGGCACTGCCTACGATGCCTACCAGCTGTCGCTGCAGGGCAAGCCGGGCCAGACCCTGGAAGGCTTCACGCCGGACCAGCGCTTCTTCCTGGGCTTCGCCCAGGCGTGGCGCAGCAAGAGCCGCGAGCAGGCGCTGCGCAACTCGCTGCTGACCGATGTGCATGCGCCAGGCCAGTTCCGCGCACTCACCGTGCGCAACATCGACGCCTGGTATCCGGCGTTCGAAGTAAAGGAAGGCCAGAAGCTGTACCTGGCCCCGGACAAGCGGGTCAAGGTGTGGTGATGTAACCGGAACGGGCGCCGCGAGGCGCCCGTTTCATTTCCTGGTAGCTGCCAACCTTGGTTGGCAAATGCCCCGCTCGGGTGGATGCCGACGTTAGTCGGCATATCTACAGGTCTACAGGACTACAAGCCATCCATGCATGGCGTGGATCTACCGGCGCGTTGTGGCAATCACCAGCGTGGCGACCATGGCAAGCCCGGCCGCGGCCCACAGATTCGCATGCAGGCCCACGCCATCCAGCAGCCATCCACCGCCCCACGCGCCCATTGCGATGCCGATGTTGAACACACCGACATACAGCGCGGTGGCGATCTCCACCGCATGCGGCACTGCCTTCATCATCCAGCTCATCAGGCCGACCGACACGCCGCCATAGGCCAGGCCCCACAGCAGCAGCACCACAATGCCGCCGGTGGGTGTGCCGCCCAGCCACAGGAACAACAACGGCGTCAGCAGCAGGCCGCAAGAGATCGCCAGCAGCATGCCGCGCGGGTGACGAGCGGCCAGTGGCCCGGCGATGAAGTTGCCCGCGATGCCCGCCATGCCATAGGCGAACAGCAGCGCGCCGATCCAAGCGGCATCCGCGCCCGATCGCAGGGTCAGCAACGGGCGTACATAAGTGAACGCAATGAAGTGACCCGCTACCAGCAGCAGCGTCAGGCATAGGCCGCGCTGCAGGCCACGGTGGCCGAGCAGCTGCACGAACTGCGCCGGGCGCACCGACGCCACCACCGGCAACGCGGGAACCACCCACAGATGCAGCAGCATCACCGCCGCACTGAACAGCGCCATCGCTGCGAACGCGAAGCGCCAGCCCAGGGCGTCGCCGATCAGTGCACCCAGCGGCACCCCCAGAACCGATGCTGCGGCCACGCCCCCGAAGATGATCGAGGTGGCCAGGCCGATGCGATGCGCCGGTACCAGGCGGGCTGCCAGCCCACCAGCGATGGCCCAGATCCCGCCCATGCAGAACCCCACCAGTACGCGCGCGGCCAGCAGCCAGCCGATGCCGGGTGCCAGCGCCGAAGCAACGTTGGCGACCAGCAGCAGCCCCAGCAGCACACACAGGATGCGACGACGATCGATGCCGCCGGCTGCGATCACCACCAGCGGTGCGAACACTGCCGCCAGCAGGGCCGGCAGCGAGATCATCAGGCCGACGGTGCCGGTGGACGCGCCGAGATCTTCGGCGACAGGGGTCAGCAGGCCCACCGGCAGCATTTCGGTGGTGACCACCGAGAAGGTGGCGAGGCCAACCGCAGAAACCGCCCACCACGGATGGCGATGCACAGGCGCGGCATGCGCAGGCGACGAAGCGCTCACGGGATAATTCCTTCAGGGGTGGATGCGGCAGCCGGGCGCAAGGCACGTCGCGCGAGAACGGCCAACAGCAGCACGCCCCCGCCTGCCACCAGTGCAACGACAAAGCCGCTACGCACGCCCCCCGCATCGACGCTCTGCCCGGACAGCGCCGCGCCCAGCGCCACGCCGATGTTCAATCCGGCCAGCAGCCAGGTCATGCCCTCGGTCAGGCGCGATTCGGGCACGCGTTGTTCGACCAGCGACATCGCCACGATCATCGTCGGTGCGAAGAACACCCCGGCCAGCAGCACCGCCACGGCCAGCCCGGGCAGGCTGCCGACCCACGGCAGCGGCAGGGTGGTCATCGAGGTAGCTGCTGCACCGAGCAGCAACAGGCGCCGCAACGGCGCCTGCAGCTTCAGTGCCCCGAACAGCAGGCCCGCCGCGCAGCTGCCCAGCGCATAGGCCGACAGCACCACGCTGGCGGCAAGCGGCTGCCCCCGCTGTTCGGCGAAGGCCACGCTGGTGATGTCGACCGTACCGACAATCACGCCCATCGCCAGCATCAGCAACGCCAGCAGGCGGATCTCCGTGTGCCGCAGCAGCGAGCCCGAGGGAGTTGCACCTTCGTGCTGCTGCAGCGGCGGCTCGGTGCCCCGCTGCAGCACCAATGCGGCGACGCCGACCACCAGCAGCAGGGCGGCCGCCAGTACGCCGGCCTGTGGCCATACCGCCACCGACAGCCCCACTGACAACGGTGGACCGACGATGAAGGTCACCTCATCGAACACGGTCTCCAGCGAATACGCGGTCTGCAGCTGCGGGCGACCGCGATGGATCGCAGTCCAGCGTGCGCGCACCATTGCGGACACGCTGGGCATGCACCCAGCCAGCATGGCGGCGACGAAAAGCGCCCAGTCTGGCGCAGCCAGCAGCGTGCACGCGAGCAGCAGCAACAACCCTGCCGCACTGGCCGCAGTAGCCCATGGCAGCACCCTGCCCTGCCCGCGCCGGTCGACCCAGCGCGATACCTGCGGTGACAGCAGCGCATAGGTCAGCACGAAGGTGGCAGACACCGCACCGGCCAAGGCATAGCTGCCGCGCAGCTGCGACAGCAGGGTGATGATGCCGATGCCGGTCATCGGCAGCGGCAGGCGGGCCAGCAGGCCGGCCAAGGCAAGGCGGGCGGTGCCGGGGGCGGCGAACAGGTCGCGGTAGGGGGTGGCCATCGGGATCTCCAGGGCAGCGGCTTGCCTGGCGCTCCCGGCGCCACGACAATACATACAGAGCGTATGAATAAGAGCCTACATTCATACGCGACGTATGTAAATAATCATGCACTGCGTATGTAAGGAGTTCCGGATGGTCCGTCGCACCCGCGCCGAGATGGAAGAAACCCGTGCCAGCCTGCTGGCCACCGCCCGCCGCGTGTTCAGCGAGCATGGCTATGCCGCCACCTCGATGGATGACCTGACCGCCCAGGCCGGCCTGACGCGGGGTGCGCTCTACCACCACTTCGGCGACAAGAAGGGACTGCTGGCCGCAGTGGTCGCCCAGCTCGATGCCGAGACCGACCTGCGCCTGCAGGCGATCAGCGATGGCGCGGATGATGCCTGGGACGGTTTCGTGCAGCGCTGCCGTGCCTATCTGGAGATGGCGCTGGAGCCGGAGATCCAGCGCATCGTGCTGCGTGACGCGCGCGCGGTGCTGGGTGGCGCCTCACCGGAATCGCAGCGCCACTGCGTGCACTCGATGCAGCGCCTGATCGAACAGTTGATCGCGCAGGGCGTAGCGATGCCGGTGGATGCGCAGGCGCTGGCATCGCTGATCTACGGCAGCCTGGCCGAGGCCGCGTTCTGGATCGCCGAGGGCGAGGATGGCGACACGCGCCTGCGGCAAGCGACGGTGGCGCTGGAGATGCTGTTGCGTGGGTTGAAGTCGGCCGGGTGAGGCCCATCCACGCATGGCGTGGATATACTGCCGCATCCGCTCTGGTAGAGGCCAACCTTGGTTGGCCCTTCTGCGGCACCGCGCGCAACGCGTGTGCCAACCAAAACCATGGCATCAGTAGATCCACGCCATGCGTGGATGAAGCTCTATCGCGCAGCGCGTGCCAACCAAGGTTGGCACCTACCAGAACCATGGCGTCAGTAGATCCACGCCATGCGTGGATGAAGCTTTATCGCGCAGCGCGTGCCAACCAAGGTTGGCACCTACCGGGGAACGGTGGGCCACTCGCGCAGGGCTTCCACTGGCACGCCCATGCGCGCACAGGCGCGGCTGGCGAGGCCATCGGGCAGCGCACGGCGGAACAGCGGCGCCATGCCCTGCATCAGCTTCGCTGAAGCGGCCGCCTGCGCACGCTGGCGGCCGCTGCGTTCAAGCATGCCTTCGGCCCAGTCCGGCAGCAGTGCCGCACCGGCGCCAAGGAACACCTCGCGCGACAGCCCCGGCACCGGTACCGGCAGGCGCACGCCGGACAACACCTCCAGCACTTCACGCGAGCGCTCGTCCACACGCAGCTCCGGTTGCCGCGCGCAGAAGTACGCTGCCACCTCGGCTTCACTGCGCGGCACATCCACCGCACCCAGTGCTTCGGCCACGCGGCGGTACTCGTCGTAGTAGCGGTCGGCGATGTGCGCCGGCACCTCGCGCCCGTAGCGACGAAAGCCCTGCAGGAAACCAAACGCCTCAGTCACGTGCACCCATGTCAGCAGTTGTGGATCGTCCGCCGCGTAGGGCTCGCCCTGCGCGGTCTGGCCGCGGATCTGTGCATGGATGCGGCGCACCTTGGCCACCAGCGCCTCTACCTCCCCGCTGGGTGCATAGCTGGTACCGGCGACAAACGCGGTGGTGCGACGCAGGCGACCCACCAGGTCCTGACGGAAATTGGAGTGGTCGTAGACCCCGGCCAGCGCGCGCGGATGCATGGTCTGCAGCATCAGCGCACACAGGCCCCCGGCCAGCATCGAGGGGAACTCCGCGTGCAGGCGCCAGGTCACGCTGTCAGGTCCAAACCAGCCCGGGTCACCCAGCGGCTGGTCGTAATCGATGCCGCTCTGACCACGCGGGAAGGCCTCCAGTACCCAGCGCCGGATCGGCGCGGTGACGGGGCGGGAGAGTCGCTGCAGCAGAGCCGGCATCACAGGTCCAGGAAAAGCGAAAGGGTGGCCGCGAGTTGCGCGGTCGGCCCCGATTCTGGGCGATCACGACGCCGGCGGCGAGTCTTCGCACTCAGCCACGGTTTCATGTGCGCCCGCAGCACATTTCACCCTGCGACATCCTGTCGCAGGCTCCGGCCTCGATGCTGCGATGCAGCAACATTCACCGATTCAGAGAAGGCCCTTACGCGGCTTGGCATGGCGCCCATTGCACGGCTCGCTGGAAGTGCTAGAACTGGACCCGCCACACCGTCCAATGCTGATCGACGCACGTTCCACAAGGAGCCAGCCATGATTGCTTTGTTCAAGGGTTTGGGAATTCTGCTTCGCGACAACGAGCTCTACAGCAGCCCGTTCGATAAACAGGTTGCGCATTGGCGCAATCTCAGCGAGCAGCAGATCCGCGATGAAGTAGCCGTGCTGGCGCAGGCCAAGTGCCAATGGCTGATCGCCTCGATCGTCGGCTGGCAGGCAGCCTCGCTGCTGATTCTTGGCCTGATCGCCAACTACCTGTGGCGTGACGACTTCCATATCACGTTCACCCGCGTGGTAGTCGTGTTCGGCTCGTGGGTCTCGATCCTGTTCGTGATCTGGTTCATGGCCAACATGTTCGATCAGCAGGCCGGTTTCGAGCGCTGGATGAAGGCGTTCAACAGTCGCGCACGCATCAGCTCCAAGGCCGACAGCGTCGAGCACGTGGCCGAGGCCCTGGAACTGGCCGAGCATTACCCGGAAGTGCTCGATTACAAGCAGGCGGTCACCGCCAAGCGCGAGCTGCGCCACGAGGACATCCGCATCATGACCGAGATCGGGCGCATGAAGCAGCACTCCGAACTGGTCGGCCGCCTCAACCACGTGGGCGAGAACGAGCACCACCACGACCTGACACTGCAGCCTGCCTACTGACCCTTCAGGGAAGCGGGGGGACCCACAATGCCACCGTGATCACTCACGGTGGCATTGTTCTTTCCGATCCTCGCTGACGCACTGGGCGAAGCCTTTCGGCAGGTCCCTGAACTCCTGGGTGGTGCCGACCGCCAACGCGAACGACCGTATCGGCGCTTTCGCACACGCCGCGTCAGGACGACAGGCCGGGTCCAGCAACAGGTAATGGCACTGACCGCTGCGGCTGGCCATGCACTCAAAACGCGCCACGCCGTCCACTACCGTGCGCTTGCTGTACAGCGTGTCCACGCCATTGGCAGTGGTGCGGGTGATCGCGGTTTCGGTGGACTTCTGGCAACCGGCAAGCGCCAGTGCAGCGAGGGCTGCAAGCAGGAAAAGACGCATGCAATGCTCCTGGTAGCGGAAAGGAGCGGTGCGGCTACATGCCGCGGAACAGGCTCATGAATGGTTGGCTGACCACCAGTGTTTCCGTCCGGCCCCGCAGCCGCAGCACACCGCGCCCGGTATCGTCGCGGCTGACCGCCGCCACCGCCTTCATGTTGACAATGGTGGAGCGGTGGATCTGGCGGAAGTGCTGCGGGTCGAGTACTTCCAGCAGTTCGCGCAATGGTGTGCGCAACAGGCTCTCGCCGGCAGCGGTGACCACGGTGGTGTACTTGTTGTCGGCACGGAAGTAGGCGACATCTTCCAGCATGATCAGCTGCGTCTCGCGGCCGTTGCTGGCGGTGATCCAGGCCAGCGGCGGGCGCTCGGCAGCACCCTGCGATGGCCCCAGCCGCTGCAGCAGGCGTTCAAGCACGGCGTCATCCTGGCGCGTCGATGGCAGCCGCGACAGGATGCGCTCACGCGTCGCCAGCAGGCGTTCGTCACTGACCGGCTTCAGAAGGTAATCCATCGCGCCCTGCTCGAACGCGTCGATGGCGTACTGGTCATAGGCGGTGACGAACACCACCTGGGTACGCGGGCTCAGCTCGGACAGCGAGCGCGCAACTTCGATGCCACTGATGCCGGGCATGCGGATGTCGAGGAACGCAATGTCCGGCTGCGTCTCGGCCAGCTGCTCCAGCGCACTGGCGCCGTCCTCGCACTCGGCCACCAGCTTCAGCTCCGGCCACAACCGGCGCAGCTGTTCCACCAGTGACTGCCGCAGCAGTTCCTCGTCTTCGGCAATGAGGGCTTCAAGCGGCATGGCTGCGCTCCTTGTGTGTCTGCGGCAAGGTCATGGTCGCGGCCACACCGCTGGGGAAGTTGGCAACGATCGCCACGCCGGCCTGCTCGCCACAGGTCAGGCGCAGGCGTTCGCGCAGGTTCTTCAGGCCGATGCCGGTGCCGCTGGTGCCTTGGCCGAAGCCGAGCCCGTCGTCGGCGACGGTCACGGTCACATGGTCATCAAACCCACGCGCCAGGATCCAGATCGTGCCACCGCCGGGCTTGGGTTCCAGGCCGTGCTTGATCGCGTTCTCCACCAACGTCTGCAGTGCCATCGCCGGCAGGTGCACGCCATGCAGCTCATTCGGTACCTGCACTTCCACCGCCAACCGTGCGCCCATGCGGATACGCAGGATCTCCAGGTAGGCGCGCGTGCGTTCCAGCTCCACGCCCAGCGTCGACACCGACTCGTCCACCTGCGGCAACGAGCTGCGCAGGTACTGGATCAGGTGGCCCAGCATCTGCTCGGCACGTGCCGGGTCGGTGCGGGTCAGCACCTGCGCGTTGGCCAGCGTGTTGTACAGGAAGTGCGGCTCCACCTGCGCATGCAGCAGGTTCAAGCGCGCGACCGACAGTTCCTTTTCCACCTGGGTCTGTTCGGCGGCGGCCTGCTCATCGCGGCGCTGGTCGGCCACGCGGCGGCTGATCGCGCGGGTGACCGCTTCGGCGTTCTCGAAGTTGCTGCCCTCATCCAGCGCCAGCAGATCGGCCCACCAGCCAGCATCCGGTTCGAACAGCAGAGTGACGGTACTGGTGCCCTGCCCCGGCGTGACCGTCGCCAGCACGCTGTTGCGCTTGATCGCCAACCGCGCCGGCAGGTTCCAGCGCGACGGCTGGCGGCCATTCCAGAGGTCGACCCGGCGCACGTAGGCGCGCACCTGCAGGCTGCCGGCCGAGCTTTCCACATCTTCCACGCGCGGAAGTTCGGCAATCGCCGCTTCCACCACGGCATAGGCCTGGCCGGCATCCATCGGCAGTTCCACCTGGCGGCGCTGGCGCCCGGACAACGTGGTCGAATCCAATCGGCCGGCCACCAGCCACACCCGGCGCACATGGGTGATCGCGCTGCCCAGCGCGGAGATCATCAGGAACATCGCCAGCAGGCCGAACACCCAGCCCGGGCCATCGTTCATGCCGCTGAAGATGCCGCTCCAGGCCATGCCGGCGACAACCAGCGCGGCGGCCCAGGCCAGCAGGTGGCGGATCAGGAGAGAGAGGCTGGCGAACACGGCGGCGCCTTGGAGGAAGGGGGTGAGCCGAGCATAGAGCGGCCCGCCGGGCAAACAAGCGGGCTGCGACGAAGGCCGGAAAAGCGGGGATGGAAAGCCATCTGGTAGTGCCGGCCGCTGGCCGGCTCCCCACTATCTCCGCATGCATCACAGGGATGCCGGCCAGCGGCCGGCACTACCCGGGAGGCGCCGGGCGAACCCGGCGCATGCCCTTACTTGCGCTGGTCGGCGCTGGCATCACGCACGGCGCGGAACGATTCGTCCTTGCTCCAGTTCGGCCAGCTGCGCGTGTTGGCCAGCTGGTTGCCGAGCGTGTACAGCACTTCCAGGTCGCGGGCGGCACCGGCGAACACCCAGTCCGGCTGCCATTCGTCGCCCTGCTGGTGGTAGCGCTTGGCGGTGTAGTCCTCGGAGGCCTTCTTGCCTGCGGCCACCCCACCGTCCACCCAGTCCTGGCCGGCCGACCACGACAGCGCCGGCACGCCACGCTTGGCGAACGGGAAGTGATCGGAGCGGAAGAACAGGCCGGCTTCCGGCTTCGGGTCCGGGGTGTAGCGGATATCCCAGCCCTTGGCCACGTCCTTCAGCTGGTCCAGCAGCTCGAAACGCGCGGCACCGTAGATGCCGAAGTCACGTGACGGCCCGAACGGCGCCATGCCGTCCATGTTGATCACCGCCACGGTCTTCTCCAGCGGATACAGCGGATGGGTGGCGTAGTACTCCGAACCCAGCAGGCCCTTTTCCTCGGCGGTGACCGCCAGGAACAGCACTGACCTCTCCGGACGCTTGGCCTTGGCGAAGCCACGGGCCAGTTCGATCAGCGAGGCGGTGCCACTGGCGTTGTCCAGTGCGCCATTGAAGATGCGGTCGCCACGTGCGTCGGGCTCGCCCACGCCGATGTGGTCCCAATGCGCGCTGTAGACGATGGTCTCGTCCGGGTGGCGGCTGCCTTCCAGGCGCGCGGCCACGTTGTGCGAGGTGATCACTTCGGTCTTCACCGCGTACTTCGCGTCCAAGCTGGCGCCGGTCAGCGGCACCGGGGTGAAGTCGCGCTGCTGCGCCTTCTTCTTCAGCGCCTCGAAATCCTGCCCGGCCGAGCGGAACAGCTCAACGGCCAGGTCGCGCTGGATCCAGCCTTCCAGCAGCGGGTGGCTGTCGGCCGGGTTGTCGCGCACCACATCGAACATGGTGTTGGTGTTGGAGCCGGCCACGGTCGCCCAGCCATACGACGCCGGTGCGGTCTCGTGCACGATCAGCACGCCCAGCGCGCCCTGGCGGGCGCCTTCTTCGTACTTGTAGGTCCAACGGCCGTAGTAGGTCATGCCCTTGCCGTCGAAGTCACCCTGGCCGGTCTCGAAGTCCGGGTCGTTGATCAGCACGACGGCGATCTTGCCCTTCAGGTCCACGCCCTTGAAGTCGTCCCAGTTGCGCTCCGGGGCCTTCACGCCGTAGCCGAGGAACACCAGCGGGGCCTTGCTGATGTCGACGTTGCTGGCCCCGTTCATGGCGGCGCGCACGGCAATCTGCTTGCCCTGTTCCAGCGGCAGGGTCTTGCCGCCCTGGTGCAATGCCAACTGCGGCGCGCCGACGATGTCCCCCTTGCGCAGCGGCACGGCCTGGGTCCACAGGCGCTTGCCGTCCTTGAGGTCACCGCCCGGCTGCAGGCCGGCGTCGGCGAACTGCTTGCTGAGGAAGGCGATGGTCTTTTCTTCGCCGGCGGTGGCCGGGGAGCGGCCTTCGTAGGCGTCGGAGGCCAGTTCCTTGACGTCGGCGGAGATCCGCGCGCCATCGAATTTCGGGGTCGCCGCCATCAGTGCGCTCGACACCGACAGAGCCAGCACGCCCAGTACTACTCGTTTCATTGCTCTCTCCAGCAGGAAATCCTTCTGGAGTGTAATGGGATTCGGCAGGGCTGCGCCCTGCACCTGCCGATGCCAGGGCAACAGCAACAGCAGAAGCAGGCATTCGGTGGGATGGCGGGGTGGGTCCGGTTGCGGGGGACGCCGCAAACCCGTCCTTGGGGGCTTGGCCGCGGCATCCATGCCGCGGACACCCCCGCAATCGGCCCCATCCCGCCTTCGACAGCTTCCCGCTGCTGTTGGTGGGTGTCGACCTTGGTCGACACGGACTGAAACAAGAAGGGGTCAGATCCCTTTCCCGGCGGGAAAGGGATCTGACCCCATCGGTGTGTTGCTTGAGCCTGTTACCAGTTCGGGTCTTCGGCCGGCGTGGCAGCGGGCTTGGGCTTCGGCTTGGCGGCCGGGCGTGCGGCAGCTGCGGGAGCGGCCGAGGCAGTCGCACCTGCGGCGGCGGCGGCCGGCTTGCTGCCCAGCTTCTGGCGCAGTTCGATCTGGCCCGGACGGAAACCGCCGCGCATCGCGTCGACGCCGTCTTCGATGGTGCCGTACGAGGTCTGTGCAGCGACGCGGTCGATGCGGATGGTGCAGCACGGGTGTTCGCTGCGGCCCAGCGAGCGGCCGGTCTGCGGGTCCTTCAGTTCTTCGCCCAGGCGCACGGCCTGCCAGCGCTGGCCGGCCTGCACGGTGTCACCGCCCTGACTCAGCACCACCTGGTCACCGTCCACCGAGACCACCGACACCGGAAACAGCGTGGTGACGATGCTGGTGCCGATCTGGCCCGACAGCGATTCCATCATCGCCGCGGCCATGTTGCGGCCGTTGACCACGCGCGGCAGGGTGCTGGGGCCGGTCGAGGCCAGCTGGTGGTCGAAGCTGTCGGACATCACCACCTGGCCGGTGGTGGCGTTGATCAGGCGCAGGGTGATGCGGCCGCCACCGGAGTACGAGGTCACCTGGCGGTCGGACATGCGCAGGTTGCGCACGCTGCGCGGGTACTCGAAGCGTTCGATGGTCGGTATCAGGATCAGATCGGTCGCCAGCTGCTGGCCCACGCGCGCGGTGTCCTGCAGGCGCACGTTGCCGCTGTTGATGTGGTCGATCTCGGCCTGCAGTTCGTCGCCGAACTCGCGGTCCAGCACGATGAAGCGCTGGGTCTGGGTCAGCGTGTCGGACAGGCGCGCACGGATCGCGTCGGCCACTTCATCGGCATCCACGCGGCCATCGCCTACGGCGTAGCTGCCGGCCTTGGTGCGCGGCAGTGCAACCACGATCTTCGGCTTGCCCTGTTCGTCCGGTGCGCGGTACTGGGCGATCTGTGCACGCACGCGCACCTTCCAGTAGCTGCGCATGCTGCGGTGGGTCACGTCGGAATCGAACGAGCTTGCACCACGCTTGGCATCGACGCTGACCTTCTCGTCGTAGCTTTCCCTGACGCTGGCCGAGGCCGAACCGCTCTTGGCCGAGGCTTCGCCGGACGCAGTGGCCGACGCCGAGCCCTTGAAGCTCCAGCCTTCATCGCTGGCGCGCACGCGGGCGATGGTTTCCTCGTCCAGCTGCCGCACTTCATCCTGCGACAGGATTTCATAGCCCAGCACCGCGCCCTGCGAGCCGGCGATCATCTGCTGGGTGAACGCGTCGGCGCGGATATCGCCGACGTGTTCGCCATCCACATCCACATGCAGGCCTGCGCGCAGGCCCTGCATCTGGCTGGCCACGCGTACGCCGTTGACCTGCGCCACGGCCGACTGCAGCGCCGCCAGCACCGCCAGTTCCGGGGTGCTGCCGATGCCGTCGGCTTCGCGCGCGACCTGGGTGGTGCCGCCGAAATCCGGCGTGCCACGCAGGGGCGCTGCTTCCACTGGCGCATTGCTGGCCAGTGCACTGGTTGCCTTGTCCTTGGCGGGCGCGGCGGCCGGGGTGTCCTGCTTGCCGCAGGCTGCAAGCAGCGCGGCGGCCAGGCCCAGGCCGATCAAACGGGTTGTCATACGCATGGAGATTCGCCTCGGATCAGATCGAGTCGAGCATCGAGTCGGCGTTGGACGGCACCTTCACCTTGCTCTTCCTGGCGAAGGTCACGGCCGACTTGGTCGAACCGTACAAGCCCTGGATGAAGCCCGGCGATTCCTTGGCCACCCATGCGCCCGCTGCCAGCTTGCGGCCAACGGTGGCCAGCTGGGTCGCGCCCAGGTTCTTCATGCCGGCGGTGAAGCTGCTGGCTTCGCCGCCCAGCTTCTGTGCTTCGGCTGCCGACGCCAGCAGCGAGACCAGGCCTTCGGCGTAGTGCTGCTTGGATTCAGCGTTCAGTTCCGGCTGAGCGGCCTGGCGCTCGTTGATCGCGGCCTGCGCAGCTTCGCTGACCGACACCGACTTCTTCATCGCATCGACGCTGACCGAACCCGACGACAGCGCCTGGCGCTCGGCTTCCAGCAGCTGCACCTGCTCGGCCAGGCCGAAGGCGCGGGCGAACGAAGTCTGGGCCTGCAGCGAGTGCGACTGCGAGCTGACGAAACGACGCACCAGCGCTTCCTGCGCGGCTTCGTCCGGAGCGGCGGCGTTGGAGGCGCTGCTGCTGGAGGTGCCGGTGGCGGCACCGGCCAGGTCCTTCAGCTTGCCCAGGCCCGCGTGGGCCGGCATCGACAGGGTGGCGGCAGCGATGGCCACGACAAGAGCGGTATTGCGGATCATATGAGTGTCCTTTGGGAGAGACGGCCGCGAAGCGGCACGTGGGAATCGGTAACCCCAGCGCGATGCCGAGCGAGCTCGGCACCCACCGGGTGGCGTATCAGCGGACTGCCTTGACGTTCAGTTCGTTGATCATCTGCTGGGCGGCCTTCTCGGCAGCCAGCTGCAGGGCATTGGTACGGGCCACGGTTTCATTCGGGCCGGTGCCGGAGAACTGCACCGGGCCCACCGACGACACGGTGCGCGGGAAACGACCGGTCACGTCCAGCACCTTGCCGGTGACCGTGACGAACACGCGGGTGTTGCCGCTGGCCGGATCGCGGTCGCGCATGCCGACGTCGAGGGTACCGACGGCGATGTAGGGGATGTTGGCCGCTCGGATGCCGTTGGCGGTATCGCGCAGGGTGGCGGCAGACAGGTCGTTGCCGGTGCTGAAGTCCTTGCGGATGCGCTCGATGCTCAGCAGGCCGCGCGATTCGCCTTCCACGTACTCGGCTTCAACCACTTCGTAGCCGGCGGCGCTGAAGGCACCGGTCATCGCGGTGTTCACTTCAGCGGCGTTGGCCACCTTCCAGCTGATGTTGTCGCTGCGCTGGGTGGTGCTGCCACCGCTGGTGACCGACACCGAACCGTTCTGGTTGATGCTGCCGTTGGTGCTGACCGAGTTGCCACGGAAGCTGTCGCCTTCACGGGTGTTCTCGCTGTAGCTGCTGCTGGCGTCGACGCGACGGTATTCCTTGTCCTGGAACGACTGCACGGTGTCCTGCGAGCGTGCCATGAACAGGAAGGTCAGCAGCGAACGCTGCGCGGCGGTGGCACCGGCCACGGCCGAACCTGCGTCCAGCTTGGTCTGCAGCAGCGTGGTGTTGATCTCGGCGCGGACAGTGACGGTGTAGGTCTTGGCCTTCTTGTCTTCGGTGTCCGACAGCGGTACGGCACTGAGCACATAACGGTCGATCTCGCCGATGAACTCGGCGCGGCGGGCTTCGAACAGGCGCAGCTTGGCCGCACCGGTTTCAGCGATGTACGCCTCCAGTGCATTGACCTTGGCCTTGTTCAGGGCCTGGGCGCGGGTGTCGGCGCTCAGGCGCAGGCCGTAGCTGGCCGAACCGGTACCGCGCGAACTCGCGGTCTGCGCGGCGACCGGCGAGGCCACCACCAGCGCGATGAGGATGAGCAGTATGGTACGCATCAACGACATGACTTGATCAACTCCTGGAGGGCTTGGGTCTGCTGCTGCAACGGGCGGCCGCCCGGCTTCTGTTCGTCCAGCCATGCGCGCGAATCAGCACGCTTGGCGGCGGCGCCGGCGAAGGCATCGAAGCCGGCCAGCAGGGTTTCGTAGCTGGCCGACCACTGGTCGACCTGCCACTGCGTCACCGGCACCACCTTGGTGGCGCCCTTGCGCAGCGGCTGTTCGAAATAGACCTTGCCGGAGAAGGGCTCGGTCACTTTGGCGGTGAAGAACGCGCCGAACAGCATCGTCTTCATCGCCGGGGTTTCATTGATGACGCCGTTCTTCAGCGCATCGACCTGCACAGTGATGACGTAGTCCGGCTCGGGGATCTTCAGCTGGTAGACCTTGCCGTCGGCAAAGCGGGCGGCCATCGCACCACCGATCGCCTGGCCCGAGGCCGGCGGCAGCAGGCCGACGCCGGTATTGGACGACAGCGTCTTGGACAGTTCATGGGCCAGCGTGGCGCGCAGCGGGGTTTCCCACTTCGGGTCGGGCAGCTTGGCGCGGACCGCGTCGGACAGGGTTACGCCACCGACCTGCAGGCGACGCACGGCGGCATCGGGCAGCTTGGCCTGGGCGAGACTGGCGGCCAGCACCTGCGACAGGCTGGTATCGGCGCTGCCGTACAGCAGATCGGCGACGATCGCGTCGATATCGTCGTTGTCCGGCCGGTAATCCTGCACGTCGATGCGCTGCAGGGTCAGCGGATAGGACGCGATCACCTGGCGCTCGCGGAAATCGAAGAACAGTGCCTGCAGGGCCACTTCCACCAGCACTTTGTACTGGTTGCCGATCGGCTCGACCGAGACCAGTTCGCGGTCCAGTGCGGCGGCCAGCACCGTCGCGCTGGTGGTGCCGTCGAGCATCGCCACCGGCTGGTCGATCAGCTCCAGGTTCGCCGGCGGCCGGCGCTTGAGCGCCTGCGCCAGGGTCTGGTTCAGCGGGATCAGGCCGCGCTTTTCCAGCACGGCATGCGCATGCGGCGTGGTCGCCTGCACGGCAGCGGCATCCGCGGTATAGGCAAAACCGGCCCAGTAGGCCTGCTGCGATTTGTCAGCCGCCTGCGCGGCCATCGGCCACACGGCCAGGCACAGGGCACAGGCAAGCAGGCGCGCAAAAGCGCGCGATGCGCTCTTCGTCCTTGAATACATCCAACCGCTCCTCGGTCAATACGCACGGAATGCGGACGCTGATGCGTCCGCTGGGCGCGAAACATAGCCGCTCAGGCGCCTGCCGACAAGTGCTGCGTTCGTCGCAGTCACTCCTGGGGCGGCAGTCCGGCCCGTTGGCGCAGCAGGCCCCGCTCCGCCTGGTTCTGGCTGAGTCTGGCGGCTTCGGCAAAAGCGTGACGTGCGTCGAGGTCGCGCCCCAGCGCCTGTAGTATCTCCGCGCGGACGACCTCCAGAGGGGCATAGTCGCGCAGACGTGCATCCACCAGCAGCGGCTGCAGTTGTGCCCACGCAGCGAACGCGCCCTCGCTGCGCAGCACCGCCACGACCCGATTCAAAGCGACAACCGGCGAAGGCATCACCTGCAGCAACTGGGTATAGAGCGAAGCGATACGTGGCCAGTCGGTGGCTTCAGCCCGACGCGCAGCCACATGGCAGGCGGCGATGCGCGCCTGCAGCACATAGGGATCATCAGCACCACCGGCGGCCAGCGCGCGGGCCAGCACCTGCTGCCCGCGTTCGATCTGCAGCCAGTCCCAGCGCGCGCGGTTCTGCTGGTCCAGCAGCACCGGCGCGCCCTGCGCGTCGGTCCGTGCCGCAGCACGCGATGCCTGCAGTTCCATCAGTGCCAGCAGGCCCAGCACCGGCGGCACCGGCAGCCGGTGCGCCAGGATGCGTGCGAGCCGCAGTGCTTCCTCGCACAGCGCCGGACGCATCCAGTCATCGCCGGCGCTGGCCGCGTAACCTTCATTGAAGACCAGGTAGATCGCCTCCAGCACCGAAGCCAGCCGCTCGGGCATCGCGTCCGCGCGCGGCACCTCATAGGGCACCTGCTTCTGCGCCAAGGTGCGCTTGGCGCGCACGATGCGCTGGGCGATGGTCGGCTCGGGCTGCAGGAACGCACGTGCGATCTCGACGGTGGTCAGGCCACCGAGCAGGCGCAGGGTCAGTGCCACCCGCGCATCGGCCGGCAGCACCGGATGGCAGGCCACGAACATCAACCGCAGCAGATCGTCACCCAGGTCATCCTCCAGCGCCTGGCTGTCATCCGGTGCCGGCAGCGCCGCTGGGTGCAGTTCCTCGCCCCACTGCGCATGCTGCTGCGCCACCCGCTGGTGTTGGCGCAGCACATCGATGGCACGGTTGCGCGCAGTGGTCATCAGCCAGGCTCCGGGGTTGTCCGGGATGCCCTGTTCCGGCCAGCGCTCCAGCGCGGCCAGCCAGGTGTCCTGGGCCAGCTCCTCGGCACGGCCGACATCGCCCCCGAGCAGCCGCGCCAGGCGCGCGATCAACACCGGCGACTCCATCCGCCAGAGGGTTTCCAGACGCTGCGTCAGTGCGGGATCGGGCATGCGCCGATCACAGCACGCAGGCCCGGCCCGCACAAGCGCCACAGCTCACGCTTCAACAATCGGCTTGAAGCCACCCCAGAACATGCGCCTGGTATCGAACGGCATGTCCTTCGGGCCCAGCGACGCCAGCCGCGGGTCGGCCATTACCCTGGCGTTGATGCGGTCGCGCGCCGCGCGCGAACGGAACACCACGAAGGCGACGATCACCGTTTCGCCGGGCTTTGCCTTGACCGCACGCGGGAACGAGGTGCTCTTGCCCGGTTCCACATCGTCAGCCACGCATTCCATGTACTGCAGCGCGCCATGGTCCTTCCACACCGCACCGGCCTTGCGGGCAAGGCGGCGGTAGGCCGCCACCTTGTCCTGTGGGCACGGCAGCACGTAAGCATCCACGTAAGCCATGAGGGTTCTCCCTTGCGGCGGCCGTCAGCCCGGCTCGCCGTCCATGTGTGCGATTTCCCAGAGATGGCCATCCAGGTCCTGGAAGCCGCGCTGGTACATGAAGCCGTAGTCGCGCGCCGGCTGCGGTTCGCTGGCGCCCGCCGCAAGCGCCTTGTCCACCATCACGTCCACCGCCTTGCGGCTGTCGGCCGACAGGCAGGTGATCACCTCGGTGTGGCTGTGCGCATCGGCAATCGCCTTGTTGGTGAACTGCTTGAAGAACGGCTGGGTCAGCAGCATCACGAAGATGCTCTCGCTGATGACCATGCAGGCCGCATCGTCATTGGTGAAGGTCGGGTTGAAGCTGTAGCCCAGCGCGGCGAAGAAGGCCTTGGATGCGTTGAGATCCTGCACAGGCAGGTTGACGAAGATCATCTGCGGTTGCGGTGCACTCATCGGTGAAGCTCCTTGTGGATGACAAAAAGGGGGATCAGGGCTGCTTCATGCAGTTGACCATCCACGGCTTGCCGTAGCGGTCGATCAGCATGCCCCAGCGGTGGGCCCAGAACGTTTCGGCAATCGGCATCTGCACCTGGCCACCCTCGGCCAGTGCAGCGAACACGCGTTCGGCTTCTTCGATGCTGTCGACGTCGACATTGATGGTGGTCGAGCCACCCTCGCCGCCGCCGGGACCGTCGGCCGCCATCACGATGGCGCTGCCGATCTCCAGCTGGCTGTGCGCGACGTGGTCCAGGGTTTCCAGCGGCATCTCGTTGCAGCCCGGTGAGCCATCGGAGGGCGGCATGTCGCGGTATTTCATTTCCGAAGTGACCTGGCCACCGAGTGCCTTGGCGTAGAACGCCATCGCCTCATGGGCCTGGCCACTGAAGCCGAGGAAGGGAATCAGTTTCATGGCAATACTCCGTTGTGCGGTTCAGGGCAGTAGTGCCGGGTCGTGCCCGGCAGGGAGATGAATCGGGTCAACCTTCCAGCTGTGCACGCAGACGCTGTTCCTGCTGCTGTAAGTCGGGGGTGAAGGCTTCACCGAAGTCTTCGGCGGAAATCAGCGGGCGCAGCTCCAGCGTGCCGCCACTGTTGAACGGCGCGCGGCTGGCCCATTCAACGGCCTCGTCCAGCGAGCGCACGTCCCACAGCCAGAAGCCGGCGATCTGGTCGCCGGCGGGGCCGAACGGACCGGCCTCGACCCTGGGTGCGCCGCTGCCGAAGTGAATGCGGCGACCGCGCTGGGTGGCGTGCAGGCCTTCACCGGCCAGCATGATGCCGGCGGCCACGAGCTGTTCGTTGAAGGCGCCCATTTCGGACAATTCCTGTTCGCTGGGCATGCGGCCGGCTTCGGATTCGGCGTTGGCCTTCACGATCACCATCACTTTCATTGCTGTCTCCCGTGGGACGCGTGGTGCGTGCCCTTCACTGGGTACAACGAAGCAAGGGGCTGGGAATCGACACGTCTGTTGGAAATTTTTTCTTCCGTGGAAGGCGCGCCTTCGGCGAGGGTCGGCGAACGGCGGAGCCCCTCCGTGGTGGGGTGGGTTGGTCGCTGAAAGCTCGGGTTCATGGGTTTGGCCGGGTGAGGAGGCAGGGCAGGGGACGCTGCAAGTACGTCCATGTAAGCTCGGTCGCCGCATCCATGCGGCTCACGCCCCTGCCCTGCCTCCCCACCCGACCTTGGACAGTTTCCTGCCTCCGGCACGCACCACGGGAAGATCAAGAAAAAAGGCAAAAGCAAAAGCAAAAACAACGGCGATTGGCTGGCGGCCTCGGCTTTGCGAGCGAAGCGATCCGCTTTTGCTCTTGTTTGTGATTTTCCGTGGTGGATCAGCTGCAGAGATCTGTCCAAGGCCGGGTGGGTAGGCGGGGCGGGGGTGTCCGCGGCATGGATGCCGCGGCCAAGCCCCCATGGACGGGTTTACGGCGTCCCCCGACCCGCCTACCCGCCCGGCCAACCGCCAGGAACCAGCTTTCAGCGACCAACCCAACCCCACCACGGAGGGGCTCCGCCGTTCGCCGATCCCCGCCGAAGGCGCCGCCTCCCGCGCTGCAACATGCCCACGCGCAATCCTGCGCGATCATGGACACCCCGCCCCCGCCAGGACCGTGCCATGCAGCAGTATCTTCTTCTGATCTACATCGAGCCTGCCCTGCTGCAGGCCCTGCCCATCGAAGAATTCAATGCGCTGATGCGCGACTGCCTGGCCCATGCCGACAAGCTGCAGGCCGAAGGCACGCTGCTGGCCGCGCAGAAGCTGCAGCCGGTCGACACCGCGCAGACCCTGCGCGTGCGTGATGGCCACAGCCGCGTACTGGATGGCCCCTTCGCCGAAACCCGCGAACTGCTGGCCGGCTTCAACCTGATCGTCGCCCGCGACCGCGACGAAGCCATGCGCATCGCCCGCGACTTCCCTTGGGCACGCTTCGGCAGCATCGAAGTGCGGCCGCTGGAAGACATGGACGCCGAGCGCGAACGCTGCGGCGCGCCGGCTGCGGCTGCGGCTACGGCAGCAGCCGTACCCTGATCTCGCGCGGGCCGATGCCTTCATTGCCGCTGTAGTCGCGCACGCTGGCGCGCACGATGTACTCGCCCGGCGGCAGCGCCGCCGGCTGCCAGCGTCCGGTTTCCATCAGGCCATCGCGCACGGTGTTGGTGGCCAGGTAGCGGAAGCGGGTCACCGCGCTGCCATGCACGGTGATGCCGCTGTCCGGTGCGTAGGCCACGCGCACCGCTTCCCGCTGCGGCGGCATGCGGTTGAACACGATGTTCCAGCGTGGCTGCTCGTAGCCCTGCAGCGGTTGGCCGCCCGCATCGAGAATCTGGTAACCCACCTGGTACATGCCCAGGCGCCGCCGCGGCAGGTTGTTGTCGACCTGGTCCCAGGCTTCGACCACGATCTGCACACCGCGTCCCTGGCGCGCCACCATCACCACGCCATCGCTGCCTGCGGCCATCGGCTGGTCGTTGTCGTCCAGCAACGCCACATCGGTGATGCGCGGTGCGAAGTGGTCGGCGTAGTTCTGGAAGCCCAGTGCCACGGCGTTGGTCTCGAAACCACCGGTGCCGACGGCCAGGTGCACATGCGCCTGGTTGTTGATGCTACCCAGGCGATCGCCGACGTGAATGCGCATGCCGCGCCGCACGCGCATCCGCTCCAGCTTGCCCTGCTCGTCATACAACGCCTGCCAGCGCGCATCGTAGGGCTCATCGCGCGGGGTGCGGCCGACGCGCATGTGGATGTACTTGAGGCGGTCCACCGCCAGGCCCTCGGCCTGCTCACCCAGGTTCCAGGCGGCCACCGGGCTGCTGATCTTGCCCTCGGCAATCGCCAGTACGGTCTGGCCCACATCACCGCGCACGTCGAAACCGCCATGCAGGTGGTGGCGGCTCTCGCCGGTGAAGTTGCCGCGCACCTCACCCAACGTACCGACCACTTCATGCCAGCCGTCCTGCGGTGCCAGCGGCCAGCGGCCGCCCGTCTCCGGCAACGCCGCATCGGCAGCCGGGCCGACCAGTGCCGGTGCCGGCAGTTCGCCCACCGGCAGCGGGCGCAGGCGATGCAGGCGGTAGCTGGCGGCGTCGGCCACCAGCACGCTGCCATCGGCATCCATCGCCAGCCCGCTTGGGCGGGCCAGGCGCGGCAGTCGGCCATTGCCGACCAGCGCGATCTGGTGGCCCTGCGGCGTCACCTGCACGATGCGGCCATCAAGATCGCCCACGTACAGCACGCCATCGTGGGTGGTGGCCAGCGACATCGGCCCATTGATCACGCCACCGGCGGCGACCACGGTGCTTACCGTGCCATCGGCACCGACGCGGCGCACCGCGTTGTTGAACAGGTCGGCCACCAGCAACGCGCCCTGCGCGTCGAAGGCCAGTGCCACCGGCGTATCGAAGCGCGCAGCGGCGCCCGTGCCATCGGCCAGGCCCGGCCGATCGCCACCGGCCAGTGTGCGCACGTTGCCATCGGTACCGATCACCCGGATGCGGTCATTGAAGGTATCGGCCACGTAGACCTGGCCCTGCGCATCCACTGCGATGCCCATCGGCGCATCGAAGCGCGCCTGCGCGGCAGGTCCATCAACGTGGCCCTGTTCACCACCGGCCAGCGTGGTCACCTGGCCGTCGGTGCCGATGCGGCGGATGGCATGGTTGCCGGTGTCGGCCACATACAGGTTGCCCTGCGCGTCGGCGGCAATGCCCGAAGGCGTGTTGAAACTGGCCTGCAGTGCCGGGCCATCAACGCGCCCCTCGCCCTGCCCGGCCACCGTTTCGACGCGGCCATCGGGCAGGCGGCGACGGATCCGGTTGTTATCACCGGCATCAGTGAAATAGACACTGCCATCGGCACTGCGCAGCAACGCATAGGGATCGGCGAAGCGTGCCTGCGCGGACGCGCCATCGCGGTCACCCGGGTGGCCATCGCCGGCCAGCGGTTCGATCTGCGCGGTCCACGCCAGCGGCGTTGGAACCGGACCCGCCGGTTCAGCCAGCGTATGCAGCGGTGTCTCCCACCAGGTTGCGGCCAATGCCACTACCGTCGCCAATGCTACGCCTGCCGCCATCCATTGCCACCGTGCCATCGTGCTGCGCTGCCTGCCTGCTGTCCGAAGAGGCACCGACAATAGTCGCTGAACGCACGATCCGCCATGGTCAATCGTGCGGTCAAACGCCAGAGTTCCATCCACCGCGCTTGTTCTCGCTGGCTGCAGCGGGTTCAATGCGGTTCCCACGGATGGAAATCCTCCATGCCCCGCATCCTCCCCGTCGCCGCCCTGCTGATTGCCGCATTGGCCAGCACATCCGCCACTGCTTCGATCACGGTGGTACCGCAGAAGCCGTCCGTCACCGCCGATGCGATGCACCAGGCCTATGCCACGCGATGGGATGAAGCCATCCAGCAGTCGCGCAGTGGCAACACGCTGGGCGCGCTGATCGCGATGGAACGGCTGATGGAAGATCCGATGCTGGATGACTTCGATGCCGAACACCGCGGCCGCGCCGCGCAGGTGGCCGGCTGGACCGCAATGGTGCAGAAGAAGCCGGACCAGGCGCGCCGCTACCTGCAGCGCGCACAGGAAGCACTGCCGGACGACGCGCAGATACTGCTGACCCTGGTCTCGGTGGAACTGTCCGAGAACCAACCGGCACCTGCCACGAAGCACCTGGTGCAGGCGCTGAAGCATGCCGACGCGCCGTTGCCGGTGGACCACCACGCGATCAACTACCTGCAGTTCCGCCTGCGGGACCAGCCCCAGCAGCGCATGGAACTGCTGCAGGCGCTGTTCGACAACGGCTGGAAGAGCGGCGGCCTGGAACCCACCGGGCTGTGGCTGGCGCTGGCCACGCTGCAGGCCGACAACGGCCGTGGCGACAGGATTCCCGCCACGCTGGCGCGCATCGCCGGCCCCGCCGAGATCATCCGCCTGCGAAGTGACAAGCGGTTTGATCGCTATGTCGACCGCGCCGATGCCCGCTTCGATCCGGTGCAGGCTGCACAGAAACACCTCGACGAACTGCGGGTCTCCGGCCTGCTCGACCGGGCGCTGGACGCACGCATGGCCGAGTTCAGCAGTACGCTGCTGATGCTGGACCGCAACGAGGAAGTGCTGGCACTGACCGATGGCATGGCCGGTGCGGCGGCCGAAGGTGAGTCGCCCTCGGCGGCGGAAGCCGAATGGGTGGCATGGCTGCTCAACAGCCGGCTTACGGCGCTGCGCCGGTTGGGCCGTACCGACGATGCGCTGGCCACAGCCAGGCTGGCCGCACGCATCGGTGCGCTGGGCCCGGATGGTGCCGAGCACCAGTTCAACGTCGGCTTCGTGCTCAGTTCGCTGGGCCGCATGCAGGACGCTGCTGCCGCAGTGAATGACATGCCAGGCCTGGCCGGTTACGGCAAGGCGGCCCAGGCACTGCTGCAGTTCGCTGCCGCCCGCGAACGCGGCGATGCCCAGGCAGTGGAAGCCGCCCGCTCGGTGATCCTTGCCCAGCGCGACGACGCACGCCTGTTCCATCGCGAGATGCTGCTGGACGAAGGCAACCTGGACGGCGCCGCTGCCGTGCTGATCGAACAGCTGCGCTCCCCCACCGACCGTGGCGAGGCGCTGGCCTCCCTGCAGGACATGCGCACCTACCCCTCGCTGCCCGGTGACGTGAAGATCGATGCGGCCTGGCGTGCGCTGAAGCAGCGCGCCGACGTGCAGGCCGAGGTGGCACGCGTCGGCCGCATTGAGCGCTACGACCTGGTCAGCGCTTCCACTTCGCGCTGAGCCGATTTTCTGTGGCGCCGAGCGTGGGCTCGGCACTACACCTTCCGCCTAGCGGGCTGGCACCTCGGTACGGATGCCCATCGCTTCGCGGTAGCGTGCGTACAGGGCCATCACCTTGTCCACATAGGCCAGGGTTTCGGCGTAGGGCGGCACGCCCTTGTAGCGGGTGACTGCACCGATGCCCGCGTTATAGGCGGCCGCCGCCAACGGGCGATCGCCGTTGTAGCGGCGCAGCAGCGCGCGCATGTAGCGCGCGCCGCCCTCGATCGACTGCTGCGGCGAGAACGGATCGCGCACGCCATATTCCTGTGCGGTCTCCGGCATCAACTGCATCACGCCCTGTGCGCCCTTGGTCGAGACCGCCAGCGCATCGAAGTTGCTTTCGGCATGGGCAATCGCGCGCAGCCATGCGTCATCGACACCGGTGGCCTTGGCCGCGGCCTTGAACTGCTTGGCGTGCTGCGCCAACTGCGGCTTGCCGACCTTGCCCAGGCCTTCGTGGGCAGGTTCGCCCGGCGGCGTGGCCACTGTGAACTTCAGGAACACCCGCGAGCCGGGCAGGTTGCGGGTGGAGTAGACCAGCGCGCCATCCTGCTCGCGCTCGTACAGCACGCCGCTGAACACGCCCATGTTGCCCCACAGGTTCGGGGTCTGGATGGCGTTGTCGTCGATTTCCTTCGGGGTGCAGCGTGAACCGGGTTCCGGCGCGGTGGCCAGGCTGACGGTGTTGCCCTGCACGCAGCGGTAGACGGTGCGCGCGGCGGCCAGCCCGGGCCACAGGCTGGGCAGCAGCAACAGCGCAAGCAGGAGCGGGTGACGGGACATGGCGGCCGGATCATCCGGCCGCGCCCGCTAATGTTGGGTGAATGGGGGCCGGCAGGGCTGCGCCCTGCACCCGCGCGGGCACCGGCGCCGGCGGCGGTAGAGTCGACTGTCAGTCGACTATCGCGCGCAGCGCGGGGTTTTCCGGAAGCCCACGGGAGAGCAGTCGACTAACAGTCGACGCTTCCGACGTTCCCGATTTCGGCCTTGCCGCCCCCGCATCCCCGGTCATCTCGCGGTCCTCCGACGCACCCAATACCCCACGCCCAGCAGCACGAACCACACCGGGCTGGCGATCAACGCCTGGCGGGTGTCGGCCTGCAGGCTCAGCAGCACCAGCACGGCGGCGAAGAACACCAGGCAGGCCCAGCACATGGCAACACCGCCGGGCATCTTGAAGATCGACGCAGCGTGGCGTTCCGGGTAGCGGCGGCGATAGGCCATGTAGGCCACCAGGATCAGCGACCAGACGAAGATGAACAGCACCGTGGCCAGCGTCGTCACCAGGGTGAAGGCGGTCACCAGGTTCGGAATCAGGTAGATCAGCAGCGTGCCACCGAGCAGGCACAGGCACGAGAACAGCAGGCCACGGGCCGGCACGGCGGCGCGTGACAACTTCGACAACCCGCGCGGGGCATGGCCCTCTTCGGCCAGGCCGTACAGCATGCGGCTGGTGGAGAAGATGCCGCTGTTGGCCGAGGACGTTGCCGAGGTCAGCACCACGAAATTGATCAGGCTGGCGGCGGCAGGGATGCCGGCAAGGACGAACAGCTGCACGAACGGGCTCTTGTCCGGCACCACCTGACGCCACGGGGTGACGGCCATGATCGCGATCAGCGCCAGCACGTAGAAGATGATGATGCGTACCGGGATCGAGTTGATCGCCTTGGGCAGGTTGCGCTCGGGGTCGGCGGTTTCGGCGGCGGTGGTGCCGACCAGCTCGATGCCGACAAAGGCGAACACCGCAATCTGGAAGCCGGCGAAGAAACCGACCAGGCCCATCGGGAACATGCCGCCGTCGTTCCACAGGTTCGACAGCGACGCCGTGTGGCCGCTGGGCGAGGTGAAGCCCCACGCCACCAGGCCGGCGCCGGTGATGATCAGCGCGCAGATCGCCACGATCTTGATCAGCGCGAACCAGAATTCCATTTCGCCGAACAGCTTCACCGTCACCAGGTTCAGCGACAGCAGCAGCATCACGCACGCCAGCGCCGGCTTCCAGGCGTCAAGCCCGGGGAACCAGAACTGCGCGTAGGCGGCAATGGCGATCACATCGGCAATGGCGGTGACGATCCAGCAGAACCAGTACGTCCATCCACAGAAGAAGCCGGCCCAGGGGCCGAGCAGATCGGTGGAGAAATCGATGAAGGATTTGTACTGCAGGTTGGACAGCAGCAGCTCGCCCATCGCGCGCATCACGAAGAACAGCATCGCGCCGATGATCAGGTAAACGAAGACGATGGACGGGCCGGCCAGGCTGATGGTCTTGCCTGAGCCCATGAACAGGCCGGTGCCGATGGCACCACCGATGGCGATCAGTTGCAGGTGGCGGTTGGACAGGCTGCGGCGCAGGTGCTCGGGGGGCGTTGCGGGCTCGGTCATGGGCGCGGGCAAAAGGGCGGGCGAAGCGTTCGACGGTAGTCCTCCACAGGCCGGAGCGCCAGCGCCGGATGGGCCAATCCCGTCAAACTTCGCCGCTTTCATCACAATGTGACCGAATACCGGATTCATCCCATTCCGCCCGGCCCGGCGCCATGCTCAGATAGCCGCACCTGCCCAAGGATCGGCCCGACCATGCGCCCTGCCCTGCCCGCCCCGCTGGAGCCCCAACCATGAGCCGGCTGCGCGTGATCATCGGCGGCACCGCACTGGCGCTGCTGGCCGCAGCCGTGCCGATCGCGGTGATGGCCTATGCCACCTGGGACCGTGCGGTCAGTGTCGAGCAGCAGCGCCTGCGCGACATCGCCGGCCGCACCCTGCGCCGCGCCGACCAGTCCTACCTGGAAGCGCTGGCCGCGTTGAAGTCCGCCGAGGCCGGCGCCTACGATCCGTGCGGGCCGGACCACATCCGGCGCATGCAGACGCTGGTGATGACCTCGCCGTCGGTCGACCAGATGGGCTACTTCGAGGGTGGCAAGCTGCGCTGCACGTCGTGGGGCCCGTTCCTGTCCGACGTCAACCAGCCCAGGTCCGACCACGTCACCAGTGATGGCGCCGGCATCGCCGTGGATGTGCGCCCCGAGGCAAGCGGACGGCGCCAGGTCCTGTCGATCCTGTATGGCAACTACGACGTGCTGGTCGATCCGCGCCGCTTCGTCGATGTCATCGCCGACCCGAACGTGCGCCTTGCCCTGGCCAGCCCGGACGGCCGCCTCCTGGCCAGGCAGGACGGCATGGATCCGGCATTGCTGGAAACCCTGCTGCGCGCGCCCGGTGAGGGCCTGGACCACAACACCCTGTACGCCACCGCGCGCAACGAAGAGTGGCTGGCGATCGCAACCACGCCGCGTACCGCGCTTGCCGCGACCTTCCGCCAGCAGGCCTGGCTGTTCGTGCCGATCGGCGTTCTGCTGGCCGCCATCGGTGCCGGCCTGGTGATCTGGCTGTCGCGTCGCCGCCTGTCCCTGCGCGGCGAGCTGGCCACGGCGATCCGCCGCCGCGAGCTGTACCTGCACTATCAACCCATCATCGAACTGGATACCGGCATCTGCGTCGGCGCCGAGGCGCTGGTGCGCTGGCAGCGCCCGGATGGCACCCAGGTGCGGCCGGACCTGTTCATTCCGCTGGCCGAAGAGGCCGGCATGATCGCCGCAGTCACCGATCTGGTGATCGAGAACGTGGTGCGCGACATGCGCGAACTGCTGGTGGCCGACCGCAGCGCGCACATTGCGATCAACCTGGCCGCCGAAGACATCAGCAGCGGCCGTGCGCTGAAGATGATCTCCAAGCACATGGCCGGCAGCGGCATCCTGCCGCAACAGATCTGGATGGAAGCCACCGAGCGCGGCTTCCTCGATCTGGACCGCGCCCGCACGATGCTGGCACAGGCACGTCGGGCCGGGCACAGCGTGGCCATTGATGATTTCGGCGTCGGCTTCTCCAGCCTGCAGTACCTGGAGCAGCTGCCGCTTGACGCGCTGAAGATCGACAAGTCGTTCATCGATGCGATCGGCACCGAGAGCGCGACCAGCCCGGTGACGCCGCACATCATCGACATGGCCAAGGAGCTGGGCCTGTGGGTGGTGGCCGAGGGCGTGGAAACCGAGGCACAGCTGGCGTACCTGCATACCCGGAAGGTCGAGTTCGCGCAGGGCTGGCTGTTCTCGCGGCCGCTGCCACGGGATGAGTTCGTGGCGTTCCATCACAAGCGGCAGCAGCGCTATGGCGCGGCGCGGGAGCACATGCAGAATCCGCGCAGCGTGCCGATCGAACGTGAGGGGGTGGAGTAGGACGGCGAACGGCGGAGCCCCTCGTGGCGGGTCGCGTACTGCTATCCCAGGGCTGGCCGGGACGGTCGGGTTCGCGGGGGACGCCGTAAACCCGTCCATGGGGGCTTGGCCGCGGCATCCATGCCGCGGACACCCCCGCGAATCCGACCGCCCCGGCCTCTGACAGGTTCCGGCGGCGTCCCGCCACGGAATCAACGGAAGAAGGCAAAGGCAAAGGCAAACGCGGGTCGCTGTGCTCGGTGGATCCACGCCATGCGTGGATGGCGGGGACCACGGTAGTGCCGGCCGCTGGCCGGCACCTCCGTAACGTTTGCTCTGGGCCTACGCCCAGGCCTTCGGCCGTGCCAGCAGCCACGCTACGCTCACCGCCAGCAGCAGCAACGGCAGCCATCCCAACTGGTTCGGGCCGCCCGCCTGCAGCAGCACACCCCCTGCAACGCCTCCGGCGGCGATGGCGAGGTTCCAGCCGGTCACCAGCATCGACTGCGCCAGATCCGCGGCGGCACCCGCGCGCCGTGCCAATGCGGTCTGGAACAACGTAGGCACCGCACCGAAGGCCACGCCCCACAGGATCGTCGCCAGCAGCAGCGCGGTCGCGTCGCCCGGCCACAACATCAGGGTCAGCACCGGCACGATGAAGCCGATCACCGCCGCCCACACCAGCGTGCGCAGATGACGGTCCACGCCCCAGCCGGCAATGCCGATGCCGGCGATGGCGGCCACGCCGAAGGCCAGCAGCAGGCGGTCCAGCCACGGGCCGGCGCCGGCCTCCACCGCCAGCGGTTCGATGTAGGTGTAGAGCACGTTGTGCGCCAGCACGTACAGCACCATCACCAGCAATGCACTGCGCACGCCGGGCATGCGCCACACCGTGCCCAGCGGTATGCGCCGGCCGGCACCGGCGGCGGGCAAGGCCGGCAGTGCCCAACGCGCATACGCCAGCAGCCCCACGCCCAGCACGCTCATCAGCGCGAACGCCCAACGCCAGCCGATCTGCTGGCCCAGCAAGGTGCCCGCCGGTACGCCCAGTGACAGCGCCAACGGCGATCCGACCATCGCCACCGCGATTGCCCTGCCCTGCAGCGACGGCACCACCATGCGCGCGGCGTAGCCGGCCACCAGCGACCACAGCAGCCCGCCGCTCACGCCGGCCAGGAAACGCGCGGCCAGGATCAGCGGATAGCTGCTGCTCAGTGCGGTCAGCGTGTTGACCAGCACGAAGCCGGCAATCGCAGCGAGCAGCAAGGGGCGTCGCGGCAGGCGCTGGGTCAGTGCGGTCATCGGCAAGGCGGCCATCACCGAGCCCAGTGCGTACACGCTCACCAGCTGGCCGACCGCCGCATCACTCACACCGAGGCTTTCGCCCATCGGCCGCAGGACACCGGCCGGCAGGGTCTCGGTCAGCAGAGTGATGAAGCCGCCACCGGCCAACGCCAGCAGGCCGGCCCATGGCAGGCGCGTGGCTTCACCGGCGGGGCTGGCTGCATCGATGGCATGGCCGCTCATCGCACGGTCCCCACATCGGCATACACCGCATCGCGCAGTTGATCGACGAAGGCACCGTCCATGCCTTCGTACAGGGTGTTGGTCAGCGCCACCACGCTCAGCCCGCGCACAGGATCGACAAACCAGCTGTGCCCGTAGGCACCGCCCCAACGCCATGTACCTGCGTTCTGCGGCGTACCGCTTGCGGCCGCATCGCGCAGCACCGCAAAGCCCAGGCCGAAGCCCCAGCCGGCTGGTTCCGGCGGTCCCTGCTCGCCGACCTGCGGGCTGGCCATCTCCGCTGCCAGTGCGGGCGGCAGCAGGCCTGAACGCTGCACATCACGCAAGGCTTCCAGCACCGCCATCACGTCATCGGCGGTACCGACCAGGCCGGCCCCGGCCGAGGGGAAACGGCTGGCATCGGTGGCGCGCGCGAGGCTGTATTCGATGCCGACCGTACCCTCGAACGGAGCGACCACCTCGCCTTCCTGCAGGCGATGCGGCTGCGGCGCGTCGCTTACATAGGGCGTGGCCAAGCGTGCCGCGTTGCGCGCAGCAAAGGCGGTGTCGCGCAGGCCCAGCGGTGCGGCCAGCAAGCGCTCGTACAGTGCCTGCAGGGATTCACCGGTCGCTGCTTCAGCCACGGCACCGGCAACGTCCACGCCCAGCGAGTACAGCCACTGGCTGCCCGGCGCGAACAGCAGGGGTGCCTGCGCGATGCGGCGCACGTTGTCGGCCAGAGAGAGCGGGTTCGCGTCCATGCCATCGCTGACGCCAGCGCGTGCGTAGGGACCCTTCGCATCGGCTTCGAGAAAGCGATAGCCCAGCCCGCTGCTGTGGCTGAGCAGCTGGCGCAGGCTGATCGCTGGCGTGCTGCCATCAGCCAGCGCCGGGCGGAAGTCCCGCAGCCAGCGCTGCACCGGTGCATCCAGGTCGAGCACGCCCTCGGCCACCAGGCCCAGGATCACCGTGCTCAGCAGCGGCTTGCTCACCGAGGCCAGCCGGAACAGCTGGTCGCGCTGCATCGGCGTGGCCGACTCGCGATCCGCCAGGCCCGTGGCGCTGGCATGGCGCAGCGCGCCGTGCTCGCGCACCAGCACCACCGCACCGACCAGGCGCTGCGGGTGGACCTGCTGCAGCAGCCGCTGCACCGAAGGCAGTGTCGGCGCAGGTTCGAAGGAAGGAGCGGCATTCATCGCGGGAATCCGTGGGGGAGAGGCCGCCACGTTAGGCAGCGGGCGTCCGCGCAAAAAGCCGGTTGCCGCTCCGGGCATCATGGACCGTGTAGTCCGCAATCGTCATGATGGCCGGAACCGCAAGGCCACAACGGTCTCCACGCCACCCCGCACCACAGTGTTGCGATGGCGGAGCCGCCCGCTACAGCCGCGCCGGCCTACCCTGCCGCTTTCATTGCCCGCACGCCCATGTCAGTCCTGGACAACCTCGCCAACCTGCAGACCTTCGTGCATGCCGCCGACACCCGCAGCTTTGTCGAGACCGGGCGCCTGCAGGGCATCTCGGCCTCGGCAGCGGGCAAGTGCGTGGCGCGGCTGGAGCACGCACTGGGCGTGCGCCTGTTCCACCGCAGCACGCGCAGCATCACGCTCACCGCCGAGGGTCAGCTGTTCCTGGCGCGTTGCCGGCGCATCCTCGACGAGCGCGATGCCGCACGCACCGAGCTGGCACAGCCGCACGCCACGCCTCGCGGCACGCTGCGCATCGGCCTGCCACTGGTGGGCGACCTGACCCTGCCGCTGATGGCCGAGTTCATGGCGGCCTATCCCGATATCCGCCTCGACCTCGATTTCAGCGATCGGCTGGTCGACGTCATCGAGGAAGGTTTCGATGCCGTACTGCGCGTCGGCGAGCCCAGCGACTCACGCATGAACGCACGACGCCTGGGTGTGTTTCCACGCCGCATCGTCGCCTCACCCGCCTACCTGCAGCGGCGCGGCACGCCGCGCACACCGGCCGATCTGATGCAGCACACGCTGCTGCACTATCGCTTCCCCAGTACCGGCAAGCTGGAACTGTGGCCGATCCACTGGCCCGACCATGAAACACCGCAGGAGCTGCCGGTGCACATGGTGGCCAACACCATCGAAGCGCGGGTAGCGCTGGCACTGCGCGATATCGGCCTGGCGTTCGTGCCCGTGCACTCGGTGCGCGATGCACTGGCCGACGGCCGGCTGGTCACCGTTCTGGACGAGCATGTGCATTCCTGCGGCATCTTCCACCTGCTGTGGCCCTCCGGCCGCCACGTGCTTCCGAAGCTGCGGGTGTTCATCGACTTCGTCAGCGCGCGCCTGGAAACCGTGCCCTAGGAGATCGATCCACCCCATGTCCGGCCCACATTAGATCCACGCCATGCGTGGATGCCTTTGTAGAGTCGCGCCATCAAACCATTCAGCCAGCCCCGCTATACTGGCCGCTCATTCCTCCAAGAGGCTCGCGACCAATGCGCCATTGATGCCGCCGTCTTCCCACCAGACGGCCTGACTCTTCCCGCCCCTGCGCGCAGGGGAGAACCCGGCATCCATGGAGGTCGCATGACCCCGCATTCCCTCACGCTCGATCGCGTGTCGTATCGGCTGGCCGACGGCCGCCCGCTGTTTTCCGACCTGTCGTTTTCCTTCGATCCGGTCGCCACCGGCCTGGTCGGTGCCAACGGCGCCGGCAAGAGCGTGCTCGCACGCCTGCTGGCCGGACGGTTGCTGCCCGACACTGGCCAGGTGCGCGGCAGTGGCCGCGTGTTCCTGTTGCCGACGCCCGGCTATCCACCCGCCGGCACGGTCGGTGAACTGGCCGGCGTCGGCGCGGAACTGGCCGCACTGCAACGCATCGAAGCCGGCAGCGTGGACGAGGCCGACTTCGCCTGCGTCGGCGACCGCTGGGATCTGCGCGAACGCCTGCAGCAGCAATGGCAGGCGCTTCGGCTGCCCGACGATCTCGATCCCGCCCAGCCGGCCGCGCGCCTCAGTGGTGGCCAGGCCATGCAGGTCGCGCTGTCCGGTGCCTGGGCCAGCGGTGCCGATTGGCTGATCCTGGACGAACCCAGCAACCACCTCGATGCACGCCATCGCCAACAGCTGTACGAACAGTTGCAGCAGTGGCGCGGTGGCCTGCTGGTGATCAGTCATGATCGCGAGCTGCTGGCGCACATGCAGCAGATCGTCGAGCTCGATGGGCGCGGGCTGCATCGTTACGGCGGACCGTGGCAGCACTATGCCGATGCGCGCGCGGCCGAGCGCGAAGCTGCCGCCGCCCAGCTCGACCATGCGCGCGCCCAGCACCGCCAGCAGCAACGCAGCGCGCGCGAACAGCACGAACGGCAACAACAACGCCAGGCGCGTGGCAACCGCGATGCGAAGCAGGCCAACCAGGCCCCGATCCTCCTCGGCCGGCAGAAGCAGCGCGCCGAGGCCAGCCACGGCCGCGCACAACAGGTGCAGGCCGAACGCCTGCAGGCCAGCGCAGAGCATCTCCGCGCAGCGGCATCGGCGGTGAACGCGGCGCCGGAACTGGCACTGTTCGCCGGTGCGGGTGACCGTGGCAGCACGCGCCTGCTACAGGCCGAGGCGCTGGTGCTGCCACATGGCTGCAGTGCACCGTTGCAGCTGGAGATCCGTCGCGGCCAGCGCATCGCCGTGGTCGGTGACAACGGCAGCGGCAAATCGACCCTGCTGCGTGTGCTGGCCGGCCAGCTGCCTGCACGCAGCGGCACCGTGCAACGGCATGCGCCACTGGCCCTGCTCGACCAGCAGCTGCTGGGGTTGTCCGGCGAGCGCAGCATCCTCGACACCGTGCAGGCCGCCAACCCGGGCGCGGACCCAGGCGAGCTGCGCACGCGGCTGGCCCTGCTCGGGCTGGATGCACAGCGCATCCAGCGGGCAGCCCGCAGCCTCAGCGATGGCGAACGCGTGAAAGGTGCGCTGGCCAGCGTGCTGTACGCCGATCCCGCGCCCCAGCTGTTGCTGTTGGACGAACCCGGCAATGCGCTGGATCTGAGCGCATTGCAGGCGTTGGAGAAACTGCTTGCGGCGTGGCCGGGCGCGCTGCTGATGGTCAGCCACGACCGGCACCTGCTGCAGGCATTGCGACCAAGCCACGTGCTGCAGGTGAGCACCGGGGGTTGGCAGTGGCGTGACGCCTTGTAGATCCCCGCCCTGCGTGGATCGATGCAGGGCGGGGTGTGCCGGCCGCTGGCCGGTGCACCCCGAACCCTCAGCGCCCGCTCAGCGCTTCCACACCGGGAACGCCTGCGGCAACTGCTGCCACAGCAATGGCCCCGCACGCAGCTCCTGGTCGTTGAGCAGACACGCATCCAGCTCCGCACGCACCGCGCGCTCATCCATGTGCACGCCAATCACCACCAGTTCCTGGCGACGGTCGCCCCACAACGGGTGCCACAGCCGTTGCATCGCCGCGTGCGCGGCCGAATCCGGGAATTCTTCCGGCCCCGGCAGCGGCGCGCTCCAGCAGTCGGCCTGCTGCCGCGCCCATCCCAAGTCGCTGTAAGGCAGCGGCGTGGGCGGCAACAACGGCGCGGTGTCTTCCAGCCCGGCCCGCACGCGGTCACGTGCGGCGTACCAGAAGCCCGCCGCCTGCGTGCGCGTCGCAGCGCCCACGCTGTTCAGCTCACCCACCCAGTCCATGCGGTTGGCCAGCCAGAACCAGCCTTTGCTGCGGATCACGCCGGGCATGCCGGACTGCAGCGCGCGGGCGAAGCGCGCCGGGTGGAACGGACGTCGCGAGCGGTAGACGAAGCTGCCGATGCCGTACTCCTCGGTTTCCGGTGTGTGCTCGCCCCGCAGTTCCTTCACCCAGCCCGGCGCACGTTGCGCACGCTCCATGTCGAAGCGACCGGTATCCAGCAGCTCGGCCAGCGGCACATCGCCGAAGCTGGACAGCAGCAGCTTCGCGTCGCGGTTCAGGCCACGCAACACGGCCAGCGTGTCCTGCAACGCTTCGTCATCCACCTGGTCCACCTTGCTGACCACGATCACGTCGGCGAACTCGACCTGCTCGCACAGCAGATCGACCACACCTCGATCATCCTCCGGGCCGGCCTGCTGGCCGCGCTCGGCCAGTCGCGACGTCGAGCCGAAGTCGGCGAGGAACGCGCTTCCGTCGACCACCGTCACCATCGTGTCCAGCCGCGCGATATCGCTCAGGCTGAAGCCATGCTCGTCGCGCACCGCGAAGGTGGCCGCCACCGGCATCGGTTCACCGATGCCCGTGGATTCGATCAGCAGATAGTCATAGCGACCGGCATCGGCCAGGCGCCGCACTTCCTGCAGCAGGTCGTCGCGCAGCGTGCAGCAGATGCAGCCGTTGCTGAATTCCACCAGCGTCTCTTCGGTGCGGCGCAGCTCGGCGCCACCTTGGCGCACCAGCTGCGCATCGATGTTGACCTCGCTCATGTCGTTGACGATGACCGCCACACGCAGGCCTTCGCGGTTGCGCAGGATCTGGTTGAGCAGGGTGGTCTTGCCGGCCCCCAGGAAGCCGGACAGTACGGTGACCGGAAGGCGACGGTCGGCGCGGGAAACAGTGTTCATGTCGGAGCGGGTTGGCTGCGGAACGAAAATGTTACCTTATAACAATTGTTGCGCAAGGAACCTCCCCCGATGAAGTCGCCTTCTGCCGCCCTGCTTGATGCCGGCGCGGTCGCCCTGTCCAGCCTGTGCCTGCTGCACTGCTTGGCGCTGCCCCTGCTGGCCGCCGCGCTCCCCCTGTTCGGCACCTGGGCCGAAGCGGAATGGGTGCACCTGCTGTTCGTGGCCATCGCCCTGCCGCTGACCGGCTACGCGCTGTGGCGGGCCGAGCGCCGTCACCCGCTGCCCGTGCTGGCCTGGGCCGCCGCCGGCGGCGGGCTCGGCCTGCTGCTGGCCGGCGCGCTGGCCTTGCCCTCACATGACTGGGAAACGCCGATGACCGTCACCGGCAGCCTGCTGCTGGCCGCCACGCATATCTGGAACGCGCGGCACCGGCACGGGTAGTGCCGGCCGCTGGCCGGCAACTGCGTGAGCTTCGGACGCCATCTGTAGTTGCCGGCCAGCGGGCGGCACTACCCCTGCTATTTGCCGTAGCGGCGCAACAGCTCCACCAGCACCTCGGCCTCGGCCGCCCGCTGCTGCGGATCATCGGCACCCACCACGTGTTCCTGCAGGTGCTCGTGCAGCAGCTCCATCAGCAGGCTGTGGGCGGCACCGCGCACGGCGGCAACCTGCACCAGCACGTCCGCACAGTCCCCGGCCTCACCCTCGGGCTGGTCCAGCGCCTGCTCCAACGCCGCCACCTGGCCCGCGATGCGGCGCACCCGGGTCAGCAGCTGCTTACGATTTTTGTGTACATGGGCCATGGCGGGATCATATACCCTATGGGGGTATCCACTCCAGCTCCCGCCCCCATGCACTTGGACGCCCTCGCCGCCGCCCGTCGCCACGAACACCGCTTCGACGACGGCAACCCGCTGGCCGAACGCAATACCCGCCGCGCCCTGTGGCTCACCGTCAGCATGATGGTCCTGGAGATCGTCGGCGGCTGGTGGTTCAACTCCATGGCCGTGCTCGCCGACGGCTGGCACATGAGTTCGCATGCGCTGGCGCTTGGGCTCTCGGTGTTTGCGTACCGCTGCGCACGCCGCTACGCGCACGACCCGCGCTTCGCCTTCGGCACCTGGAAGATCGAGATTCTGGCCGGCTATACCAGCGCCATCGCCCTGCTCGGCGTGGCCGCGCTGATGGCCGTGCAGTCGCTGGAGCGGCTGTGGGTACCGGCGCCGATCCACTACAACGAAGCCATCGCCATCGCTGCGGTAGGCCTGGGCGTGAACCTGCTCTGTGCATGGTGGCTGCACGACAGCCCGGGCCACGCGCATCACCACCACGGGCATGACCATGGCCATCATCACGGGCATGACCACGAACACCACGATCACGGCCATGCGCACAGTCACGACCTCAACCTGCGCTCGGCCTATGTGCACGTGCTGGCCGACGCCGCCACCTCGGTGCTGGCCATCATCGCCCTGCTCGGCGGCAAGCTGCTGGGCCTGACCTGGCTGGACCCGGTGATGGGCCTGGTCGGCGCCGTGCTGGTCACGGTGTGGGCGGTGGGCCTGCTGCGCGACAGCGGCCGCATCCTGCTCGACGCGCAGATGGACGCTCCGGTGGTGGCCGAAGTACGCGAAGTGATCGAACAGGGCCCGTGGCCGGCGCGCCTGGCCGACCTGCACGTCTGGCAGGTGGGTCGCGGCAAGTACGCGGTCAGCGCCAGCGTGGTCACCAGCGACGCCACGCTGGATGCCGATACCCTGCGCAACGCGCTGGCGATCCATGAGGAGCTGGTGCATGTCACCGTGGAGATCCACCGCAGCACCTGACCTGCATCCGGTAGTACCGGCCGCTGGCCGGCAACTCCATGAACGCCGCATGCGACCTGCAGGTGCCGGCCAGCGGCCGGCACTACCGCTAGAGCTTCAGCATCATCCGCAGCAGGTACATCAGCAGCGGCAGCGCACTCAGCACCGCACCACCGATGCCGATCCACGGCCAACGCTCACCGCGCACGCGCGAAGCCACCGCCAGGCCGCCACCCACCAGCGCCGCGCCCAGCACGCCCACGCCCAATCCCGCAGCCATGCCATTGCCGCCTGCGGCTGCCGCCGCCTGCGCCGCCAATGTGCCGGCCCCCCAACCCACAGCGATCCCCAGCCAACTGGCCATGCCGCACCACGGTGCCTTGCCCTGCGCCATCCGAAAACCCCTTTGTTCTTGCCGAATTTCTGTACGGGCGACGCCCGAGTGCCGCCTACACTAGCCGCACCTGCCCTGTAGGGACATCCCATGCGCATGCTCCGCCTGCTGCTGCCCGGTGCCGTCCTGCTGCTCACCGCCTGCAGTGGCGATGCCGGGCTTCCTTTCAGCGCCGATCCGTTGCAGGGCTGCTTCGCCACCGGCGCGCGCAAACCGGCCGACTTCCGCATCGACAGGGAAGGCGGCCAGTACTTCGTCTCCTTCAGCCGCGGCGACCAGTGGCAACGCGAGCCGAATGCCCTGCACAAGGCCACCCGCAGCGAGATCAGCCGCTACTTCCGCGATGACGCCGAGCAGATCGACAGCGCGTTGATCCGCATGGCGGGCGGCTTCGGCATCTTCCACTTCAACAAGGACGCGACGTTGAACGGCAAGGCCAGCGATAGTGACTACATGGCGTTGATGCTGATCGGTGCTGGGCCGGTGTATGCGGTGAAGTGCGATTGAGCGATGGATCAACATTCAAACTAGTAAGAAAAGTTTGAAATCTGGTCAAGTACGGTGCGGGTCACAATCTGAAAACTGAACATTGTTGAGCCTAGTGTCTCCGCAACCGAAGAACGGAGACTCGCAGATGAGTAATCGCACACTGATCCTGTGTCTGGCAATCGCCACGGCCTCGCCTGCATTCGCAGAAACACCATTGAGTGTCGACAGAACGGAGCTCAGCGCCAAAGGAGAGATCATCATTGTTCGCCGTACAACTTGGCCAGACTTCGATGGAGGGCAGATTCAAGTTGATCAGCATCTGAAGCCTGATGGATTTGGACGACTGATCTATCGATACAGCGACCAGTCGGAGGCGACTAAGCTCTACCACCAAGCTTTCTGCGCTTCCATGGATATGGAACCATCTCAAGGGGAGGGGACGATTGAAGGGCCGGCAGCAGGCTGGGCATGCACTCGTGAAAACACCCCAGGGAATCCAACCTCAAAATGGAGTTCGAAGAGTATTGACTGGGTTACGGCAACTGCGCCGAATGGACGTGTTCCTGTGGGCGTGTCCTATTATTCAACAGGCCAGATGAATGCAGAGAGCTCCGTTGCCGGAGCCCGAACAGCTAAGATTGGTATTGACAACGGCAGATGCTATTTTAGCGATACACGTCATTATTCATCCCCCTTCTATCTCAGCGAGGGAATTGGCGTCGTCTGCACCATAATGGAGTCACGATTCGTGAGCACCTCGCTGGACGTGTGCATACCAAGGCAATGCGCATCCAATCGCGGAACTCAGTTCGCTCAGTAGGCAACTGATCTTAGGCGGCCTTCAGCCTTTCACTGAAGGCCGCGTCGCGGCATCCCGTCATACTGAGATTAGTTGCACATGCCCCATAGACCGTTGTTTTCAACGACCATGGTCATAAATCACTCTTTCAACCCATCATGCGCCCTGCGGTACCATGCCCTCCCCCGAACCGCCCCGGTACCCGCCGTGTCCCATTACACCGGCCCCCTGCTGACCCGCGACAGCGCCGACAGCCTGCGCCGTGCCCATGACAAGGGCGCTGCCGACTGGCAGGGCTCGCTCGACCTCGGCCGCAGCGAGGGCAGCGTGGCGCTGGATGCCGACGGCTTCCACTTCCGTGGCCAGCCCTACCCGTGGCCGGGCAAGCTGAAGGACCGCACGCTGTACTACTGGGACGGCGAGGACTTCGCACCGATTTCGCGCTACAGCGGTTCGCTGATCAAGCTGGTGCCGACCGAATGGGGCGCACCGACCTTCGAGATCGACGGCATCAAGATGCTGCCGACCTCCAAGCTGTCACCGTTCGAGGACGCGCGCCGCAAGGTCGAGCTGGTCGCCCCGGCCGGCAAGGTCATCCTCGATACCTGCGGTGGCCTGGGCTACTTCGCCGCCTGCGCGCTGGAGGCCGGCGTCGGCCAGATCCGCTCGTTCGAGAAGAACGCCGACGTGATGTGGCTGCGCACGCTCAACCCGTGGTCGCCGGACCCGGAATCGGCTGCGGCCGGTGGCCGCCTGCAGTTCAGCCACGGCGATGTCTCGCAGCAGATCGAACAGGTGGCCAGCAGCAGCGTCGACGCGATCCTGCACGACCCGCCGCGCTTCGGCATCGCCGGCGAACTGTACTCGCAGGTGTTCTACGACCACCTCGCCCGCGTCATCCGAAAGGGCGGGCGCCTGTTTCACTACACCGGCGCGCCGAACAAGCTGACCAGCGGCCGCGACGTGCCACGTGAAGTGGCCAAACGTCTGGAAAAGGCCGGCTTCAAGGCCGAGCTGGCGCTTGACGGTGTGCTGGCCGTCAAGCGCTGAGCCTCATTCCGAGTCCACCTTCGCCAGCTTCATCACCCACGCCGGCACCTCGGGTTCACCGGCGTAGAACTCCTTCGGTTTCTTCTCCGCCATCGCCCAGCGGTGCAACCAGCTCGGGCCGTAACGGCCACTGTAGCCTTCGGCACCACGTGCATAGGCCGGGTCACGCATCGCTTCATCCAGTGAGATGAAGCGATAGCCGCGGCGCTTCGTCGCCGCCACCAGTTCGGCAAACGTGGCTGCATTGAGTTCGTTGGCGTGCATCAGCCAGACCTGTGGCAGCGCGTAGCCCAGCAGTGCCTGCGACTGCTTCTCGTAGTAGTCCAGCTTGTTCAGCATGTACGGCACGTAGCCCTTGCGCAGCTGTGCCAGCGTCGCCTCGCGCGCCGGTGAATCCGGCTGCTCGTTCATCACGTTGGCGTAGGCGAACGCCCACACCCACTCGCCGTTGTCGACCGTCACCGGTGCCACGCGGTAGCCATGCTGCTTGAAAAACGCGTCCATCTCCGCGCGTTCTTCCGGCGTGCGCCCGGCACGCAGATAGGGGTGACGCATCCACTGCGGCTTCAGCCCACGCTCGGCCAGCAACGGCCGCAGCACCGTCTCGCCACGCAGGAAATCCTGCTGGAACGCAGGCACGCCCTTGGCATTCAGGTCCATGTGCGAGTAGGTGTGGTTGCCCAGCACATAACCGGCGTCCAGCCAGTCGCGCAGCATCTGCGCCCGCGCCGGCTGCACCTGCCCATCGATCTCTAGCTTGTTCTCGTTGACGAAGCCAACTACCGGCACACCCGCCTGGTGCAGCTGCGCCATCAGCGCTTCGTGCCGCGACTGCAGGTCCGGCGGAACGATCTCGTCCACCCGCGCCCAGGGCAGGTCGTCGATGGTCACCGCAATCCGGCGGTCCACCTCGGCGGCGTGTACCGCCAGCGAACAGAGCAGTAGCGGTACAGCACGCAGCAACCAACGCATCAGCACATCCTTGCAGGAGCGAAGCGCAGACTGTAGCGCGATTGCGGGCGCGTGGTCGGTCACACACCCCTCAGGGGCTGGGCGACTGCACCTGACGTTCGCGCACGATCGCCCGCCACAGCATGAATCCTGCAGCCATTGCCACCAGCATCAACGCGACCAGCACCAGGGCAAGGTCATCGGGATTGCGCAACAGCGGCGCATGCTCATGGGTGAGGATCTCGAACACCACCTGCTGCGCCTGTGCCAGCGGCAGCCGGCCCTGCTCGCCCAGTTCAACCAAGCATGCGGCCGGAGACAGCTTGGCCACGCTGGTCCATGCCATGTCGTACAGATGCAATGCCCTGAGCGCCAGCCCCAGGATCGCGGCGTGCAGGGCCATCACCCCCCAGTTGGCGCGTCGCAGGCGTTCGGACAGGCGACCCAGGCGGTAGACGCTGATCGACATCGCGCCCAGCAACGCCAGTACCACCCCCGCCATCGGAATCCACTGCAACGGTTGCCATGGTGCAAGCGCAGCGGACCGCGCCAGCAGCTGTTCTGCAACCTGCATGCGCGCGACAGGATCAGGCCCACCGCATGCGTCATCCACCGGCTCCAGCAGCAATCCCACGCGGTAGTGGAAGAAGCCGGCTGCAAGGGCTACCGCCAGCAGCGCCACCACCTGCAGTGCCAGCAGAATCGGGCCAGGACCACAGATACGACAGAAGCGGGCAGCAGCAGAGACCATCGGTTCATCCGTGACAACAAAGGACCATCCTAACCAAGCGCCCTGTGCTTGTCGGCTGGCGGATACGACAACCGCCGCGTGGCCCCGGTAGGATGTGGATGAGCATGGATGGTCGCATGTAGAGGTGTTGTGGATGGTCACGCTGTATCTGTGGGTGCGAACGCTGCTTCCGCTGCTGGCGTTCGTGATCGCGTGGATGCTGCTGTCGCGCCTGATCAAGGCCCGTGTGGCGCGCCTTCCACGGGTGCCCCTGCATCTGCCCGAGCACAGCAGCAGCCCGCGCAGGAAGGACCGGCGCATCTACGCGCGCAAGCTGCGGCGCAGACCGGGCCTGCGCACCGCAACGCGCCCGGCCACCGCGCCGCGCAGCTGGAACCTCGCGGCGGTGTTCGTTTCGTTCTCTGCGTTGATTGCCGCCGTGCTGGTCATGCCGGATGGCGCGCGCTTCCAGGTGCTGGTCGAGAGCCTTACGGGCTACCCGGCCACGATTGCTGAAGTACATGTTCCCGCTGCCGGGCAGCCCCTCGTGCTGCAGGCGTGGCAGCCCGCACTGGCGCAGCTGTCACGGCCGGTAACAATGCGCTACCCGATCGGGCGCACCGGCGGCCAGCATGACGCGCACGCCACGCTACCGGTACAGGTGAGGCATCAGAGTGATCGGCTGCAGGTGGCTACGGCCGCGCCGGTGGATTCCGAGCTGCTGCGTGCAGAGCTTGCGCGCTTGGCGGGGCTGCCGACGGAGGCAATCACCGTCCGCCAGAGCGAGATCTCACCATGGCTGGAACCCGGCTGGACGCCGCTGGACGGCATGTAGATGCCGGGCCAGGCCAGGCCGCTGTTGCAGTAGATCCACGCCATGCGTGGATGGGCACCGTGCGGGGTCGAGCACGGCTCGACTCTACAGATCAGGACCCGCGCGGCAGCTTCGCGGCCCACATGTTGTCCACCAGATTCGGATAACGCCGGCCATTCTCTTCCGCCCGCTGCCGCGCCGCCTCTTTCTGTGCAGGCGACAGCGGCTGCGAGGTCTGGCCCTTGGGATTGGGCTTCTTCCACGGGGGTGTCTTGGTCTGGCGCATGGCCGCAGCTTACCGCTTCAGGAAGTTCAGCAGCGCCAGATTGAAGCGGTCCGCATGGCTGGTATTGCACCCATGTGGTGCGCCTTCCAGGATCACCACTTCGCTGCCCGGAATGGCCCGGTGCGTGCGCTGACCCGAGCCTTCAAACGGCACGATGGCATCGCTGTCACCGTGCAGGATCAGGGTTGGCACCGTGATCTTCTTCAGATCGTCGCGGAAGTCGGTAGTGGCAAACGCCTGCATGCAACCCAGCGCCGCCGTCTGGTCGGATTGATGGCAAAGCGCGATTGCGGCCTGGCGCTCATCCTCGGTCACCATCAGCTTGCCATTGGCACTGAAGAAATCGCGGGTGAAGCCATCGAAGAACGCCTCGCGATCCTTCTCCAGACCGCTACGCATTTCGTCGGCCTTGTCCTGTGTGAGCGGACCTTCCGGGTTGTCCTCGCCGCGCAGCAGATACGGCGGCACGGCTGCTGCAAACACCACGCTGTGCAGGCGCTCCTGCCCGTGATTGACCACATACCGCGCCACCTCACCGCCGCCCATCGAGAAGCCGACCAAGGTGACGTCGCGCAGGTCACGTTCCTCGATCACCCCGGCCAGATCCGCCGCCAGCGTGTCGTAGTCGTAGCCCTCGGCGGGCTTGTCGGAACTGCCGAAGCCGCGCCGGTCGTAGCTGATCACCCGGTGTTGGGCGTCGCGGAGGATCGACACCTGCGTCTTCCATGCGTCGGCGGACAGCGGCCAACCGTGAATCAGAATGACCGGGCGGCCGTCGCCACCGGTGTCTTCAACGTGCAGGCGGACGCGGGAAGCAGGCATGGAACCTCCTGTGGAAGGGGAGGATTTCAGCCTATGGGCCGGCCCCTATCGCGGCCGTGATGGAATCGCCGGTCGCCATGACATCCCCTGCACAGACCACGGCCCCGACGCTGGAGCCGAGCCGCCAATGCGGGCATTCACTCCATGGAACGGCCGTTTCGTCGGACGCCGGCTGCAGCGCCCCGAACGCCATGCGAGCCTGCGTGAACCCTCCTTGGAGCTTCGCCATGCTGCTGCTCACCCTGCCCCTGCTGGCCGCCGGCCTCGCCGCCGCACCCGCGCCCTCCGATGACCTGCGCGAGCAGATCCGCCAGGCCGACACCCAGCTGTTCGCCGCCGCCTTCGAGGCCTGCGATGCTGACAAGGCCGCCGCGATGACCACCCAGGACATGGAGTTCTTCCATGACAAGGATGGCAAGTCGGCCAGCAATCGCGAGGACTTCCGTCGCAGCGTGGCCAACATGTGCAGCAATGGGCGCAAGGGCGGCTGGAGCCTGCGCCGCGAGCGGGTTGAGTCTTCGCTGCAGGTGTTCCCGCTGCATGACGAGCGCGCACTGGAGATCGGCGACCACCGCTTCCACGAACGCGGCAAGGACGGCGTGGAGCGCTGGGTGGGCCAGGCCCGCTTCATCCAGGTCTGGCGTCGCGTGGACGGGCGCTGGTTGGCCGAGCGGGTGATCAGCTATGACCATCGGCCGGCAGACTGACTTCACGAGCCGGATCTATACTTGGGGGGTTCATCCACGACCCACCGCCACCGTTCGATCGCCATGGCAGAGATCACCCCCAACCACCCCGACTATGGCCTCAACCAGCAGATCCGCCAGGGCGTGGCCGCACTGGATGCCCAGCACGGCCGCGCGTTCGACCAGACCAGCGAACGCCTGACCGCCAGCCTGACCGTGCTGGCCCGCGAGCAGGGCCTGCAACAGGTCGACCACGTGCTGGTCAGCAACGCCACGGCCAACCAGCCGGCGGGACACAACATCTTCGTGGTACAGGGCGACCCGGCCAATCCGGCGCACCTGCGGGCGATGATGCCGACCGCAGTGGCTGCGCAGACGCCGGTGGAGCAGTCGATGCAGAAGCTGGGGCTGGGTGTGCAGCAGCAGGTCGAAACCCAAGCGCAGGAAATGCAGAATCCCGCGCCGCGGCTGGGGTAAACGCTGCAGCTTGAAAAGGGGGCAGCGCATTGCGCCCTGCCCCCGCGTTTACAGCCTGGGCACCGCAGTTACAGCTGAATCCGCGCCACGCTCTCGTCAGCGCCCTTGTCATCCTTCTCACCGTTCTTGATGCTCACGAACAACACGTTGTTCTTCGCATCCAGCGCCAGGCTGTTCGGGTGGGTCGGCACGGTGTAGGTGGCCACCTTCTGGTAGCTGTCACTGTTGTACGCCGTCACCGTACCGGCTTCGCGGTTGGTCACGTACAGGCGCTTGCGCGGTGCATCCAGCAGGATGCCCAGCGGGCCGGCATCGGTCGGGATGCTGGCCAGTTCCTTGCCGGTGCTGCGGTCCAGCACCAGCACGCGCTGGCCCGGATGCTTGCTGACCAGGCCGCTGCTCTTGGCCTGGTAGCCACGCAGGAATTCCGAGCCCTGGTCGGTCACGAACAGGCGCTTGCCGGCCGGGTCCAGCGCGATATTCATCGGCTGCTCGGCGGCGATCCTGTGCTGCGCCACCACCTTGTTCGAATCGGTGCCCACCACCACCAGGTCGGCCAGCAGGTTGCTGGTGTAGACGCGCTTGTTGGCCGCATCCAGCGCCAGGCCCGGTGCCTTGGCATTGCCCAGGCCATCGATGGTGTTGATCACCTTCAGCGTGGTGGTATCGATCACGAACAGCACGCTGCTCACGTCCGGCTGGCTGCTGTGGCCGGTCACGTACAGGCGGTTGGCCGCGCTGTCGACCACCAGTTCGCGCAGGTCGTGGGTGTAGACGGCCTTGCCGTCCTTGCCGGTCTTCTTCTCCATCAGCTGGATGGTGCCGACGGCCTTGTTCTGCGCGGTGTCGACCACGGTCACCGACAGGTCGACGGTGTTGCCCACGTACAGGCGGTTGTGGGCGTCATCCAGCACCACGCCGAAGGCTTTGCGCTCCAGCGGAATGCGGGTTTCCACGGCCAGCGTGGCCGGGTTCAGGCGCAGCACCTGGGCCGGGCCGGCGTCATCGCCGAAGCCACCGGACGAGGCTACGAACACGGCGTTCTGCTTCGGGCTGTAGGCCAGCTCGTACAGGCCCTTGGCCACGGCCTGGCGCTGCACGGCAGTGGTGGCGCTGGCGGCGGGTGCGTTGTCGGCGAATGCGGAGGGCGCGCCGAGGCTGAGCGAAACGGCCACGGCCAGGGCGGCCGAGCGGAAGAGAGGATTACGGAACATGCGAGCGTCCTTGAATGGGCACGGGAGGGTGTCCTGGCTCGCTGGGCCGTTCTACGACGGCCCGACCTGCATCTGTCTGCGCGGGGTGGGCTGGCTGGGGTTGCGGGGGAATGGTAGCAGGTGGGGGGCGTGGCGTGCGCCGGCGCGCGTATGGCAGGCGCGCGGATTACTGCTCCTTCAAGCGCAGCGAATCGGCCACGTCGGTCTTGGCCGCCACCTCGGTGGCAATGCTGGCGCGGCGGTGCCCCGGGTCATTGCGGTCGCCCTGCACGATGAAGATGCTCTCCGCCGCATGGCTGCTCTTGGTCGGCTGGCTGAGCAGCACGTGGTCCACCCGCGAGAGATTGTTCTGCTTGGCCAGCACCAGCAGGCTGGCGCTGATGCGCTGGCTGGCCGCATCGAACGGGCGGCCATGCGCGGCATCCAGTTCGGCCACTTTCTGGATCAGCTGCGAGAACAGGCGATGGTCGGGATGCGAAGGGTCCAGCAGCGTGCCGGCCACTTCAATCGGCGTCGGTGGCGGCTCATCGCTGGCGCGGTCGCCCTGGCGATGATGCTCGGCCTCGCGCTCGGGCATCGCATGATGGGTCTCGGCATTCAGATCGCTGCCCGGGAACGGCGCGGCAATGCACTGGATCTCCGGCAGGTTGAACAGCACCGCGAACTCGCCCAGGTTGCTGCCGCCATCCAGCGTCGCCGGCAGTGGATGCAGGCCAGCGTAGTGCAGCGCCGCCCAGACGAAATCGCTGCAGCGGTTGATGGTGGCCGGGCGGTCCACATCGAATTCGAACTCGGCCGGTTCCTCGGCGAAATCACGCAGGCAGCCGTAGTGCTCCTCGGTGATTTCCAGGGTGCGGCTGTAGTAAGGGTCCAGATGCTCGTCAGCATCGTCGTGGCGCACCTGTGCGTACTGCACGCCGGTGCGGGTTTCACCCGGCGCGTGGCGCGGTGGCGCGAAGCCGTAGCTGTGGGCCTCGTCGCCCGCAGCGACCTGCAGGTACATGTGGCCGCGCGGCGAGATGCCCCCACTTTTCAGCGGGGTGCCGGGCGCGGCCAGATAAAGGGTTGCGGTGTAGCGTGTTGCCTGCTCCATGCCTGTTCAGCCTTGATGGGTACTGCGGTCCTGGGCGGATGATGGCATAGGTGGGATGGGGGGCAGGTGCAAGAAGAGAGGACGCCGATCGCGACTTGCTGAATATGTGAGCCAGCGTGCAGTACTGGACCCGGGCGTGAGCAAGGTCCCGGCAACGACTGGAGCTTGCCATTCCACCGTTCTATAGTCGTTCCGGTCATGCAAGGGAATCGCCCATGAGCAGAGCGCCGGCTTGCCGGCTTGCCTCCTTCGCCCTGGTGGCGGTGCTGAGCACCACCGCCTGCGCGAAAGCCCCATCTACGGAAACGGGCCCGAACGACCCCCCCATGTCCGAAGCCGCAACCAGCCCCCGTACGGTGGGTGGACATACCTATACAACGGAGCCCGTAGAGGCACGAGTGGGCCCGCGCCGCTTCATGTTCCCGGCCAACCTCTACTACAACCAGACGGGCCCCCTGGCCGATGGGGGCGTCATGCTCACGGTGTTCTGGCCGGATTTCGATGCAGCGCCTCCCGGTGATCGCCCGGTTCGCAGCTCGCAGGACAGCCGGCGGCAGGTGCTGGTCGAGCTTAGGTACATCGATCGCGTTCCCATCCAGAACTATCTGGCACGTCGGTCCAGCAGTGAAGCCAGCAGCGCGCCGGGATCACTGGAGCGAAGGGACCCGGTAGAGAACCTCGCGCTGCGCGTTGCACAACCCGAACGCTGGGGTCTGACGCCGTATGCGATCGACCCATCGTTGATGGCAGCCTATGCAAAGGACTCGGAGGCTGCTCTGGGCAGGCCTTACGTGCACAACCCAGGAATGGAACCAGACTGGTATGTGGCCCGCTCGGCGGAGGGCCAACTGACAACGTTCATCAGCTGCGACCCGGCAGACCGCATTCCTGACGGACTTGTAGTTCAGGGAAAGACACTTGAACGCGCTGGCGAAGGCCAGATCGCAATGTGCCGCCATTCCATCGTGGACGTGGGCGACAGCATCGCCATCGAGATGAACTATGCACGCGTCATGCTGAGCGACTGGCAGCGCCTGGAAACCAGCGTTCATGATCTTCTGGAACGATATCGCGTTCAGCCGTGAACGATGGAGGTCCGGGCGCTCTTCATTCGGGTCGCACAGTACCTTCAACACCGTCAGGGACTCACCGATGGGCATCACAACGAAAGAGGCTTCGGCTTTGCTCTCCGCCATCATGACCAGATTGCTTCGGCCGCAGCTACGTCGAGCTATGCCGCGCGCAGCTCACATTGGGGCAATTTCCGGACTGTCGGCCTTGCTCACGCTAACATCTGCATGTGCCCGATCGACGGATACGTCTGCCGTCAATGAACGTGCCGCTGCCGCAGATACGCAGCCTGCCCGCATCTCCATGGCCGAGCTGCAAAAACGCATTCTCGCCTACGCGGATTCGCTCAGGTCAAGAGCGGACATCAGTCCGGACAAGTTTGGCACGGCGATCGGTGTGTCACTCGTGCCAGACGAAAAGGTCAGCATCAGGCACATCGCGAAGGACCTGACAACAACGGACGGCTATAACTATGGGGTTACTTCTCTATCGGTTGAGTCGGCACGTGAGTTCCCCAACCAAGAGGTGATCTTCTATCAGCTGGGCAAGCAGCCAGTGACAGATGCTCCGAATGGCGTGTGCTACTGGGAAGCCGAAAGTGCCGGACGAGCGCTCGAAGCCCTCGGATACAGAACCGGAGCAGAAGTGCCATTTCAGAGAGGGGGCATCAGGCAGTACCGGCGCCCCATCACCGGTGGTAACCAGGGTATGGATACCAGCCTGTTGACCTATCGTTCCGATAAAGGTGATACAGCGAGAACCTGCGTCTACGCGGTCCAGTTCGGATGGGGAGACAGATGAATACGATCCCCCCTCTATTGGCAGAATGCCGAGCTGACTTACCCGTGACACTCAGCGTACCGGCGGTGGCGAGGCTGCCTTACTTGGGCCTGCGCAAGTAAGCAACCAGGAGTTCCGGCTGGTACGGCTCAAGCTGTGGCAGAGGGGAGTGCAGTTGCACTTCAACCCGGTATCGGCCCGGCGACGGATTGCTTGCCCATGCGAAGGCCAGCTGTGCATAGTTATCATCGGGTCGTTCCAGCCCAGCATTCTGCAGCGCCAGCACGTCAACATCGTCCAGCCACGCATTTGTCACTCGACCATCGGCGGGGATGGGAATTGTTCTGGCAGGTTCCCCAATGACCCATTCCAGCCGGTGCAAGGGCACGTCCTTCCATCCGCTCGATTCCAGGCGCTGCATGGAAACCTTCGCCTGGAACCCGGATGCCCGAACATCGGCCAGTGCCCCAAACGCCGCGGTGTTATCCGTGCGGTCAACGCGAATGCCGATCATGAGCGTTGGAGAGGAATTTTTGCTGGGAGCGGCCACATCGAACTCGACCGTCAATGGTGCATCCATTGAGGTAGTCGGCATGGCTCGCACAAGCGGCACCAGATCCGGACGATGGGCCTCTGCTATCGAGCCTGCGTCGCGAGCCGCCTCGGGTCGGCACCCCGTAGCCAGAAGAACGAGCAGTCCAGCCAGCATGCAGATCCGGCGCTTTCCTTGTGGCTTCATCTTCGGTCCTTTCGCAGGTCGCCCAGTGCGGCTCACACGTTGATCATCCTCCGCTGGCCGCACGAATCTGGATCTCATGTTGTACGCGCTGGTCCTCCAGCTGCTGCTCCATCTGGTTGGCAATGGCACGTTGGTTTGCCTCGCGGCTGACCGCATCGAACTGCTGCAGTGATTCCTCCACCGATGTCTGCGCCGCCAGCTCGGTCGGCATCGCAGCGCGCTGATGCGCCGGATTGCTCGGTTCGCCCTGCACCACGAACAGCGTGTGCCCGGCCGGATGTTCACTCGTAGCGTTGCTCACCAGCACATGGTCCACCCGTTCCAGGTCGTTGTCCTTGGCCAGTACCAGAAGGCTGGCCGTCATGCGTTCGCTGACTTCGTCGAAGCTGCGGCCGTGCTTGGCGTCCAGCGCTTCCACGCCCTCGCGGATCTGCTGATACAGCGCGTGATCGGGGTGGCCGGGCTGCGTGGGGTCCTGGAGCGCCCGGTTCGAGCCCGATGCCTCATCCGGTGCGGGCGCGGCTGGCTCGGGGCTTGGCACTATCGTGGGCGCGGCAGGAACCGTGACAGCCGCAGTGACGGGCCGGAAGTCATCCGATGGAGCCGGTTCGGGCTCTGGCACGTGTTGTGCCGCTTCCTGCTCCAAAGGCCATGGATCGCGCGCAGGCTCAGCAGGCAGCGGCTCCTTGAACGGCACCGGCTCGACCTCCTGCCCTGCCATGTCCTGCTTTGGAGTGGGCGCAACCGCAGGCATCGGGGCCATCTTCTCCGGTTCCGCTGCCTGCTCTGTGCGCTGCGTGGGCACCGTCTGCGTTGCCGCTGCCAGAGGCGCGGCAGCGTGTGGCGTCGCACGCTCGGATTCGACCGGGTGCGCCTGCATCGGCCCAGCGGGCTCCGGCGTCTGTGAGGCGGTACGGTTTTCGGTGGGCGCCTCGCTGTTTGGATGGGGCTGGGGTTGGGGCTCCGCCTCACGCCGCGGCGGATCGCGCTGCTCGGCGTACCGCTGTGGCTCGGGCTTATCCTGCGGCGCGGGCGTAGGCGGTGACGTGACCGCTACCGCTGGCGGCGCTGCCGCAACCGTCGCAGGCGCGATGGGTTGCGCAGTCGCCGGCTCTTCAGGCCGCACTTCCATGTTCCCATCCTGCTCGGATGGCTTGTCGCCATGTGCCAGCTGCGCGGCTGCTCGTGCAACCTGTCCTGCATCTACCTGCGCAGCACCGAGCCGATTTGCCTCCTGCAGTGCCTGCCGGTACACCTCCTGCTCACCCGCCGACAGCGCTGCAATGCGTAGCTCGGGCGAGTCGGGCAACGGCGCCTGCTCATTGGCACGCGCGCGCACCTCATTCCATGCGGCCTGCAGCTCCGGCGTGCTGGTGGTCGCGACGGCGCGCGCCACGCCATCCTGACCCACCTGGTAATGGGTGATGGGCCGGGACGCGCCCGCGTTGCCCTCGGCTACAGGCCCCAGTTCCTGCAGCGTGGGACCCGTAATGCCGTACTGCTCGCGCGTGCGCGCCGTGGCCAGGGCAATGGCCTGCTCCCACGCTGGGGTCAGCGCAACGCCCGCAGCGTAGTAGCTGTGGCGCAGCTCGTTCTGGTTCACTTCCGCCGCAGACGGCAATGGCCGCGCGTCCAATGCGGCAATGGTCTGGTTGAACTGATCGAGCGACGGCTGCTGGATGGTGCGGGTCAGTTCCAGCTCCAGCGCCATGTTCCCCTGCGCGATCTGGCCAGCATGATGCCATTGCCCTGCTTCATCGCGCTGGTAGAGCTGGTTGTCCGAGCCCTGGACGGCGTCGGGCTTGGCACGGGCCTGCTCCACTGCTTCCGGCACCAGCGGCACGAAGTCGCTGGCGCGGGTAGCGGCGTAGGTCTCCAGGTAACTGGCGGCAATCGCGGCCTTGCCGTTGGCGATGTTGTTCTCGATGCGTTGCACCGCCTCACGATTCAACTCGTTGGCGCGTTCGGGGCTGGCGGTCTGCGTCTCATACACACCCCGGTCGTTGGCACCGGACACGCCGATCTTGACCTGCCGCGTCCACTGTTCGGTCTGCGCATTGCGGTGCCAGTTGGGATTGTCCAGACGGCCCTCGCCGTCCTTCGCCGGGATGCTGAATGGATCCTGCGGCGGCGGCGCCTTGCCCAGCGCCAGCTCTACCGCTTTTACATGGGCATATGCGCCCAGCTCGCGGGCCTTCTCGTAACTGGCGCCCACACTACGCTCAGCCGGATTGCCCAGGCCGTCGCCCGCGCTGTCCATGACCGCCTGACGCTGCCAGTTGCGGCCATCGAACTGCCATGTGACATCGGCCTTGTCGGTCTGCTGGTAGATGGCGCGGTTGTCGAGCAGATCGGCGCCCTTGTCGAACGCCTTGCTCATCAGCAGCGCATCGCCTGCGACGATGGCGGCTGGGACGAAACTGGAGGTGCCGATCACCGATGCCGTGGCCATGCCACCGACCCAGCCACCGCCGTTGCGCGCCAGGGCGTGGGTGAGCTCGGACTGAGCGGCGGTGCCGTTGCCTTCCTCCAGCAGCTGCGAAGTACGGCGGGCGGTAATGACAGCGTCGGCGCCGGAGGCGAGCAGGCCGCCGGAGCGGATAAGTTGGCTGGTGGAGGCTTCGCCGATTAGGTGGTCCAATGTTGCACCGCCTTGCTGCGAGCGCGGGCTGCGAATGCGATGCCCGGCTTCCTCGCCGAGCACGCGCTCGACCGTCTGGATACCCGGCTCTGTCAGAACAACTCGGCCACCGTGGTGGGCATTGGAAATGGCAAGCGACAGGCCGCTTCGCTGCAACTCAATGTTTCCACCGCGAGTCAGTGGCTTGGCGTCATACTCGATTCTATTGAGCGTAGTCACGATACCACTTTCGGAATGAGTGACAGCCACCCAGCCAAGGTCGACCCCGGTGAAACCTCTCAAGGCTTGGATCTGAGCGATATGCGTTTGGTGGTACTCAGGAACGCCGTCAAAAAAATCCCGGATTCGTTTGTTCGTGATCGCAGGCGTGCTTCCCAGCGGAGTATTCGTGTTGAGATCGCCGTTGATCAACCCGACCTTGACCGTGTCTCGCAATGCTTCTACACGTGCCATCACTCTATCGAGGGCGTCAGAGTCATTCAGTAGCGCGGCCTTACCGTCCCGCGTTCTCTGAATCTCGTTCAAGCGCCGAATCATTCCGTTCTGGTATTCACCCAACGGTCCGCCACTGTGCGGCGTAATGGCCATCGCATCTGCATAGGCAGGGTTTGCGGGGAGGAACAGCCGGTTCTCTTGTGCGTGAATATTGAATCGCCCGGCCTCCTGCAGCTTTGCGAGCAACGGGCTGTGCCTCAGCGTCTGCTGCTCAATCGCGTGATGGTCCTGCAAATGAGTGGAATGTCCAGCCACAAATCCTCCTAGACTCAAGCATCGCCTGGTCTCAGCAGTTCACCGCGTCATAGAACCACAGACCGTTGGACGTACCGCTGGCGATCAGTCCCGCGGCTTCGACCGCCTCCTTGAAAGTGCGGTCGCAGAAGACACCTTCGTAGTAAGGGAGCCGGAATACGTGAGCATCGCCGATGACCTCCCGCTTGAACGCCAAGCGGACGTCGCCAGTCAGATCGTAGTATTTCCCCTCTTCATAGTCGTCACTCACGATGATCTTCAGCTGGGATGCTGCCTCATCCAAGGCATCAATGGTTCTGATGACATCGCAAAGGAAATAAGGGCCACCCATTGCTCCATCAGCGAGTCGATAGTCAGTCTCCCTGAACGCAAAAGCTCCTGGGTCCACGGCCGCCATCACCTCGCGGAGACGCCCGGAAACGAGCCAATAGCCGCTCATTCCAGCTTCAAGATCCTCCGGTGGCCACCCCTCACTTGGGTAATACACTAGACGCGGTGTCTCGCGCAGAGGCGGGAAGCCCCCCTGATCGGGACGCAAGAGGAAATTTGGAGGCGTCTTCAGGGTAGACTCGTTCTCAAAAACGACGCCATGCCCTTTGCCGCGCCGTCGGGCATCTGGGCGCAACTCGAAGAACTCGCCCTTCTTTGGCAGATTCGAAGTCATTGTTTGCCTCACCTCAGAATCAATCTAAATAAGCGTGCCAAGAGCTTATCAGAGGGTGCCAACCTTCCATGCCCTCCTCGAGTCATGCCCGAGCGCTCACAGCCTGAAGTCCTCTCCGCCGACATAGCGCACTACTGCTGCTCTCCAATTCCTCTGGCCGCTCTGAAGTCCCGATGCGGCCTGCCTCTTACCGCCCTGCCTTCAACTCAAGTACTGAATAGGCATGGCTGTTTTTTAGCCCGTTCTGCACCGGCAAGCAATCGGACAAAAATGAAATCGATCTTAAGTTCGACTACCGATCCCGTTCCATGAGACGCGCCGCAGCCATCTTCAATTTTGACATGCGGATTATGCTTAGACTGACGCGCGCCATGTCAGACATTGGCCGCGTCCTTGAACCTGAGGCCACGCGTTTCACACTCGCTTCCAATTCCCGCAGCGCGTATGGCATCCCGGAACACGCGATCGCAGTAGACAAGATCGCCGGAGTACGGGCTCCTGAAGACATGACTGTCCCCGATTACGTCCCTCTTGAATGCCAAGCTTGCTCCGCCACGAAGGTCGTAGAACTTTCCGCCCGGATAGCCCTCATCGACGATGACCCGGAACTTCGATGCTTCCTCATCGACGGCATCCAGCTCGCGAGCAACCTCGCACAGGTAGTACGTTGGGCCCTCTGTGCCGTTCGGAAGCACGTAATCACACTCCACGAACTCAAAGGCAACGGGATCTATATCGGTGAAGTCCATCTTGAGGCGCTCTGATACCAACCAGTAGCCACTCATTCCTCCCTCGAGATCCTGCGGTGGATCCCCCAGCTTTGGTTCGAGAACCAGGCGCGGTCTCTGCGCCAGAGGAGGGAAACCACCTTCTTCAGGGCGGATGATCAGCCTGGGTGGCGTCAGCAGTGCGCCTTCATTCTCGATCTCAACGCCATGCCCTCTTCCCCTTCGGGTCGTGTCGGGCATCAGCAGATAGAATTCACCAGGCACAGGCTGATTACGTTTTAACGTGGGCATATGCTTGTTTCTCTCCAAATTTAGGCATGTACCGTACTCCGCACACTTGCAGCATAGGTCGCGAGGTTGGCGCCGGTGGGGCCGACTCAGCAGTTCACCACATCTTCAAACCAGAGCCCGTTGGATCTCCTCGCTGTGACGATGCCGGCCGCTTCCACCGAATCCTTGAACGTTCGGCCGCAGAGAACCCCGCCATGGAACGGCAATCTGAACACGTGAGCCGGACCCAGCACTTCGCGTTTGAACGCCAGCCGGATATCACCGGTCAGGCGGTAGTATTTCCCTGCCGTGTACTCATCGCTGATCACGATGTCGAGCTGGGAGGCTTCCTCATCCAAGGCATCCAGCGTGCGGACTACGTCGCAAAGGAAGTAGGTTGGCCCCTTTGAACCGTCTTCCAAGCGGTAGTCGGTATCAGCGAAAACGAACGCGTCAGGGTCAATCTCTTCCATGACCTGGCGCAAACGCTCGGAGACCAGCCAGTAGCCGCTCAACCCGCCTTCCAGGTCCTGTGGAGGGACACCCTGCCGCTCCCTATAGACCAGGCGCGGGGTTTCACGCAGTGGTGGGAAGCCACCGGCTTCGGGTAAGAGGAGTAGCCTGGGAGTCGCAAGCAACGCGCCCTCGTTATCAAAGACCACCCCGTGCCCCTTCCCTCTACGGGTAGCATCCGGTCGTAGCTTGAAGAACTCGCCCTTGCGCGGCCGATGGGTGCAGGTTGATCCCATGCTTGTCATCTCACACTGAGAATGTGAATCGAAGTCGCTCGTAAGCAGTTGAAGCGAATCCAGAAGGCGCCCAAGGGTCCGATCCTCAGAGCTCTGACTCAGATGCTGGCCGCGTCGGTGAACCAGAGGCCCCGGGATACGCGCGGCCCACCGATTCCAGCGTTCCACACAGCGTCGCGGAGCTCTCTGTCGCAGAAGACGAGGTTTCCCGAGTAAGGCGTCCGGAATATTCTGGCGTGGCCGATGACCTGCTTGCGGAACGCCAGACTGGCTCCGCCCCTTAGGTCGTAGAACTTCCCACCTCGATAGCCTGCGTCAGTGATGATCCGAAGTTTCGAGGCTTCTTCGTCCACCGCATCGAGCTCACGGGTTACATCACACAGGAAGTACCGCGGCCCCTTGGATCCATCGGCAAGGCGGTAGTCACACTCCACAAACTCGAAGCCAGCCGGATCTACAGACACAAGAGCACCGCGTAATCGTTCGGATACCATCCAGTAGCCGCTCATGCCCCCCTCCAGATCCTCTGGGAGGCTCCCCTTCTTTGCCGAGTAGACCAGCAGCGGCTTCTCCGCCATGGGGGGAAATCCCCCTTCTTCTGGTCGCAGGATCAGGCGAGGCGGGATGCGCAGCCGCTTCGCGTTCGCGAACACAACGCCGTGCCCCTTTCCCCCACGCGTGGTGTCAGGCATCAGGAGGAAGTACTTGCCAGGAACAGGCTGGTTCGACTTCGATGCTTCCATGCTCTTTCGCCTTCTTTAGCTATGATGCACCGTAGCGAGTCTGCCCCGTTCTACCCCGACCTTCCACCTCGTGCAATCAGATCACTGCGAGATTCGGAACCTGGTCAAGCTCGCGTCCCGTGTCTTGAGACGCGCTCCAGCCATCCTCCCTTTCCCCTATGGAGGATGACATGACCAAGATCGACCCCGCATGGCTGGAAGCCTTCGACAAGGAGCTCCTCCACCTGTTCGCCATCGACCACCGCGATGCTGGCATGGATGAGTACCTGCTGGGCTGCTACGCAGACCTTCCGCCTCGCGAAGCAGCACTGGCGTTCGGCAGCGACTACGACTTGGAGCGCGACGATGCGCTGTGGCCTCGGCCGGGCGTGGCGCTGCAAAGTTAAGTTGTGTCGCAATCGACACGCTGCGCGACTGGGCCCTGTGGGCTACGTGTCGCTTTTGGGATCCCGAACAGCTGCAAACCGTGCTTTTCAATGCGCATTCGGGCGGTAACTTAACACCGGCCGAAACCACTGCACCGCAAGGGTTCTGCCACGCGCGCCCCATGCAACAATGCTGTAAGCGTCAGCATTTGCGGCCTCTGCGGCCTACGGTTTCTTGGCATCTCGCAGTCATGCGAGTACACCTTGGCGTGCCACCTCGCACTAGGTGGCGCGGGACTCGAAAACCCGTCTGAATACCCAGTGCTTTGCGCTTGCCAGTCGGCGTCATCCTCGGATGGCGCCGGCTGGCAATCCGTTCGCGATCCATGGCGGGCGGTGCGTGGGGGTCCTCGGACCCGCCGGATTGGGTATTCACCGGTTTTCGAGACACGCACCGTCCGCCGCCTTTATCGGTGGCGTTGCTATCTGTCCTGTACGGAGCATTGCCATGAACACATCGGACTTCCGTTCCCTGCACGCGCAGTACGATCCGGACAACGCCGAACCCGAGCGCGAACCGTCCGTCGATCCCAACGCCTTCGTCGCCACGCTGCACCGCATCGGAACCGGTGCGGCTGCGGATGGCCAACCCTGGCCGGAGCGGCATCAACTACCTGGGCGGTGCCTTCAGTTGGCGGATGCGGATTGCGCGCTGGCCGGACTGCGCGTGGTGGCGGAGCTGATGCTGGCTGCGGAGCGGACTCGGCAGAACGGTGCGCCCGAGGAATACTTGGGGGACCGGGTGATGGAAGGGTTGAAGATGGCTTGTGTGGCGTTGACTGCGCAGGCTATTGAGCGGCTGCAGGTTCGGGAGTAGAGCGCACCTCGCTGCGCACATCGAATGCAATGCACGGATCGTATGCACGGTCCGAAGTATTCACCGCTGTCTGAGCCTTTAGCCTCTAACACTAGCCTCACTATGCCGAGCCGGACTTTGCTTGCCCTGACGACGGCAGCGCTATTGGGATTGATCATTGGAGGGACGTACGCGCCGGCCACCGCAATGAGTTTTGAGAACTACCCAAGACTCACCGACTCGGAGTTTGCCTTGTTCCAGGCCGACGCCGAGAACTTTGCCGAAGCGTTGGCTTGCCAAGGCGTCACCATCGGAAAACATGATTCCAGTAGACGCTTCTTTGATATGAGCGTACTTGGCGATGCCATTCTGTTTGTGGACAACTCTGGGCCGAGTCTTCTGATAGTCACCATGTCCACGGTCGCAAGCGATGCAATGGAGCTACAGCGCTGGAAAGATGGATGGGGCTCACCAGAGAGACGCAGGAGGACCTTGAGCCAACCTGAGAACAGCTGCCCTCCACTCTCGTCCAAATAGCCCCCATCTGCACCCTGCCCCGACAGCCGAATGCGTCAACCAATGACACAAGCAACGTGGTTCTGGCTAGAATCCTGGGCACTTAGCTTTCGGGACAGGGATCTAGGATGGAACTCCCATTCGAGGTGGGCGCGCTCTACAACCGTCAAAAGCAGATCCACGGTGTATTTGGCGGGCAACAGCAAGGCGGCATTTCGACACCCAAGGAGTATCCGCTGGTCATCGCGTTCACTGGTGAGGCCGGCGTATCTCATGGCTACCATGATTTCTGGGACGACGACGAGGTCTTTCACTACTTCGGTGAGGGTCAAGTCGGAGACATGAAGTATGTGGCGGGCAACCGAGCAATTGGTGAGCACGTCAAGGATGGCAAGACGCTCGTAGTGTTTCAGATGATGGGCAAGGGACGGCCCTACCGGTACCTTGGTAGGTTCATCTGTCAGTCCTCCTACGTTCGGCCTGGTACGCCAGATCGAGAGGGGCAGCCTAGGTCTGCCATCGTGTTCCGCTTGAGATCACTGGAAGCCTCACTGGGCCTCGCGGCGAGTGAGACGGACCAAGCTGAGATCGATGCCGCTATCGATGACGTTGGCGCGACCAGCGCAAAGCGCGAAATCGAAGTGCGGACGAAGCAACGCCTGTTCCGCGAACGCCTGATCGGCGTTGAAAAGGGTTGCCGTCTCACCGGCATTGAGGACCTTAGATTTCTACGTGCGAGCCACATCAAGCCATGGGCAGATAGCACTCATAGCGAGCGCGTCGATGGCGAGAACGGGCTTCTGCTGGCTCCGCACGCGGATCTGCTGTTTGATCGGGGGTGGATTAGCTTTTCGGCGAGCAGTCGCCTGCTAGTTTCGAGTAGCCTACCGTCTGACGTGAAAGTTCGGCTCGGCCTTAGTTTGGATTCATCACTGCGATATGGAGTCTTCTCTCGGAAGCAACTCAGCTTCTTGGAATTCCACCGAGACATTGTTTTTGATAAATGGCGGGCCCCGCCCATTCCTCTACCGTAAAGACCCACTGAACAACTGCTCAGGTGTTACTTTCCCCGAAACAAACACCGATGAGCGAGGTGATGAAAGATAAGATCAAGCGCTGGACCGCCCCTGCTTTCAGTAGTCGGGCTCTTTGGAGTCCAGGTTTCATCGTAGCGGCTTTTACCGCGAGCTTTTGGGCATAGGCGGCCGGCCTCATGCCATCCAGGATCATTTTCGGTCGTTCCTCGTTGTATTCCCATCACCAAGTTTCGATCTCGGTGCGGGCGTACATCAATGTCAGGAACCAGTGCTCGTTGAGGCATTCGTCGCGAAGACGCCCATTGAAGCTCTCGATGTAGGCGTTCTGATCAGGCTTGCCTGGCTGGATCAGATGCAGCAGCACACCTCGCTGGTGGGCCCACGTCACCATCGTCTTGCCGCAGAATTCCTTGCCGTTGTCGGTCCGGATCACCTGCGGCAATCCTAGGGTCAGTGGCCGCCGATCCAGCATCTTTGCGACGCCGTGGCCAGAGATGACCCGCTCCACCTCGATCGCCACCGGCTCGTGCGTAGCATCGTCGCCGATGGTCAAGGCCTTGAGCGTACGACCCTCGGCGGTGCGATCGAACACTAAGTCCATCGACCGAACCTGGTCAGCTGCTTCCAGCCGCAGCAACGGTTAGCGCTCGCACGGCGGCGCCTTCTTAGGCTTGCCCCGGCGCACTTTCAACTTGGCGTCCTGATACCGGCGCTCTACCCGTTTGTAGTTCACTCCACTGTTCCTGCCCTGCTTCAGGTAGATTACTCCGACGCCACAGCACTTGTGTCGCCGTACCGGCGGGAGGATTCGCTCACGCAAATCGACATTGCGATCAGGATGCGGCAATCAACGCATTACGCTGGCATTCATCCGAACCACAGTCAGCGCCCGCTGCTCGGTAAGCCCGTGCTCCATCAAACGCCACACCAGCGTCCTGCGCGCCAATGAACTCACCACTCTTTTCGAAGGGCGTCCTGGATGACGTCACTCTCCAGCAACTATTCGGATAGCAGCTTCTTCAGCCGTGTGTTTCCCGCCTCCAACTCCTTGCGCCACTTGGCCTCTGGCACGCTCATGCCGCCAAGTTTGCTGTGCCACAGTTAACAGGAGGCCTAGCCGAATCCATGCCGGCGGCAGAGGTCTTTCACTACCACACCGGCTTCGGCCTCAGGCAGGAAGCCGATAATCTGTTCTTCGGAAAGGCGCTTCTTCATGTCCAATCTCTATCTCGTTAGGGATTGAACGCCAAATCGCCATGCTACTCAACACCGGGGGATGTCGACGCGCCAGCAATTTCTCCGATGCCATCGAGGTGTGGCGGAATCTCTACAATGAGGAGCGCCCCACAGTCCACTGGCATGGAACACTCCTATGGAATTCGCCCAAGTACACGACTTCCAAGCGAACTCTTTGACACCGAGAGGGCGAAATCTCTACTGATTGATGGGCCTTCCATCAGGGTCGGAAAATATCTACCCCCTTTTGACAGCAAAAGAGGGAGATAGATTATATAATTCAAAGACTCTCATCCTGCTCGAACAAGGAAAACTATTTCCCAGGAGGCTTGATACCGCCACGTCGCTTCATGCTAGCAGCGACGCGGAAGATATCTGGGACGTTGACCTTTCCATTGGAGCGCTGCTCGATCACACCAATTCGCGTGAGAGCCTCGAGCAGGGCATGCTCTGTGTGCCCACCCACTCGCTGCATCTCCAGAGGGCCGAGAATCTTCCCAGCGTCAACATCTTTCTTGATTTTCCTCACAATGGAATTTGCCGCCCATCTTTCGATAACCGCTTCCGCGGCGCACGGAACTTCCATTCCGGAGAGGCTGTCAAGTACTGATTTTATCCAAATGTGGTCCTCGGCAAGCTGGTCCAATCGAACCTGAGATGCCTGCTGAACTCCTTCCTTGATTCCATGATGATCAATCGCTTGCCTTCTTGCCAGCTGAGAGTCATGGACATCCTTTTCGGATGCGATTTTTAATGCTGTCAGAAAAGTTCGGGGCGCCGTTTGTCCGTGAGCGTCACCGAGGTGATTTGGCAACCAGGAATAAGTTCTTCCTCTGCGATGATTACTGCCCATGAACTCGCCAGCAATCTTCGAAAAAACGCGAGCTTGCAATTCAGGCTCAACCTTTAGAGGCTCAGGCAGAACACTTACCCCAGATGACTTTGCCACCTCCAACTTATATGTTTTCACAAGATCAGAAAACGCCCTGGAAGAAACTCCCGAATTGGCAAGGCGGCTATACATCAAGCCGTAAAGATCCTGTGTAGACCATTTCAGCTCCACTCTCTCGGCACGAAGCTTGGAAGCGTCCGGAAAGTCGAAGATCTGTTTATCGTCACCCTGATCAGGGCGAATGAATATTTTTGCACGAATTGAGCTGTAGCTACGCAGGGACAGCGCCAGCCTAAGAAGACCGCGGGTCAGATCTCGCACCGCCTGCCAATTATCACCAAGCCTATCCAGAGCATCGAAAACAATAACCTTCTTTTTCTTCGACCGCTTTAGCAAAGCATCTGCACGCAGCATGTCAGACTCATACCGCTCTGGATCTAGCTCAATTATTTTTACCGCCTCGCGAAAATTATATTTACTCCAATCTGGCGATAGCGCCTTCATAAAAACGACACGCCAAATATTCTCCGGAGAAATGTTCGACGCCAGGAGCGACTTCAGCACCGCCGCAGATGGTGCCGCCCCATGACTAGCGTCGTCCCCTGAAAATCCCAGTACGGCGTCAACCGTTGAAAGTTTAAGCTTAGGATAGGCAATAGCAAGTATCGCCCTAGTTTGAGGGTCAATCAGTGCGCCTGACCAGAAGCTTTTGCCAACGCCACGATTTCCAACGACCAGCGCACGATCAGGATCAAGCGCCCCCTCATGTCCACGCGGCGTGTACACCTCAGATGGACCTGGGGGCCTTGAAGCATTATGCGAGACATCCAAAGGAAGCGACCTTAATCCCTCCCTCAATCCAATAATAATAGAGGTCATCGCAGAGCTCATTGGGTTAGTCTCAGGCGCTCAATAGCATTATTTATAAATGGCCCAAAAGTCGCTCGAGCAAGATCAGTCGTTAACAATTCAGGATTTTTAACTGGATCAAAATCAAGGAACTTTGAATCATCAAGGATGACCCAAGGATAATGAGGCGCGTTCACATCTTCGACATCGAAACTAAAATCACCAGCTTCGTCGTACATCCAAGCCGCAAAAAGTTCATAGGAAGAATCTCTGAACCCAGATTGCAGAGCAGGCAATGGATTAGCCTTAGCATGAACCATCTTCATTCTCAATCGCCACTCACTGTCATTCCTCTCGACGAATCTTGACAGGTGGGCCAATGCAAGCCTATATCCAGCAAATGTCTGCGGCGTTTGATGACCAAATAGAAGGACATCAGCATCTAGACCGATAATTGCGGCAGCAGTTGCTTCGTTGATACCTGCCCTTGCATCAATCAAAATCGCGTCATATCTGAATTTACCAGAGAGGCTCGCCACCAGCTCTTTAACGCGGCCAGAAAGGCTGCGATCACCAGACGGGAAATATGATCTAAACAACTTCCCAACATATCCTGCGGGATTCTCTACGGACACTCTGCCGATTGCTGGGCACACATGAATAAGCCCCGCCCCTTCAACAAGGGTACTGATACCAACAATGTCGTTGGCAACGCCATCAACGTCGCCGCCGATGGCACCTTCCACAAGGTAATCGAGTACACCAAACTTCGGACGTTCCGACTCCACTAGAAGCTGCTCTCCCACCCCAGGAGCCTCAAGGTCCAGATCTAGGACAAGGACATTGTGACTTCGTCGCGCAAGATCTGCAGCTAAGACACTGAGCGCAGTCGTTCGTCCAACACCTCCTTTGAGACTCCAGAAGACGAGCGCCGGTACCGGAAACTCCGCTTCTTCTGGACGCTTGAGCCAGTCCTTACCACCGATTCGCCGATCAATAATCTTCACCGCAACCTGCGAGCCATCCTGCAGGGAAACATTCTCTGGGATTGCGATTCCCACATTGGCTTGCTCTGCATCATTGTGCAGAAGAACCAAACTTTCCAAAAAGTCGGCGGCATAGGGCCCAAGCTGCTCATGTACAGCCTTACTTATTGCCTGAAGATCCGCACCGGGTCTTTGAACCAGCAAACGGATCTTCCCAAAAACGTCACGGACAAAGCAGCCAGTCTCCGCTAGGGCCAGCTGATCGTGCTGACGAAGAACTTCACAGAAGATCGTGAGGGCAGTGTCGTAAGTAGCGGCCACACAGGTACCTTTGAGAAAATGATGGCTGCTGCATCATGCAACAGCTGACGGCGTAGTGTATATCGAATGAAAAAGGGGCGGCAAAAGCCGCCCCTGGTCATCATCACGCTACCCCATCAAACCCCAACAGGATTAGCCTTCTCCGGATCAATCTTGTACTGCTTGATCGCCCGGGCCACATCCTTCGCGGTCATCTTCCCTTCCTTCGCCAGCGCCGCAATCGCGGCATGGGCGATGTAGTAGCGATCGACCTCAAAGAACCGGCGCAGGTTTGCACGCGTATCCGAACGGCCAAACCCATCCGTACCCAGCACCGTGTAGCTCATCGGCACGAACGCACGGATCTGGTCCGCATACGCACGCACGTAGTCGGTGGCGGCAATCGCCGGGCCCTGGCGGCCTTCCAGCAGCTCGGTCACGTAGGCCTTGCGCTGCTCACCTTCCGGATGCAGGCGGTTGGCACGTTCCACGTCGAAACCATCGCGACGCAGTTCGTTGAAGCTCGGGCAGCTCCAGATATCGGCGGTCACGCCGAAGTCCTTGTCCAGCAGCTCGGCCGCGGCAATGGCTTCGCGCAGGATGGTGCCCGAACCCAGCAGCTGCACGCGCAGCTCGCCCTTCTTCGGCTTGCCGGCGTCGGTCAGCAGGTACATGCCCTTGACGATGCCTTCGGCCGCGCCTTCCGGCATTTCCGGGTGGGTGTAGTTCTCGTTCATCAGGGTGACGTAGTAGTACTCGTCCACCTGGTCTTCCATCATGCGCTTGGTGCCGTGCTGCAGGATCACCGTCACTTCGAAGCCGAAGGTCGGGTCGTAGCTGCGCACGTTCGGGATGCCACCGGCCACCAGATGGCTGAAGCCATCTTCGTGCTGCAGGCCTTCACCGTTCAGCGTGGTGCGGCCGGCGGTGCCACCCAGCAGGAAGCCGCGGGTACGCATGTCGGCGGCCTGCCAAGCGATGTCGCCCACGCGCTGGAAGCCGAACATCGAGTAGTAGATGTAGAACGGCAGCATCGGCACGTTGCTGACCGAGTAGCTGGTACCGGCGGCCATCCACGAGCTGATCGCACCTGGCTCGCTGATACCCTGCTGCAGCACCTGGCCGCTCTGGTCTTCGCGGTAGAACATCAGCTGGTCGGCGTCGACCGGCTTGTACTTCTGGCCGAACGGCGCGTAGATGCCGATCTGGCGGAACAGGCCTTCCATACCGAAGGTACGGGCTTCGTCAGCCACGATCGGCACGATGTGCGGGCCCAGTTCCTTGTCACGCAGGGTGATGTTCAGGCTCTGCACGAACGCCATGGTGGTGGAGTAGCTGCGCTCGCCGCTGCTCTTCAGCAGGCGCTCGTAGGCGTCCAGCTTCGGCGCCACGAAGGTCTTGTCGGCCTTGCGGCGGCGCTGCGGCAGGTAGCCGCCCAGCGCGGCACGGCGTTCCTGCAGGTACTGTACTTCCGGCGAATCCGGGCCCGGGTGGTAGAACGGCACCTGGCCGTCGGCCAGCTGCGCGTCGGTCACCGGAATGTTGAAACGGTCGCGGAAGTGGCGCACCGCTTCGTCGTCCAGCTTCTTGGTCTGGTGGGTCGGGTTCAGCGCTTCACCCGCGCTGCCCATGCCGTAACCCTTCACGGTCTTGGCCAGGATGACGGTCGGCATGCCCTTGGTGTTCACGGCCTGGTGGTAGGCGGCGTACACCTTGTGCGGGTCGTGGCCACCACGGTTCAGGCGCCAGATGTCGTCGTCGCTCAGGCCGGCGACCATCGCAGCGGTTTCCGGGTACTTGCCGAAGAAATGCTCGCGGGTATACGCGCCGCCGAAGGCCTTGCAGTTCTGGTATTCGCCGTCGACGGTTTCCATCATCAGCTTCTTCAGGACGCCATTGGTGTCCTTGGCCAGCAGGGCATCCCAGTAACCGCCCCACAGCAGCTTGATCACGTTCCAGCCGCCGCCACGGAACACGCCTTCCAGTTCCTGGATGATCTTGCCGTTGCCGCGCACTGGGCCGTCCAGGCGCTGCAAGTTGCAGTTCACCACGAAGATCAGGTTGTCCAGGCCTTCACGGCCGGCCAGGGCGATGGCACCCAGGGTTTCCGGCTCGTCGCTCTCGCCGTCGCCGATGAAGCACCACACCTTGCGGTCGGACTTCTCGATCAGGCCACGGTTTTCCAGGTAGCGCATGAACTGCGCCTGGTAGATGGCGGCCAGCGGGCCCAGGCCCATCGACACGGTCGGGGTCTGCCAGTATTCCGGCATCAGCCACGGGTGCGGGTACGAGGACAGGCCACCGCCGTCCACTTCCATGCGGAACTTGTCCAGCTGCTCTTCGCTGATGCGGCCTTCCAGGAAGGAACGCGCGTAGATGCCCGGGGCGCTGTGGCCCTGGATGAACAGCAGGTCGCCCGGGTGGTTTTCGCTCGGGGCGCGCCAGAAGTGGTTAAAGCCCACGTCGTACAGGGTGGCGCCGGAGGCGAACGAGGCGATGTGGCCGCCCAGGTCACCCGGCTTGCGGTTGGCGCGGACCACGGTGGCCATCGCGTTCCAGCGGATGATCGAACGGATGCGCCATTCCAGCTCGGCATTGCCCGGGCTCTTGGCCTCGAGCTGCGGCTCGATGGTGTTGACGTACTCGGTGGTGGGAGAGAACGGCAGGTAGGCGCCCGAACGACGGGTCAGTTCCACCATGCCTTCCAGCAGCTGATGCGCGCGCTCGGAGCCCTCGACATCAATAACGGCCTTCAACGACTCGATCCACTCCTGGGTTTCCACAGGATTCGGGTCGTTGTTCAGCACCTCGTTCAACCAGTTCATTAGCGCTCCCATAACCGCACGCACGCGCGCGACTGTTGTATAGATTTCTAGACCGCAAAGTGTAGCGCACCAAGGGCTTTCGTCACTTGGCTACGCAGGCGTATGGATGCAACCGGCCAGTGTCCGCAAGGGGCTTGCAAGCGCCCTTGACGGCCCTGCAGCGGGCCTTGGCGGCTGCGCGGGCTGTCGCTTGCGGGCCGCTGCGCCCATGTGCAGGACGCAGTGTTACTGCTGCCGATGACGGTTGTGGGGCAACTCCTGGGCCGCGGCGGGCGCGTTCCGGACTCCGGCACTGAACCGGCGACAACGTGTCGCACCTGCCTCTGGATTGCCGCTGGCCGTGGGCCCAAGGTGGCCCGTGAGTGATGGGCCCGGTGGCCCTGCTCCCTTCCACAGCATCGCCGGGGCGCCTCGCAAGGGGCGCCCCTTTTGCTGTGGGAGGGGCTGGCCGTGGCCCAAATTGCACCTGCATGTGGCCGGATCGGGTGTTGTCGCTTTCGACATATCGATATATCGTTTGCACACTCGTTTACCGATATATCGAAATGAGCCGAAGCCCCTCTCCCAGAGCCCGTTCCACCGATTCGGCGGTGCCCCGTCGCAACGGCCAGCCGCGCGTACTCAGCCGCGGCGACCTGCGCCTGCTGGTGCTGGCCCTGATCGGCGAGCAGCCGCGCCATGGCTACGAGCTGATGCAGCTGATCAGCAACCAGTTCATGCAGGCCTACACGCCCAGCGCCGGCACCATGTACCCGCTGCTGGCCAGCTTCGAGCAGGCCGGCTGGATCGAGGCCGAGGAAGTGGACGGCAAGCGGATCTTCCGCATCACCGCCGCCGGCGAGTTCGAGCTGAAGGTGCAGCGCACCCAGGTGCGGCTGGCGCAGCGACGCGCCTTCGACCGTGCCCGCGAGATCACCAAGGCCTCGCTGCCGCCGCCGCTGGCCTGCGCCCTGCGCGAGTTCAAGCGGGCACTGGTGCACCACCACGGCCGCTGGGCCGAGGGCGAGGCGGACGAAGTGGCGGCGCTGCTGACGCGGGCGTCTGCCCTGCTCAACGGTACCGCCGGTAGCGAGGCATCACCGCTTTCAACGACCCAGCCAGACTGAATCCAGCCAGGTCTCCCCTACGCCGCGCGCCCCCGCGCGACACCTTTACAGGTAGCCCCCATGACCGAACACAACAACACGCGCCTGCGCCTGGATGTGCGCTTCCGTGAACTGACCGTGCTGCGCACCGAGGAAGTCACCCCACACATGCGCCGCATCGTGCTGGGCGGCGACGCGCTGGCCGGTTTCGATTCGCCCGGCGCCGACGACCACATCAAGCTGTTCTTCCCCAACGCTGCGGGCGAGATGGTGCTGCCGGTGGTCACCGCCGAAGGCCGCAGCTATCCGGCCGGCAAGGAGCCCTCGCCGGCCCGCGACTACACCCCGCGCTGGTGGGACCACGAAACCGGCGAGCTGGCCATCGACTTCGTGCTGCACGACCAGGGCATTGCCGGGCCGTGGGCCGAGCGCGCGCAGCCGGGCGACGTGCTGGTAATCGGCGGCCCGCGCGGCTCGTTCGTGGTGGCCGACAGCTTTGATGCCTATGTGCTGATCGGCGACGAAACCGCGCTGCCGGCCATCGCCCGCTGGCTGGACGTGCTGCCGGACGGTGCCGAGGTGCAGGCCTTCATCGAAGTGAGCGACGAGGCCGAACGCCAGGACCTGCCGCAGTACGAGAACGTGCGTATCCACTGGCTGGAGCGCAATGGCTTCCCGGCAGCGACCAGCACGCTGCTGGAAGACATGCTGACCGACTTCGAGGCACCGGACGGCGATGTCTTCTACTGGATCGCCACCGAATCGCGCCGCGCACGGATGATGCGCAAGTTCATCGAAGGCCACCTGGGCGTGCCGCGCGACTGGATCCGCTCGACCGGCTACTGGAAGGCGCACCCGGACGAAACCGACGGCGATTGATCCAAAGACGGTGGGTGCGGCCCCTGCCTGGTAGGTGCGGACCGTTGGTCCGCACGCCCTGCAACAGGTAGTGCCGGCCGCTGGCCGGCAACCTCATGAACCTTCGGCAGGAACCCGCAATTGCCGGCCAGCGGCCGGCACTACCACGCGGGGCACCGCCTGCCGCATCCACCCAAACAGCTGCGCGGCCTAGATCTCCAGCGCCAGCATCCGCACGCCCTCCGACAGGTAGTGCCGGCCGCTGGCCGGCAACCTCATGAACCCCCGGCAGGAACCTGCAACTGCCGGCCAGCGGCCGGCACTACCACGCGGGGCACCACCTGCTGCGCCCACCCGAACCGCTGCGCGGCCCAGATCTCCAGCGCCACCAGCAGCGCGATGATCAACAACGGCAACAGCAGCCCGAAGTACACGCCGGGCATCATGCCGTTGATCTGCGCCTTCACCAGCCGCAGCACACCACGGGTGTGCAGCAGCTCATCGACGTGCATGGTCAGCGCTTCACGCACCACCTTGGGTTCCAGGCCGAGGGTACCGGCCCTGTCCACCAGCGTGTCTTCCACCATGCTGCGCAGCAGGCCCTCGCGCACCCTGCCGATCACCCAGCCGGTACCACGTGCCAACGGGCCGTTGCCAAGACGGTCCAGGCCGGGCAGCGGATGCTCGCTGAGGTAGGCCGAGGCGATGGTGTCGGCGACGTCGCCCACCGTGCCCTGGCTGCGCAGTGCCTCGCGCATGCGCGGGTCGTCCAGCGAATCGGTAAAACCTTCGCTCCAGCCTTCCACCAGGGTCTGCAGGTGCGGCTGGAAATGATCGAGCTGCTTGAACAGCGCGCGGTGCGCACCGGCAGTGAAACCCAGCTGCAGGCCGAAGAAGGCAGTGGCCAGCGGCAGCAGCACCACGTAGCTGGCCAGCAGCCAGTGATGCCAGCGCTTGCGCCGCTGCAACCAACCACGGTGATGCAGCCAGCGCCAGCCGGCGATGCCCAGCACCAGGCCGAGCAGCGTACCGAGCACGCTGCCGCCCACCAGATCGAGCACGCTCAGGCCCGACCAGAATTCGTTCAACCAGTACTGCGCGTCCTGCATGGGTCTTCCTTCCGTGGGTGATACCGCAGCCATTGTAGAACCGAGCCCACGCTCGGCTGCGCCGCCGTCGGTGGGTGCGGACCGCCATCGACTGGTGGGTGCGGACCGTTGGTCCGCACACTCCCATGCAATTGCCGGCCAGCGGCCGGCACTACCGAGCTGGCAATGCGACAATCGCGCTCCTTTCCTGCAGCAACGAGGCCCACATGGCCAAACCGACCCTGGCCAGCGTGGATGCGCTGCGTACCCGCTTTGCCGATGACGCCGCCTGCGATGCGGCACTGGCCGCCTTCGCCGACACCGCCGCACTGCGCACGCCGCTGCGTGAGCTGGTGGAGGCACAGCACCGCTACCTGCAGGCCGAATTCGAAGTGGCGCAGGTGGCCGATGTACTGCGCCGCGACCAGAAGTACGCGCCGGTGGGCCGGCCGTCGGTGCACATCGTGCAGCTGCGCAAGCAGCAGGCCGCGACCAAGCAGGCGGCGCTGATCGCACGCCAGGTGGTGGCGCAGGCCGCACAGACCTTCGTGCGCGTGAGCGGGCTGGCAGTGAAGGCCAAGCAGAGCCCGAGCGAAGCGTGCGTGGCATGGTTGGGCGCATTGCGCTGAGGGATCGTGCGGACCAACGGTCCGCACCCACCAGATGCAGGTTGGCGTCTACCGGGTAGTGCCGGCCGCTGGCCGGCAACCCCATCAGCATCGGGCACCCCGCATGCAGCCGGCCAGCGGCCGGCTCTACCGGCACCCAGAAAGAAGGCCCGCTTTTCAGCGGGCCTTCTGCCTTCTCACGACGAGTGAGCGGGGTGCATCAAGCCGCCGGCTTTTCGCCGGTGGCTTCGGTGGTGATGCGGATCTTCACTTCATCGCTGACGTTCGGGGCATACGCGCCGACGCCGAAATCGCTGCGCTTCAGGGTGGTGGTGGCATCGAAGCCGGCGGCCGGAACCTTGGCCATCGGGTGCTCGCCGCCGCCGTTGACGGTGACGTCCAGGGTGACCGGCTTGGTGATGCCCTTGATGGTCAGGTCACCGGTGACGGTCAGCTTGTTGGTGCCAGCGGCTTCCACCTTGGTGCTCTTGAAGGTGGCATCGGCGAACTTGGCGGCGTCGAAGAAGTCGGCGCTCTTCAGGTGCTCGTCGAACTTGGCGGTGAAGCTGTTCAGGCCGCTCAGCGGCAGCTTCACTTCCACGGTGGACTTGGTCACGTCTTCGGCGTTGTACACCAGGGTGCCTTCGACGTTGCCGAAGTGCGCGCTCGGGTTGGAGAAGCCGAAGTGGCTCCACTGGGCCAGCACGTCGGTGTGGGTCGGGTCCAGCTTGTAGGTGCCCGAGGCGATCTTGATCGCTTCGGCGGCCGGCGCTGCAGCGGCGGCATCGGCGGCCGGGGTGGCGGCCTGCTCGGTGGTGGCCGGGGCGGCGGCATCGGCGGCCGGGGCAGCGGTGTCGGCCGGCTTGGAGCAGGCGGCGATGGCCAGGGTCAGGGCCAGCGGCAGCAGCAGTTTACGGGTGGCGCTCATCTGAGGAACTCTCCGGATCGTAGGGTGGGTACACGGTGCAGCAAGAGCCTGCCACGGGACAGCAGGCCCGAAACCGATACAACGACTTACGCAATGCGCGCCGCTTCGTCGAACGACAGGCGCGGCAGACGCGGGAACAGGCCCGCCGGGTCACCGTAACCCAGGTTGACCAGGAAATTCGACTTGATCGAAGTGCCGGCGAAGAAGGCTTCGTCGACCTTGGCCGGGTCGAAGCCGGACATCGGGCCGGCATCCAGGCCCAGCGCGCGCGCGGCCAGGATCAGGTAGGCGCCCTGCAGGCTGCCGTTGCGGAGGGCGGCTTCGTGGCGGCCTTCCTGCGGGCCGTCGAACCAGGCCTTGGCATCGGTGTGCGGGAACAGGTACGGCAGCTTCTCGTGGAAGTCCAGGTCGAAGCCGATGATGGCGGTGACCGGAGCGGCCATGGTCTTGTCGTGGTTGCCTTCGGACAGGGCCGGGGCCAGCTTGGCCTTGGCTTCCTTCGAGGTGACGAAGACGAAGCGGGCCGGCGTGGTGTTGGCGGCGGTCGGGCCCCACTTCACCAGGTCGTACAGTTCCTGCAGCAGGCTGGCCGGGACCGGCTTGTCGAGGAAGGCGTTCTGGGTGCGGGCAGTACGGAACAGCTGGTCGAGGGCAGCAGCGTCGAGCGCGTGGGACATCGGTGGATCTCCAGGGCGGCTAAGGGAAGTCAGTGCCCGCGGGCGGCGCGGGGCGAAACGACGAGCCGCAGTGTAGAGTGTCGCGACTGTTGCAACACCCAGCAGGGCTGAAACGAATTAATGCCAATGGTGAAACGATCGAGCGCGCCATGGACGGTCACTGACGGCCGTGCGGGCAATGTCCGCCAGGCGGTCGCGCTGGCCTCGGCGCTGCGCCAGGGCACCCACCGACCGCTGGTCCTGCAGCCCCGCGCACCCTGGCGCTGGCTGTCGCCGCGGCGGCTGCCGGGTGATGTGAATGGCTACGGCGAGGCCTTCGCGACACTGGCCGCCGAGGCCCCGGCGCTGGCGATCGGCTGTGGCCGCCAGGCCGCCGGCGCACTGCGCGTGCTGCGCGCACGTGGCAGCCAGGTGGTGCAGATCCTCGACCCGCGCATCGGCGCACGCCACTGGGATGTGGTGGTGGTGCCCGAACACGATGCCCTGCGTGGCAGCAACGTGCTGACCCTGCTCGGCAGCCTCAACCCGGTGGACGACGACTGGCTGGCCTGGGGCCGCGCCGCGTTCGCCGGCTTCAGTACCTTGCCCGGCCCGCGCACCGCGTTGCTTGTCGGTGGACCGACGCCGCTGGCGCCGTGGGATGAAACGGCGATGGTGGGCGTGTTCCAGGCGCTGGCCAGGCAGATCCGCAGCGAAGGCGGCAGCCTGCTGGCGACCACCTCGCGACGCACTCCGCCCGCCCTGGCCGAGATCCTGCGCGCGACGTTCGCCGACCTGCCGCATGTGATCTGGGGCGACGGCGGCGATGGTACGAATCCTTATGGCGGCCTGCTCGGCTGGGCCAACCGCGTGGTGGTCTCGCCCGATTCGGTGAACCTGCTGTCTGAAGCCTGCGCCACGCGCATGCCGGTGATGGTGGCGCTGGCCGAGACCGCGCAGGGCCGGCTGGCACGCTTCCAGCAGCAGCTGCGCGAGCGCGGGCGGCTGCAGGCGCATTGGCTGGACTGGCACTACGACCGCATCGAACCACTGCGCGAGACCGCGCGGGTGGCCGCGGAAGTGAAACAGCGTTTGGCATTGGGGTAGTGCCGGCCGCTGGCCGGCAATGCTCTACGCGCTACCGAAGATCCTGACGTTGCCGGCCAGCGGCCGGCACTACCGGGTGCGCAGCGTTTTCTGAACATTTCGATCCGACTGTGCGGTTAGAGTCCAGCGTCCCCCATCACGCTGAACGTCTTCATGCGCACCCTGCTCCTGCTGCCCCTGACCCTGCTCGCTGCCTGCTCCACCGCGCCCACCGAACTGGACCCGATTTCCTACCAGTGCCAGCAGCAGCTGGACGCGTATCGCGAACAACCGGCCTTGCGCGATCCGAAGACTGGCGAGCGCCCGCCGCTGCCGATCGCGCCGATCAGCGATGCCTGCGACAGGGAACTCAAGCGCAAGGGCGTGGACCGCCCGCTGCGCTGAGCGGCGTATGATCGGCGCGCGGGCCTGCCCGCCGTTGAAGGTATCGACATGGATCGTTTCTCCCGCCTGCCCCGCGCCGCGCTGCTGATCGCCAGCCTGTTGGCGACTGCACCGGCCTGGGCCAACAGCACCGAGTGCCGCGAGCGCTACCCGAGCGTGGCGTCGCAGGCGGCGATGCTGGACGTGGCCTGGACCACCGCCGAGCGCCTGGATGCGCTGCCCGATGTGGACGTGGTGGTCGCCGCACGCGGTGGCCAGGATCTGAGCCGCTATGGCCTGCGACACAGCCACCTGGCCTTCCTGCTGCGCGAGGACGATGGCCGCTGGCGCGCGATGCACCTGCTCAACCGCTGCAAGACCGACAGCTCGCAGCTGTACCACGAGGGCCTGGGCAACTTCGTCGGCGAGAGCGGAGGCCATACCGACCTGCGCATCGGCGTGCCGTCGGCGCCGCTGCGTGCTGCATTGAAGGCGATGCTGGTGTCGCCGTCGATCCAGCCCAAGGCGCTGCACGAGACCAGGTACAACGTGGTCGCCTACCCGTTCGCCACCGACTACCAGAACTCCAACCAGTGGGTACTGGAGGTGCTGGCGGCAGCGATGGCACAGGCCGACGGTGCGCCGGCCATCGTCAAGCGCGAACAGGCACAGCAGTGGCTGCGCCAGCAGAAGTACCAGCCCAGCGTGCTGCATATCGGCCTGGGCAAGCGCGTGGGTGCACGCCTGTTCATTGCAAACGCCACCACCACCGACCACCCCGCCGGCGAACGCATTTCCGGCAACTATTCGGTGGTGACAGTGGAATCGGTATTCGACTTCCTGCACCAGCGCAGCCAGCTGCAGCAGGAACTGGTGATCCCCCATGTGCCGGTGGCCGGTGCTGCTGCCGCCACGCCCTGAATCCCGCGAGGAGAACGACATGCGTCCGCTGCCTGTTTCCCTGATGTCGATGGTGATCATTGCCGGCCTGCTCGGCGCGAACACCGCCCATGCCGAACGCCGCATCATCATCCTGCAGGACCCGGGCCCGCAGGGGCCGAGCCTGGAAATGTCCGCGCCCCTGGTGGCTTCCGCGCGCGCCGCCGCTGCCAAGGAAGCCCGGGATGCCGGGCTGCCGCCTGGCCACGGCGCATCGGTGAAGCTGCCGCAGATGCAGGTGAGCGCCATCGCCACCACCGTCGACGGCCGCCGCGAAGTGCTGCTGCGCGATGCCAACAACCCGCAGAACACCGCGTCGATGCAGTGGCCGAAGCGCCCCGGCGATCCCGCCGTGCAGTTCACCGTGGGGCAGACCGTGAACTTCGAGCCGACCGGCACCGACCAGGGCTGGCAGGTGAAGGACAACCAGGGCCGCCCGCTGGAATACCTGCCCGAGGCCACCGGCCCGCGCGACATTTTCGATACCCGGCGCTGAGCCGCCGCCCCCACGTTGACCAGGAGGTCTCCATGTTCCGTTGCCTGCGCATTCCCGCGTCCGCCCTGCTGCTCTCGGCGCTGCTGGCGCCCACTGTCCATGCTGGCGCCGCGCCGCAGTTGAACAGCAGCGAGGCCAGCGTGATCGTGACGTCGTTCTTGGTCCTGTCGTTGCCACTGGCGGCCTCGATGGGCTTGTCCGAACTGTCCAAGGCGCCGTTCAAGGCCAGCGAACGCAACGGCCGGGCCACGCGCACCAAGGCAGTGCCGCTGCCACCGATGGAGGTGAAGAAGGTGGAGACCACGCCGGAGGGCGAGCGCCAGGTACAGCTGCAGGTGCCGGACAAGGCCGACCAGACCGCCACCCTGCGCTGGCCGGCGCACGTGCATGAAGACCAGGCGGCAGGCTTCGTGGTCGGCCAGCAGGTGCACTTCGACCCCACCGAAGCCGGTGCCGGCTGGACCGTGAAAAGCGCGCAGGGCCAGGCACTGGCTTACGTGCCCACCGCCTACGCCGCTGGCGACGTGATGAGCGAAGCGCTGTAAAGCTGAACGACCGGTTTTGGCTTTGCCGCGGGCCGGGCGGATAATGGGCGATCCCCTTTGTCCCCCTGGCTCGCCATGTCCGTGCGTCCTGCCCCTGTGTTTGCCCCGCTGACCGCCCGCGCCCTGGTGCTGGCGGTACTGGCGATGGGCGCGGTGGTGCTGCTGTCCAACGTACTGGTGCAGTACCCGATCAACGATTGGCTGACCTGGGGTGCCTTCAGCTATCCGGTCGCGTTCCTGGTCAGCAACCTGATCAACCGCCGCTTCGGCCCGGGCCCGGCGCGCCGCGTGGCATGGATCGGCTTCCTGGTGGCGGTGGTGTTGTCGGTGTGGGTGGCCACGCCGCGCATCGCCATTGCCTCGTGCTCGGCCTTCATCGTGGCGCAGCTGCTCGACATCACCGTGTTCGACCGCCTGCGTCGTGGCAGCTGGTGGCGCGCACCGATGGTGGCCACCACCTGCAGCGCGACGGTGGATACCACCATTTTCTGGTCGATCGCGTTTGCCGGTTCCGCCCTGCCGTGGGTGAGCTGGGCAGCGGGCGACCTGGCGGTGAAGCTGGCGATCGGCGTCTGCCTGCTGGCCCCGTTCCGCGCGTTGTTGTGGAAGATGGCGCCGCTGCGGGCCACCAGCTGATCGCACATGCTCTGGTGGGTGCCGACCTTGGTTGGCACGCCCTGCAGAACTCATCGCTGCCGACAGATTGTGCCGACCAGCGGTCGGCACCTACCAGAAGCGGGCATCGCAGGGCCATTGATTCGGTAGTCGCCAACCTTGGTTGGCGCTTGGCATTCATGCCAACCAAGGTTGGCATCTACCAACGGCGGGCCATCGCAGGGCCATTGATCCGGTGGGTGCCGACCAACGGTCCGCACCCACTCAAAGCTGTTGCAGCATTTGCCCCCGCTCAGGCGAACGGCAACTCCGCGGCTCTGCACGCTGCCGTAATCGCGGCACACGCCTCTTCAATCGCAGGCGTGGTCGGCGCCAACCGCGGGCGCCGATCCAGCGTGCAGGCCAGGCCCACGTCCAACAGCGTGGCATGTGCTCCGTGCAGTGCCTGCGCGGTCGCATCCGGCAGGAAACCGACAACCGCCAGCGCATCGATCAACGACGGCGTATCGCGAGGCTGCAGCAACGCCACGTGCTGCGCACTGCGCGCCAGCACGCCGCTCTGCAGCAGGAACTCCAGGTCCACTACGCCGCCGGCACCCTGCTTCAGGTCCAGCCGCGCGGCATCGCTGCGGTCCAGTTCGGTGCGCATGCGGCCGCGCATCTTCAGCACGTCGGCATACAGCACACCCGTGTCGCGCTCACGCCCCAGCGTCTGTGCACGCACCTGCTCGAAGTCGGCCAGCAGGCTGGCATCACCGGCCACGCCGCGTGCGCGCACCAAGGCCTGGTGTTCCCAGGTCCATGCGCGTTCGCGCTGGTATTCGGTGTAGCTGGCCAGCGAAGACACCAGCGAACCCTTGCCACCGTCCGGGCGCAGGCGCACATCGATGTCGTACAGGCGGCCGGCGGCGGTGACCGCGCCGAGCAGGGCCATCACTTTCTGCGCCAGGCGTGCATACCAGCGGCCCGGCTCCAGCGGACGCGCGCCGTCGCTGGCGTCCACGCCAGCCGGATTGTCGTGCAGGAACACCAGGTCCAGATCGGAGCCGAAGCCCAGCTCAAGCCCGCCCAGGCTGCCGTAGCCGATGATCGCGAAGCGCCCACCGGGAATCTCCCCGTGTGCGGCGCGCATGTCCGCTTCGGCCATCGTCAGCACAGTGATCACCACCGCCTGCGCCAGCTCGGCCAGTTGCCGGGTGCTGTCCACCGCGCCCTGGCGGCCATCCAGCGTGGCCATCGCCATGCGGAAACTGAGTGCCAGCCGCGTTTCATTGAGCCAGCGCAGCGCGGATTCGGGATCCTCCACCGCCAACACCTGCTGGCACTCGGCCAGCATGCCGGCGGCATCCGGCATCGGACCGGACACGCGTACGTCCAGCAGTTCGTCCAACAGCAGCGGATACGCCGCCAGGCGCTCGGCCAGCAGCGCGCTGCGCGCCAGCACATCGACCAGCCGCGCCAACGCGCTGGGCTGTTCGTCCAGCAGCGCGAGATAGCTGGTCCGGCGCAGCACCGCCTGCAGCAGGCCAAGCACACGCTTGAGCGCGGCGTCGGGTTGTGGCGAGCGCGTGGCCGCATGCAGCAGTGCGGGCAGCACGCGATCCAGCCGCGCACGCGCGGCATCGGACAAGGACTTCACGCCGGTGCCCTGGGCGAAATCGCGCAGCGACTGGTCGGCGCCGTTGGCATCGAGGAAACCGGCTTCGGCCAGCAGTGGTGCGTTGCTGCCTTCGGGCAGGCTGCGCCAGTAGTTGGCCAGCGCGTCGGGCGCGGCCTGGCCCTTGCGCGGTGCCAGCAGCGCGGCGAATTCAGTACTGACCCGCTGCTGCTGTTCGGCCAACGCCGCGCGCAGCACGTTCCAGTCCGCATAGCCGAGGCCGACGGCAATGCGTTCGCGGTCCAGCGCGTCGCTGGGCAGTACGTGGGTCTGCGCGTCGCGCAGCATCTGCAAGCGGTTCTCCAGCCGGCGCAGGAACAGGTAAGCCTCGCGCAGTGCGGCGCCATCCTCGGGCGCGATCTGTCCGGCGGCAACCAGTGCATCCAGCGCCACCAGCAGGCGACGCTCGCGCAGTGCCGGTTCACGGCCACCGCGGATCAGCTGCAACGCCTGGCACAGGAATTCGATTTCGCGGATGCCGCCGGCGCCACGCTTGATGTCCTCGTGCAACTCGCGGCGCGCGACCTCGGCGGTGATCGCCGCCTTCATTTCGCGCAGGCCATCGAGCGCGGTGAAATCGAGGTAGCGGCGGTACACGAACGGGCGCAGGGTCTGCAGCCACGCTTCACCGGCGGCGATGTCGCCGGCCACCGCGCGCGCCTTCAGCCACGCGTAGCGTTCCCAGTCGCGGCCTTCGCGCTGGAAATACTGGTCCATCGCTGCGAACGACAGCGCGACGCGGCCGGCGCTGCCGAACGGGCGCAGGCGCAGGTCGACGCGGTGGCTGAAGCCATCGACCGTGGTTTCGTCCAGCAGCTTGGCCAGGCGCTGGCCGAGGCGTGCGAAATACTCTTCGGCGGCCAGCGCGCGCGCGCCGTCGGATTCGCCGCCGTGCGGATAGGCGTAGACCAGATCGATATCGGAACTGAAGTTGAGCTCGCCGCCGCCCAGCTTGCCGAGGCCGAACACCACCAGCTGCTGTGGGGTGCCTTCGCCATCGCGGACCACGCCGTGGCGTTGGGCGAATTCCTGCTGCAGGGCGTCCAGTGCCAGCCGCAGGCAGTCTTCGGCCAGGGTGGTGGCGCCGGCGAGGGTCTGCGGCACGTCGTCGAGGCCGGCCAGGTCGCGCCAGATCAGCCGCGTGGACATGGCAGTGCGCCAGCGCCGCAGCTGTGCCGGCCAGTCGCTGGGCTGTAGCGGATCGAGCACCGGCGCCGGGATCGGCGGGCAACCGGGCGCGGCCAGCTGCGCTAGCAGCGCCGGTTGCCGCACCAGGGTGTCCAGCGCGAAGTCACTGGTCACCGCCAGCCGGGTCAGCAACGGCAGCAGGTCGGCCGGGATGGGCTCGGGCAGGACCTGGGCCAGGCGCGCCAGGGCGCGGTCGACAAGAGGCTGCAGGGAGGCGGGCAGATCAGCGGGGGCGAGGGTCATGGGCTGATTGTATCGACCCGGTCGGGACGCAACGGACCCGGTAGTGCCGGCCGCTGGCCGGCAGCCCCGGTAACCTTCGGCAGCATCATCGGATCTGCCGGCCAGTGGCCGGCACTACCAAGTCAACGGATCTGCCGGCCAGCGGCCGGCACTACCAAGTCAACGGATCTGCCGGCCAGCGGCCGGCATTACCAACAATGGAGGCCGCGTATTCATACTGGGCGACAGGCAATAAAAAAGCCCGCTTGCAGCGAACTGCCAGCGGGCTCTGCTCCCTCCCCCACGTCGGGATGCAGGGCCATCGTGCGGGCTGCGAAAGCACTTTGCACGCTGCACTGCAAAACAAAACCGACGGGTTTGGGTGAGCCCCTGGGGAAAAGCCATTCCACGAAGGTAGAACCCCCCGTACGGATGAGGATGGCCGATAATCGGAATTCCCCCCAGCAACACGTGTCGTCATGTCTGTTGATCGCATCGCCAACGCGCGTCTCCGTGACCGCGTGGTCTCCGCAGAGGCCGCAGCCGCGCTGATCCAGCCCGGTGAAACCGTGGCCATGAGCGGCTTTACCGGCTCCGGGTATCCCAAGGCCGTTCCCGTCGAACTGGCCCGCCGCATCGAAGCGGTGCATGCCCAGGGCAACCCTTTCCAGATCAAGCTGATGACCGGCGCCTCCACCGCGCCGGAACTCGATGGCGCGCTGGCCAAGGCCGATGGCATCGCCATGCGCATGCCGTTCCAGAGCGACCCGGATGCGCGCAACCGCATCAACGAGGGCAAGCTGGACTACATCGACATCCACCTCAGCCACGTTGCCCAGCACGTGTGGTTCGGCTTCTACGGCGAGATCGATACCGCCGTGATCGAAGTCTCGGCCATCCGCGAAGACGGCTCGCTGGTGCCCTCCACCTCGGTCGGCAACAACAAGACCTGGCTGGACCTGGCGAAGAAGGTGATCGTCGAGGTCAACGAATGGCAGCCGGCCGGCGTCGACGGCATGCATGACATCTACTACGGCACCGCGCTGCCGCCGCACCGCAAGCCGATTCCGCTGGTGAACGCCAACGACCGCATCGGCGACACCGCGCTGCGCTGCGACCCGGACAAGATCGTGGCCGTGGTACGCACCAACGGCCCGGACCGCAACAGCCCGTTCAGCCCGATCGATGCGACCAGCGAGCAGATCGCTTCGCACCTGATCGAGTTCCTCAAGCACGAAGTGAAGAAGGGCCGCCTGCCGCCGAACCTGCTGCCGCTGCAGTCGGGCGTGGGCAACATTCCCAACGCGGTGCTGGCCGGCTTGGCCAAGAGCGGTTTCCGCGACCTGGCCGCGTTCACCGAAGTGATCCAGGACGGCATGCTCGACCTGCTGCGCGACGGCGTGCTGAGCTATGCCTCGTGCACGGGTTTCGCGCTGAGCCCGCAGGCCAACGAGACGTTCAAGGAGAACATCGATTTCTACCGCGAGCGCATCATCATGCGCACGCAGGAGATCTCCAACCATCCGGAACTGGTGCGCCGCCTGGGCTGCATCGGCATGAACGGCATGATCGAGGTGGACATCTACGGCAACGTCAATTCGACGCACGTGATGGGCACGCGGATCATGAACGGCATCGGCGGTTCCGGCGACTTCGCCCGCAACGGTTTCCTGTCGGCGTTCCTGAGCCCGTCCACCGCGAAGAACGGCACCATTTCGGCGATCGTGCCGATGGCCAGCCATGTCGACCACACCGAGCACGACGTGTCGGTGATCGTCACCGAACAGGGCCTGGCCGACCTGCGTGGCCTGACCCCGCGCAAGCGCGCGCAGGTGCTGATCGACAACTGCGCGCATCCGGATTTCCGCCCGCAGCTGCAGGATTACTTCGACCGCGCCAGCCGCGAGAGCTACGGCAAGCACACCCCGCACCTGCTGCCGGAAGCGCTGTCGTGGCACCAGCGTTGGCTGGATACCGGAACGATGAAGGGCTGATTGCGTTGGGGGTCAGAGCCCTTTTCTGCCAGAAAGGGATCTGACCCCAGCTACGGAATCGGGTAGAGCCGGCCGCTGGCCGGCTTCCCCAACAGCCGGCCAGCGGCCGGCTCTACCTTCACGCGATGCGCAGGCTCGCCAGCGATTCGGCCTGCAGCCGCTCGTAGATCTCGAACTCGTCATGCACCGCCACGCCCAGCGCCTGCTCGAAGGCCTCGCGGTTGGCATGTGCGGCATAGGCGCGCTGTTCTTCACCACCCAGGTTCGACTGGAAGATGCCCGCGGCACTGACCGGCAGGAAATCCTCATAGACGATCGGGTCGGCCGTGGCCAGGCCGGCGGCCACCAGCACTTCAGCCGGCAGATCCGCCACGCGCTCGGGCGCGGCACGGCCGGCGTCGGTCAGCTGGTAGCGGTAATAGCCCAGTCCTTCCTGGCGCAGCGTGTCATGGTCATCCGGGAAGCTGGCGAACACCGCCTGCAGGCGTTGGCCGTAGTCGCCACCGGTGCTGCCTTCGCCACCGGCATCGCGGGCCTGCGACAACAGCTGGTCGTACAGCGCGCGGCCCTTCGGGGTAAGCGCAAGGCCGCGCTGTTCGATCTCGCCGAAGCGCGCGGTATGGGTGCCGGCATCGCCGCCTTCGCCGCCCGGGAAATGCACGGCCTCTTCCAGTGCCTTGAAGCTGGTCTGGCGCAGCAGGATCGGGCAGGCGCGGCGCGGCGGGCCTTCGATCACCGCCTTGGCCGCCATGCCGTGTTCGATCATCGCCGCCTGCGCAGCGTCGATGTCCAGCGTGCGCGGGGTCAGGTGATTGATGTGCGGGCCACGGAAACTGACTACGTCGGCCACCAGCCGATGCGCGTTGTGCAGCGCGTGGTAGGTCGGCAGGTCGACCGTGGCATCGCCGTGCCAGCGGAAGGTTTCCAGTGCTTCCTCGACGAAGCGCTCGGCATCGGCCTGCGCCAGGCCACCGTCACGCTCGGCCTGGTCGATCAGCGCCAGCGCGCCCTCGGTGAAGATGCGGCGGCCTTCGAGGATGCGCGCGGACTCGGCACGCAGCGCTGCGTCTTCGATCAGCTCCAGACGCAGCAGCGAGGTGAACACGCGGAACGGATTCTGCGCCAGCGCGAGGCCGGTGAGCGGGCGGAACGCGGTGGAATGCACCGGCACGCCCGCGACCGACAGGTCGTAGTAGCCGACCGGGTACATGCCCATCACGGCGAACAGGCGGCGCAGCGTCGCCAGCTCCTGCGCGGTGCCGACGCGGATCGCGCCATGGCGCTCTTCGTCCAGGCGCGCACGCTCGTCGTTGCGCTGCAGCTGCGCGGCCAGCGCCGGATCCTGCTCCAGCACCTGCGCGTTGATCCGCTCCACCAGTTCCACCAGCGTGCCGTACAGCGGCACTTCGGTGCGGTACATGCGGGACATGGCCTGTGCGAACAGGCGGCGGATCACATCAGGCGAAACCAAAGAGGCGCTCATCAGTCACTCGATTACGGGAACGGGGGAACAGCTCGGACCCGTATTGTCGCCGGAGCGCGCGGTGGCGGCGATATGCAGAGCAACATGAAACAAACCGGTAGTGCCGGCCGCTGGCCGGCAATCTCCGGATGCCTGGAAGGGTGCAATTGCCGGCCAGCGGCCGGCACTACCGCTTGAGCTGGCGCTTCAGGGTGGCATCCAGGGTGATCGGACGGTCCCAGTGCTGGTAACTGGCCACGATGGCGTGGCGCACGGCACGGTAATGCAGGTTGTCCGGCCTGGTGGGCATCCGCTTTACCACCACTTCCCAGCCGCCGTCCGGGTCCTGGCTGAAGGCGCGCACGCTGTCGCGGCAGGTCTGGCCACTGGCCTTGGCCCAGAAGCAGGCGAAATAGATGTCCCCGGCCTGCCAGCCATGAGTGGTGAACAGCGCGCTGATGTAGCCACGGGGCACGTCGGCATAGCGCGATACCTCATCGAGAAAGGCATCCGGGTAGCGTTCGGCGTAATGGTTGATGTCCTGCAGCTGGGCATCAACCCAGCTGTCGCCGGTTGCCACCTCATACGCAGCCGAACGCTCGGCGGTCTGCTGGGCCAGCACGGTGGCCGGCGCCAGCAGCAGGGACAACAGCAACACGCGCAGTCGGTAATTCATGCCCCGATTCTGCCGCAGCCGCCGGGCCCTGTCAGGCCGCCGCAGCGGCCTTGGCTTCGATCGCCGCCAGTGCGGCCGGCCAGTCGTGGGCGGTATCGGCGGTGACCATGCGAGGTTCATCGTCGGCCACGCCGTGCTGGGTCTCGTGGGCCCAGGTCACCGCGTACGGGGTATGCACGCCCCAGCCACCCAGGGTAACCACCGGCTCGATGTCCGAACGCAGCGAGTTGCCGACCATCACGAAGCGCTGCATCGGCAGGTCGAATTCGGCCAGCACGCGGGCGTAGGTTTGCGGGTCCTTCTCCGAGACGATCTCGATGCGCGGGAACAGCTCGCCCAGGTTGGCGACCTTGATCTTCGCTTCCTGGTGGAACAGGTCGCCCTTGGTGATCAGCACCACCGGGTAGTGCTCGGCGATGGCCGCCACGGCTTCGCGCACACCGTCGATCAGCTCGACCGGGTGGCGCAGGGTGTCGTGGCCGATATCGAGGATGCGCTGGATGTCCTTCGCTTCGATGCGCTGGCCGGTGATGTCGATGGCCGCTTCGATCATCGACAGGGTCATGCTCTTCACGCCGTAGCCGAAGGTGCCCAGGTGGCGCTGCTGCACTTCCAGCAGGTGGCGCGCGGTCTGGGTGTCATGCACGTCGACGTAGCGCGACAGCAGGTCAAGGTAATCCTGCTCGGCCTTGCGGTAGTAGTCCTCGCTCTTCCACAGCGTATCGTCACCGTCAAAACCGACCAGGCCGATGGCGCGCGACGGCGCAGGCGTGGAGGTGTTCATCGGCCAAGGATACAGGGGTGGCGATGACGAAAAAAACCCGGGCGGCCGAAGCCGCCCGGGTTCCCATACGCCCCGATACAGGTCTTACCTGCCCTGCGCACCCTGCGCTGCGCCGCCGGCGCCGGCCTGCTGGGCGGCCACATAGGCCTTGTACTCATCGGCGCTCAGCTCGCCGTCCTTGTTGGTGTCAGCCTGGTCGAACACCTGGGCCAGGCCCGCGTTCACCTGCGCCTCGGTCTTGCTGATGGTGCCGTTGCCATCGGTATCGATGCTGGCCCAGGTCTGGCCACCGCCGTTGGCCTGCGCCGATGCGGCTGCGGCAGCGTTGGTCGCCTGGTCGGCGGCCTGGCCGGCCTGTGCAGCCGCCTGCTGGGCCTGTGCGGCCTCGTTCTGCGCATGCGCCGCCTGCTGCTTGGCCGACTGGGCCATCGCCGGAATGGCCAGCACGCTGCCAGCGGCGACGATCAGGGCGATCAGGGGCTTGCGGTTGCGAATAGTCATCAGGGGTGTCTCCTGCCAATTGGGTGGTGTTGCGCGGCGTGTTGTCTCCGCACGGCACCTACCCTGCCACCCCGTTTCTGAATCGATTTTGCCCCGCGACCGGCGTCAGCACGCACCATTAACCACTCGCCCCCGCGCATGCATTAGCGCGGTGGTTAGCAGCAAGTGAGCAGCTCATAAGATGCGCATTCAGCGCTGCCGGATTTAACCGGCAGCCAACGAAAAACCTGCGTCAGTCGACGGTTTTTTCCGATGACCGCGAACTGAACAACACCCAGCCGAGCGCAACACCGGCGAGCGCACCGGCGATTTCCAGCACCACGCGGCTGCCGAGTTCGTTCGGATCGTGGATGGTTGCCAGGAACAGGCGCGCGTACAGCGGCGACTCCAGCCGCACGATGCCCATGTAGAACAGCTTCCATGCATCGATGCCGGCGGAGATGATCACGGCGATGACACAGGACCACCCGATCGCGTGACCCGCGGTCCAGTGCAGGAGCCGGCACAGCTGCGACCACAGGAAGTACACCAGCAGCCCGACCAGCAGGGCGATGGCGCCGGCTTCCAGGGTACCGAGCAGGCCGAAGTGCAGGGGAAGGTTCATCGGGTGGGCAGGGATGAAGAGGCGGCCAGTGTAAGGGATCTGCCCCGGACCCAATCCGGTAGCCCCAGTAGATCCACGCCATGCGTGGATGAATCTCCATCGAGATCGAATATCGCGACGATTGAACAAGAAGCAGCCGACGAACAAAGAGCAGCCGAGTATGGGCTCGGCTCTACAACGGACCGCGCGGGAAACTGTCAGAGGCTGGGCGGTGCCGGAGTGCGGGGTGTCAGCCGCATGGATGCGGCTGCCAAGCCTCCATGGACGGATTTACGGCGTCCCCGCACTCCGGCACCGCCCAGCCAACCCACGGAACGCACGCTGTTGCTGTTGCGTCTGATGTTGCCGGCCAGCGGCCGGCACTACCGCGGGTGCAGGGCGCAGCCCTGCCGATACCACCTAAAGCACTGGCACGTCGTACGCGGTGCCGGGATCCGGTTCGGGCTGCAGAGTGTAATGCCACCACTCCTGCGGATAGTTGACGAAGCCACGGCGCGCCATCGCCTGCACCAGCTGCTGGCGGTTCGCCTGCTGCACAGTGCTCAACCCGCTCGTCCGGGTATGCGCGCGCGGGCCGAAGAAATCGAAGTCGGTGCCCATGTCCAGCGGCGTGCAGGCGCCAGTGCGGCAATCCAGCAGGCCAAGATCAACCGTGGCGCCACGACTATGGCCAGAGCGCTCGGCGATGTAGCCGTCGGCCAGCAGCCGTGGCTTGTCCAGGTCCGGGTACTGCTGTGCCTTGCGCGAGAGTTCGCGCGGATCGTTCACCCAGGCCATGAAGGCCTGCACCGAGCGCACCGGCCGGTAGCAGTCGTAGAGGCGCAGGCCAAAGCCCTGCGCGCGCAGATCCTGTTCTACCTGCGCCAGCGCTTTCGCCACGGGCGCCAGCAGGTAGCAGGATGGCGCCTCATAGCCGGGCACGCGCGCGCCGGTGAAGTTGTTGGCATTGGCGTATCGGATGTCCATGTCGATGCCTGGCGACAACGTGCGGATCTCCACCAATCCGGCGCTGGCCGCATCGGTGGCCGGCGAAACGCGCGGTGGCTCAGCGGCGTTGGCGGTCGCCGCCAGAGCAGTCGCCAGTACGAGTGAAATGCAGGTCCTGGAAGTCATAGCTGAAGTCGATGTCAGGATCGATGGCGCGCAGGTCCAGTGTCGGTGCCGGGCCCTCGCCCGGCTGCAGCCACGCCTGCGCCTCGTCACCCAGCGTATCCCAGCGCAGCAGCCAGCGCCCCTGCAGTTGCAGCACGGCCGCTTGCAGCCTGGGCGACTTGTCCACGCTGAAGCGCAGGCCATCCTTGCCCGGGCACAGCGAAGCCGGGCCCAGCCAGGGGTCGGAGTAGCGGCCCTGCCAACGCGGCAGGTCATTGCCGCGTGCCGGCGGTGCGGCGGTGGTCGCTGACCGTTGATGGCCAGATGCTGCCTGCGCTGCCCGGTCAGCCTTCAGTTCGGCCAGGTACTCCATCGCAGGGCGCGCATCGTCTGGTGCGGTGAAGCGCTTCAGCGTGGCCTGCATCAGCGCCGTGCGTGCATCCTCGCCTTCGCCGTTGATCAGCATCACCACGCCGACCCTGCGGTCAGGAAGCAATGCCAGCGACGAGTACATGCCCGACAACGTGCCGGTATGCGCCACCTTCCACTGCCCGTCCATGTCCGACACCCGCCAGCCATATCCATAGCCGTAGAAATGCGCGTTGTCCCAGCGCCGCTGGCGTTCACCCAACGGCATCGGCATGTGCAGGGTCCACAGCGTGCGCCGCTGCTCGCTGCCCAGCCAGTCCGGCACCAGCGCGGGATCGAGCAGCACCTGCATCCAGCGTGTCATGTCGCCCAGCGAACAACGGATGCCTCCCGCCGCCATCGAGGGCAGGTCCGGGCTGATCGCAGCATCGGCGTTCACCACCTCGTTGCGTTCACCACGCCAGGCATGCGGCTGTGCCACGTTGCCCACGCGTTTCACCGACCACGCACCCACCTGGCAGCGCGTCATGCCCAGTGGTTCGAACACCTGCTCGCGCATCAGCTGGTCATACGGCTTGCCACCCGCTGCCGCCGCCACTTCGCCGGCCACCACATACATCAGGTTGTCGTAGGCGTAGTGACTGCGGAAGCTGCTGACCGGCTTGAGATGCGCCAAGCCGGCGATGATGTCGGCGCGGGTGAACGCGTTCGGCTCCGGCCACAGCATCAGGTCCCCGGCGCCCAGGCCAAGGCCACTGTTGTGGATCAGCAGGTCGCGCACCTGCATCTGCTCGCCCACCCACGCATCATGCATGCGGAAACCCGGCAGGTGTCGCTGCACTGGATCATCCCAGTGCAGCGTGCCCTGCTGCACCAGCCGCGCCAGCAGCGCGGCGGTCATCGCCTTGCTGTTGGAGGCGATCTTGAACAGCGTGTCCTCGTCGATGCGGCCGCCATCGCCACGCGCGCCCTCGGCGTGGCGATAGACCACCTGCCCGTTGTCGACCACCGCCATGGCCAGCCCGGGCAGATGCTCGGCCCGGACCACGGTCGCGATGTCGGCCTCGATGGCTGCACTGTCGACCGACGAAGCGGACGGTGCGGCCAGTGCCGCCGCGAGGATCAGCAGGTGGTGCATGCGGGCAGCCCCTCCATTGCCCGCGCCGTCACGGTGGACGGCGCGGATCGTGGCCTCAGAAGTTCCAGGTCACCACCAGCTGGGTGTAGCGCGGTGCCTGCCAGCGCGTACCGGTAGCGAACGTCGCCTCGCGATACTGGCCGGGCTGCGCCTCGTAGCGCTGGTGCACGTTGATGGTCTTCTGGTTGTTGAACAGGTTGTACACCGACAACCGGGCACTTAGGTCGATGCCCTCCACCGGCAGGCGCCAGGTCACGTTGGCGCCCATGGTCCAGGTCCACGGCAGGCGACCAAACGCGCCGCGCGGGCTGTACTCGAACTGGCGCTGGTTGTACGGGCCCGAACAGTTGGCCACGCACAGCCAACCGGTGCCACCACCACTGCCTTCACTGGACGTGCTGCCACCGGCGATGGAGTCGTTCGGCCACATCACGCCGTAGGCGGTGATCGGGCCACCGGACTGCACCTGCAGCGTGGTGCCGAACGACCACTGCTTGTTCAGCGCATACGCGGCACGCAGCTTGAACTGATGGCGGAAATCGTTGAACAGAACACCATAGCGTTCATTGGTGGCCGGGTGGTCCCAGAACTGCACCATGCCGGTGTCGCCGTAGTTGGTATCGGAGTTTACCGGGCCTTCGAAGTTGCCCTCGCTCTTCGACCACAGGTAGGACGCGTTGAACATCCACTTCTCGTCCCAGGCGCGGTCGATCTGGAACTCCAGCGCCTTGTAGGTGCGCTTGGGCTTGGAGTAACCGATCACCTCGCCACTGCCGCCCTTTCGATAACCGCTGTTGGCAGTGTCGATGGTGATCCAGCCTTCGTTGGCGCAACCGATGCTCTTGTCGCCCCAGATCGTCAGATTCTCGCCCGGGTTGGCGATCGGCCACAGCGTGCTGGGGGTCGGGCCGCACGGGGTGTAGTTGATGCGGATGTCATCCAGCGCGCGGGTCATGCGCCGGTAGGTGGCATTGACGCCCCACGACCAGGCCTGGTTGATCATGTTCTGGAAGCCCAGGATGTATTCGTCCTGGTAGACCGCCTTCAGGTCGCGGTCCACGCTCTGGCGCAGGTCGGCACCGCCGGTGTTCATGCGGGTGTCGGTCGGCCCGATCTGCTGGCCGACGATCGGTGCCATGTACGGCGAACCGGTCGGCGAGGTTTTCTGCTCCCAGCCGTTCAGCACGTAATAGCTGTATTCGTCGGTCAGGCCACCGGCGAAGTTCACGTTGATGTTGTTGGTGACCGGCAGGTAGTAACGGCCGGCGTTGCCGAACAGCTTGGTGCTGCCATCACCGCGCATGTCCCACGAGAAGCCGACGCGTGGCGCGATCAGGTCGTCCATCTTGATGAACGCCTTGCCGGCGGCGGTGCGGTTCTCGAAGCGGTCCCAGCGCACGCCGAGGTTCAGCATCAGGTTCGGGGTGATGTTCCAGATGTCTTCCAGATAGAAGGCATTGGCCTCGGTCTCGAAGGTGCCGCCGGAGCGGCGGTTGCGAGCGCGCAGCATCTCGGTGACGCCAGCCGGTACGTAGGCGTTGGCGCCATCCCACACTTCATCGCCGGGGCGCGCCACGTAGGCGGTGTAGCTCAGCTCGGTCGGCCCTGGATAACGGGTGGACTGCTTGGTGGTCATCAGTTCGCGGTCGACACCGAAGCGCAGCAGGTGATCACCGAGCTGCCATTCGAAATCCAGGCGCGCGACATCACGGGTGTCATCGCGCTCGGCCACCGCCGCGCCGGTCGGGTGGCAGCCCGCGCGCAGCCCCTGCAGCTTGCCCAGCCGCGGGCCGTAGGTGCTGTCGGTGAACACCGGGCTGCAGGCCTGGTCCAGCGACGAATTGGTGAAGGCACGCTGCTTGTTCTGGCCGACCATGGCGCGCGCGGTGAAATTCTGGCCGAAGTGGCCGGTGTAGGTGGCCGACCAGTTGCGGCCGCCGGTCTCGGTGACCGAGTCGCCGCCCCAGGAACCGATCCGGTCCGCATTCCAGTTGTAGCCGTACGACGCGTTGGTGACATCGCCCTCGTCGGAGAACGCCAGCAGCGCCAGGCTGTGGTTGTCGTTGATGTTCCAGTCCAGCTTGGTGCCCCAGAAGCCGTTGCCGGAGTCGTTCTTGAACCAGGTACTGCCATCGGACGAGGTGTTGTGGCCCTTGTCGCTGCGGTCCTCGTACATCGCGAACAGGAACAGCTTGTCCTTGACGATCGGCCCCGAGCCCCAGACGTTGGTCTTCAGGAAGGAGTTGTTGTCGCGGCTTCCGTAGGAATGCGGGGTGCCGTCGCGGTGGAAATGATCGCCGCCACTGGCGCGCCACGCACTGGGCTCGGCGGTGACTTCAACGCCGCCTTCGAACTCGTTGCTGCCCGAACGGGTCACTGCATTGATCACGCCACCGGTGGAGCGGCCGAACTCGACCGAGTAGCCACCGGTCTTGACCTGGAATTCCTTGAAGAAGGCGAACGGCGCGGTGCTGAAGCCACGACGGGTATACATGTCGGTGACATTCAGGCCGTTGATGAAGACCGCATTCTCGGCCACCGATGAACCGGCGAACGACAGGCCTCCGAATGACGAGTTGCCGCCGACCACGCCCGGCGCCATCAGCGCGACCGCGGACAGGTCCTGCGCTACCGGCAGCCGCGAGATCTCCTGGCGGTTGATGTTGAACGAGGTTTCAGTGGAGTACACATCCACGCGGTTGACCACGCGGGTGCCAACCACCTGCAGTGCATCCAGGTTGGTGACACCGCCGCCGCTGCCCAGGTTGACCGTGGTGGTACCGCCGACGGCAACGCTCACCGACACCTGGTCGCCCAGCTTCTGGCCATCGCGGCTGAGCTGCAGCTGGTAGTCGCCCACCGGCAGCTGGCCGAGGCGGTAGCTGCCATCGGCGCCTACGGTGACGGTACGGGTCAGGCCGGTGCTGCTGCTGACCACGGTCACCTGGTCACCGGCGGTTGCACGGCCGGCGACTGCACCGCTCACGTTCTGTGCCATCGCGATGCCGGGCAGCACTACGCCCAGACACGCCCCGAGGGCGACGCACAACGCCGCCCGCTTGATGCTGTAAGCCTTCATCCCCTGCTCTCTCCTGCAAGAATTGAATGGTGTGGAATGCGATGTGTCGCGCTAGCGTTGCCTGGCTGGCAGTACCCGCCACTGGAAGTCGTAGCTCCATTGGTCGAAGTACAGGTTGCCGCCTGCCCACTCGGCCTCGCCGCGCTGCGAGTCGACCGTTTCCGAGCGGAAGTGCTGCTTGGCCGGCACCAAGGGCTGGCCGAAATCGTCGTTGAAAGCAATGCGGTAGCCGTCGAGGCCACCCAGATAGAAATCGCGCAGTGCCGGCACATCGCTGGCAAGCGTGCCGGTGGTCACGTCCATCGGCAGCCAGCCGTATGGCGCCAGGTAGACCTGTCCCCAGTCATGCAGGTTGTTGTAGCCGCTGCCATCGTCGGAGAACACCATGCCCGACTGCCAGCGTGCAGGAATGCCGTTCATGCGCAGCAGCGCGATCAGCAGCAGGGTCTGCTGCCCGCAATCCGCATGGCCGGCGCGCAGCGCATGATCACTGATGTTGCTGAGCGTCGAGTATTCACGCGCACCGGCCCATGGAATGCGGTCCACGGCGGCAAACAGCTTGCGCACCACTTCATAGGGGCGCGTCTCGCCCTGCAGCACCTGGTCGGAGAACAGCTTCAGCGCCGGGGTGAAGCGCACATGCGGCAGCTGCTCGGCCAGAAAGGGCTTCAATGCGGGATCATTCGGGGTGGCCTGCACCTTCGCGGGATCGATCGCGGTGTGTCGCGCGAAGACCGTTACCGCATAGCGGATCTCGAACCGGGTCGGCTTGCCGGCTACGGCTTTGGCTTCCAGATAGGCGGTGCGCTGCAGGGTACTGGCCGGTGCCACCCGTGCCTTGGCCGGGGCGCTGCCCAGCCACTGCACCTGTTCCTGCTGGCCGGGGATCTCGCGCGGGTATGGAATCCAGGCGCGTACGGTTTCACCCGCCGGGACGGCATCGGCTTTCACCGTGAGCGACTGGGTGAATTCATAGCGCTGCGGCAGTACCGACGCCTGGCCGCTCTGTTCGGCCGCGGCAAGCACGCCCGCGTGGTGGGCGTTGAGCACTTCGTTGGGGCCCGGAGGCGGCAGCGGTGCATCCGTGCGGCGGCGCGCGCGTGCTTCGTCGCTGAGCAGGAACAGGTTGGAGGGTGCGCGCTTGAAGTACCAACGCTCGCCATCGATATCGAAATGCTCGATCAGGCCGAGTTGGTCCCAGCGCGCGAATTCCTCGTCGGTCAGATCGGGAATCCAGCGGCGCACGGCCGCCTTGGCGGCGGTTTCGTCGAGGGAAAAATCCTGGCGGATGCGGCGCATGCGCTCACGCTGGAACGCGCCTTCGGCAGCACCGCTCCCGGTCGCCAGCAGCGCATCGGCGTCGCTGAAGCGGCCGCTGTCGATCAGGTCGATCACCTGCGTTTCGCGCGCACGCTGCTGGCTGCTGCGCCCGTCTGCCGCCTGCGTGGACGACGCCCACAGCAGCAGCGCGGCACACAGGCCGGCGGCGGCAGGCAGACGCGGTTTGCGAACGGCAGACTCCACAGCGACACTTCCCCAGCGCGGGTGGTAACGGCTGTGTAACACGGGTCGGGATGCCGGTCAATAATTTATTCTTGCTTTCGATGCCAAAAGGAATAAATATTCCAACAGGCATTCGAGGAGGGTGTGCACCGCATGAGCCTGGCTTCCCGCGAACCGCACCGGCGTTGGCCGCGCCGGTTGACCCTGGCCCTGTGCCTGCTGGCCGCACCGGCCTTTGCACAGGCGGCACCACCGCCCGACCCGGGTGCGCCGCTGCCCTATGTGATCGGCCTGCACGAGGCCTACCTCACCCCGCAGTACTGGGCCGCGCGCCTGGACAACGCTGATGCGCCGATTCTGGATCGCGCGCAGATCGAGGCGCAGAACGCGCGGATGCGGGCGCAGGACAGCCATATCCAGGACATCGCCACACTGCCCGCCCAGCTTGATGCGGCGACGGTGCGTGCCAGCATCAGCGCGCTGTCCAGCTGGCCCACGCGTGCACTGTTCAACGAGACGGGCCAGGCCATCGCCCCCGCGCTGCGCAGCGGCATCGAAGCCAACCTCGGCCTCGATGCGATTCCTGCCCAGGTGGCACCGGCCTATGGGCTGGTGGTGAAGCGCGCGGCACTGCGTACCTTCCCCACCCGCGAGCGGGTCTTCAGCACTGCCGGTGACACCGACATCGACCGCTTCCAGGAATCGGCACTGTTCCCCGGCGACAAGGTGGCCGTGGTCCATCGCAGTACCGATGGCCATTGGCTGTTCGTGCACAGCGAGCGCTACAGCGCGTGGATCGAAGCCGACGCCATCGCCGGCGGCGACAAGGCCACGGTGCTCGGTTATGGCGCGAAGGGACCGTACCGGATCGTCACCGGCGCCACCGCACAGACCGCCTATACCCCGGAGGAGCCGCGCGTATCGCGCCTGCAGCTGGACATGGGCGTGCGCCTGCCGGTGCTGGCCGACTGGCCCGCTTCAGAACCCGTGAACGGCCAGCAGGCGCACGCCTCGTGGGTGGTGCAGCTGCCGGTGCGGGAAGCCGATGGTCGCCTGAAGCTGGTGCCGGCGCTGCTGCCGCGCTCGCAGGACACCGCCGCCGACTACCTGCCACTGACCCCGCGCCTGCTGCTGCAGCAGGCCTTCAAGTTCCTCGGCGAGCGCTACGGTTGGGGCCACGACTACGACACGCGCGACTGCAGCGGTTTCGTTTCCGAGATCTACCGCAGCTTCGGCGTGCTGCTGCCGCGCAATACCAGTGCACAGGCGGTCAGCCCGGCACTGGATCGCCTGCCGTTCACCGACAAGGACGGCAAGGCACTGCGCGACCGTGCCGTCACCGACCTGAAGGTCGGCGATCTGGTCTACATCCCCGGCCACGTGATGATGGCCATCGGCCACGTCGACGGCCGCACCTGGGTGATCCACGATACGGCGGGCGGCAGCTGGTTCGGTGCCGACGGCACGCGCGTGCAGGCCCATCTCAATGGTGTTTCGGTCACGCCGCTGGAGCCGATGATGGCCAGCGATACCGTCCGCTACATCGACCGCATCACCAACATCCAGCGCCTGCGGGCCAAGACTCCCGAATGAAGATCACCGCCATCGAACTGGGCATGCTGCGCGTGCCGTTGAAGACACCGTTCAAGACCGCGCTGCGCACGGTGGAAACCGTGGAAGACGTGGTGGTGCTGATCCGCACCGACAGCGGCAACACCGGCTATGGTGAAGCCCCGGCCACCGCCGTGATCACCGGCGATACGCACGGCTCGATCATCGAAGCGATCCGCCACTTCATCGCCCCGCGTCTGATCGGCCAGGACGTGGTCAACCTCAACCACCTGTGCACGCTGGTGCAGACCGCGATGGAGCGCAACACCAGCGCCAAGGCCGCGGTGGAGATCGCGCTGTACGACCTGTGGGCGCAGCTGCACGGTGCGCCGTTGTACCAGATGCTCGGCGGCGGCGACCCGGTGATCACCACTGACATCACCATCAGCGTGGACTACATCGACAAGATGGTGGCCGATTCGTTGTCGGCGATCGAACGCGGCTTCGAGTCGTTGAAGATCAAGGTCGGCAAGGACATCGGGCTGGACATCGAACGGGTCAAGGCGATCCATGCCGCCGTGGAAGGCCGTGCCCTGCTGCGACTGGATGCCAACCAGGGCTGGACCGCCAAGCAGGCGGTGCATGCGATGCGTACGCTGGAAGAGGCCGGCGTGGTGCTGGAGCTGCTGGAGCAACCGGTGAAGGCGGCTGACATCAGCGGCCTGAAGTACGTCACCGATCGCGTCAACACGCCGGTGATGGCCGACGAGAGCGTGTTCAGCCCGAGCCAGGTGATGGACCTGATCCAGCAGCGCGCGGCCGACATCATCAACATCAAGCTGATGAAGACCGGCGGCCTGTCGAATGCGATCCGCATCGCCGACATCGCCGGCATCTACGGCGTGCCGTGCATGATCGGCTGCATGATCGAGTCGAGCATCAGCGTGGCCGCCGCCGTGCACCTGGCCGTGGCCAAGAGTGATGTGATCACCAAGGTTGACCTCGACGGTCCCTCGCTGGGCCAGTTCGACCCGGTCAGCGGCGGCGTGCATTTCAACGAATCGGAGATCAGCATCAGCGACGTGCCGGGGCTGGGCATTACTGAGGTGCGTGGGCTGGAGATGCTGGGGTGATCTCTGCCCTGCGGCTGACGTTGCGTGCCACTGACGCTGGGTCGCGCGTTGCTTTTCTTTTCGCGAAAGGAAAAGTAACCAAAAGAAACGCTCCCCCGGCCGCGAGCCGACGTGCTGCGCACGTCGGTGCCCTGCGCTCCTCGGTCCGCCGAGGGACGGCGCGGAACTCGCTGCGCTCAGACACCCGCGCCTCTTCGCCCTCGCCGGACCTGCGGTGCTCGGCTCGCTTGAAGGCGGACTCAACGTCAAAGGCAACAACTGCATCCCGTAACCTCTTCGCGGCTGGAACCCGCCCGACCCATTCCATGGCACGCTCTACGCTGCCAACCGCAACGCGCCTACACATGCCCGGACACCCCGCATGCCGCCCCTGCTGAAGATCCGTTCCGAGCGCGGGCAGATGTCGGCCATCGAGCGCCGCATCGCCGACTTCATCCTCGACAACGCCCACCTGCTGCGCGACTACTCGTCCCAGCAACTGGCCAGCGCGCTGGGCATCAGCCAGTCCAGCGTGGTGAAGTTCAGCCAGAAGCTCGGCTTCAAGGGCTACCCGGACCTGAAGTACTCCATCGGCCAGGATGTCGCCCGTGCTGGCGCCGATCCGCAGCAGGCCCCCAGCGAACCCGACAGCGGCGACGACTACCTGCGCCTGGGCGACACCCTGCGCCGCAGCAAGGCGCAGGCCGAAGAGGAAACCCGCCAGGCCAACCCGCGCAAGGAGATCGAGCGCATCGTGCAGCTGCTCGACGGCGCGCCGAAGCTGTTCGTGTACGGCCTGGGTGACGACGGCCTGTTCGCGCGCGAGTTCGCCATGCGGCTGTCGCTGCTCGGCCTGCTGGTGGTGCCGCATACCGACCCGATCCTGATGCTGGCCAACCTGTCGGCCGCGCGCCCCGGTGATGCGCTGCTGGTGTTCTCCGAATTCGGCAACCTGCCTCAGCTTTCGCAGCTGTCGCGCCAGTTCCAGGACATGGGTGGCAAGGTGATTTCCATCACCCGCCATACCGCCAACCCGCTGCGCGCGCATGCTGACGCAGCGCTGGTGGTGTGCGCGCACGAGCGCACGCCGCAGGTCGCGCAGCTGCTGTACCGTAGCGCCATGCACGCCCTGCTCGATTTCCTGTTCGTGCTGCTCTGCCACACCAATCCGGACCGCCAGCAGCAGCTGGCGGTGAACCTGGAGCGGATCGACCACCTGCTGGATTCCTGACCGGAGCACCTGTTGATGAAATCCCTGGTCCGTCTCGCTACCGCTGCACTGCTGCTTGCCGCGGCGGCATCCGTCCACGCTGCGCCGCTGCAGGGTGCGCGCCAGCTGATCGTGGTCACCAGCGAAAGCTGGGACAGCACACAGGGCCAGCTGCAGGCCTACGTGCGTGATGGCAAGGGCTGGCACGCACATGGAGAGGCGTTCCCGGTGGCACTGGGCCGCACCGGCAGCGCCTGGGGCCTGGGCCTGCACCCGGCGCAGGCCGATGGTCCGCAGAAGCAGGAAGGCGATGGCCGCAGCCCGGCAGGCGTGTTCGCGCTCGGCAGCGCGTTCGGCTATGCCGTCACACGACCAGGCACGGCCATGGCCTACCAGCCGATGCTCGAAAGCAGCTACTGCATGGATGTGTCCGGTTCGCCGTTCTACAACCGCATCGTCGATGAGAAGAAGGTCGGCAAGGCAGCTGTGGAAGGCTCCACCGAGCCGATGCGGCTGGATCTGCACAACAGGGGCGACGTGCGTTACCAGGAAGGCTTCGTGATCGCCCACAACCCGGACAACCAGCCCGGCAAGGGCAGCTGCATCTTCGCGCATCTGTGGCGCCAACCCGGTGAGGCCACGGCCGGCTGCACCGCCATGCCGCAGGCCCGCATGCAAGCCCTGCTGGACTGGTTGCGGCCGCAGGATGCGCCGCGCTTCGTGCTGCTGCCGCGCGCCGAGTACACGCGCCTGCAGGCCCAGTGGCAACTGCCCGCACTGCGCGGAGACGCCCGTTGAGCGCGCAGGACGAACCGCAGCTGCAGCGCGCGGTCAGCCGCTGGCAGATCGTCGGCCTGTCGATCAACGATGTGATCGGCAGCGGCATCTACCTGCTGCCGGCCGCCACCGTCGCCCTGCTTGGCCCCTTCAGCCTGTGGGGCGTGGTCGCTGCCGGCATCGTGGTCGCCCTGCTGGTGCTGTGCTACGCGCAGGCCGCCAGCTATTTCGACGAGCCCGGTGGCAGCTACCTGTATGCACGCGAGGCGTTCGGGCGCTTCGCCGGGTTCGAGATCGGCTGGATGATCTGGCTGACCCGCATCAGCTCGGCGGCCGCACTCAGCAACGCGCTGGCCGATGCGGTCGCGCGTTTCTGGCCGTGGGCCGGTGCCGGCATGGGGCGCATCGCGGTGATCGTGGTGTCGCTGGGCTTCCTCACCGGCGTCAACATCATCGGCGTGCGCTCGGCCGCGCGCACCGGCGTGGTGCTGGTGATCGGCAAGATGTTGCCGCTGCTGCTGTTCGTGGCCATCGGTGCGTTCTATATCGACCCGCAGCTGGCCTTCTCCGGCCAGCGCCCCGACCCGCACGACCTGCAGCGCATGGGCGAGGCCGCGTTGCTGCTGCTGTACGCCTACGCCGGCTTCGAGAACATCCCGGCCGCCGCCGGCGAGTACCGTAATCCGCGTCGCGATATTCCGTTCGCGCTGATCACCATGATCATCACCGTCACCGTCATCTACGGCGCGGTGCAGGTGGTGGCACAGGGCACGCTGGCCGGCCTGGCCAGCTCGGCCACGCCGCTGGCCGATGCCGCTGCCGGCTTCGGCGGCGAAGCACTGGCGCTGATCCTCACCGTAGGCGCGACCATCTCCATCCTCGGCACCAACAGCAACACGATGATGATGGGCCCACGCTTCCTGTTCGCACTGGCCCGCGATGGCTATGGGCCGAAGATCCTGGCGCAGGTGCATCCGCGCTTCCACACCCCGGCCGCATCGATCCTGTGCCAGGGTTTGATCGCACTCGGCCTGGCCCTGTCCGGTTCGTTCGTGCAGCTGGCCCTGCTGTCGATGACCACGCGCCTGTTCGCCTACATCGGAACGGCCGCTGCGGTACTGGTGCTGGCCAAGCGCTATGCGGACCGGCCGGGCGCACTGAAACTGCCGGGTGGCCCGCTGATTCCGGTACTGGCGCTGCTGCTGTGCCTGGCGCTGTTCGCCAGTGCCAGCTGGCAGAACATCGCTGCTGCGCTGGTGGCGTTCGCCATCGGCGCGGTGATCTACAAGCTGCCGCGAAAAGATGCCGACGCCGGATGACCAATAGCGCCGGGCCATGCCCGGCGGATTGATCTGGTGATCACGCTGCCGGACCGGGCCGTTAACCGCCACACAGGCAGGATCAGGCTTCGTCCACAACGGAGCCTTCCATGACCGAGTACCAGATCCCCGGCCGCGTACCGGACGACAGCACGCCGCGTGATGCGGTCAGCAACTACTGGCGTGAGCGCTACACGGCCGAGCCGTACTACGACGACCAGCTGTTCTTCGAGGATTATGAACCGGCCTACCGCATCGGCCACGCCGCGCGTGCGCAGGACATGATCCGCGCCTACGAACAGGTCGAAGCTGAACTGGAGTCGCGCTGGGCCAGCGAGCGTGGCCGCAGCCGGCTGGAATGGGCGCAGGCGCGCGGTGCCGTGCGCCGTGGCTGGGAGGATGCGCAGTTGGCGGATCCGCGGTTGAAGCGATAACGCCATGCTTTTGTCGGGCCGAGCCTACGCTCGGCTCGACTCCACAAACGCCGCAGGACAGCCGAGCATTGGCCCGGCTCTACACATTCACTCCTGTTCCGGCAGCGGCGGCACGGCCGCGCTGCGCTTGCTCTCACCGCCACCGGCGGCGATCAGGTCGCGGGTGTTCTTCTGCACCGCCACCGCGCCGAACAGCGACAGTGCATACGCCATGCCGTAGAAGCCCTTCTCGCTCGGTGCCAGCGTGGCATTCCACAGGCCAACCAGCAGCAGCATCAACGCCGACAGCAGTGCGAACCAGCACAGCGCGTAGTACAGGCCACTCACCGGAATGCCCTCGACGCGGTCACGCACGCTCTTCTGCAGCGACACCGCCGCGAACAGGCCGAACAGCAGCAGGGTCAGGTAGTAGCCCTTTTCGTTGAGCGCCATCGTGGCGTTGAACAGACCGATCAGGTAGGCCGCCGCACCCAGCAGCAGGGCCACCCATGAGGCGGCGATGAAGGCGGTGGAGGGCTTGTGGGGCATGGCAGTGTTCATTGCAGATCCTTGGCAGGCAGACGGGCACGCTTTGCCCGGGCGTGCCCACCCTAGACGATCCCGCCGCGCTCGCACAGGGGTCGCAGGACCTTCGGGCCACGACGCTCACGGCGCCAGTGGTATACAAGGGACAGCCCGGCCATCCGCATCCCCGCACTGGAGATACCCATGACCCGCACGCCCCTGCTGCTCGCCCTCGGCCTTGTGCCGATCCTTGCCACCTCCGCCTGCAATGCCGCCGACCCGGCCGCCAACGGCGCCCAGACCGCAGCGCCCGCAGCCTCCACCACTGCCGACCAGCGCCCGTTCACCGCCACCGAAATCAGCCGCTTCGACCAGCCGTGGGCGATGACCTTCCTGCCGGACGGCAGCCTGCTGGTCACCGAAAAGCGCGGCAAGCTGCAGCACCTGGACCTGGCCAGCGGCCAGAAGCACGAGATTACCGGCGTTCCGAAGGTCGCTTACGGCGGCCAGGGCGGCTTCGGTGACGTGATCCTGCACCCGCAATTCGCGAGCAACCACGTGATCTACCTCAGCTATGCCGAGGAAGGCACGCTGGACACCCGCGGCGCCGCCGTGGCCCGTGCCACGCTGGCGCTGGACGCCAACGGTGCCGGCCAGCTGAAGGACCTGAAGGTGATCTGGCGACAGAGCCCGAAGGTGAGTGGTGAAGGTCACTACGGCCATCGCCTTGCTTTCGGCCCGGACGGCAAGCTGTGGATCAGCTCCAGCGAGCGCCAGAAGTTCGATCCGGCGCAGGACATGGGCGGCAACCTCGGCAAGATCATCCGCCTCAACGATGATGGCAGCCTGCCCGCCGACAACCCGTTCGCCTCGCAGGGCGGCGTGGCCGCGCAGGTGTGGTCACTGGGCCACCGCAACATCCTCGGCATGGCCTTCGATGCCAACGGCAAGCTGTGGGCACACGAGATGGGCCCGGCCGGCGGTGACGAACTGAACCTGATCGTGCGCGGCGCCAACTACGGCTACCCGATCGTTTCCAATGGTGACCATTACGACGGCCGGCCGATTCCCGACCACGACACGCGCCCGGAATTCGCCGCGCCGAAGGTGACCTGGACGCCAGTGATCTCGCCGGCCGGCTTCGTGATCTACAGCGGCAACCTGTTCCCGCAGTGGAAGGGCAGCGGCTTCATCGGCGGCCTGTCCTCCACCTCGCTGGTGCGCGTGGCCTTCGACGGCGACAGCGCGCGCGAAGCCGAACGCTTCAACATGGGCGAGCGCATCCGCGAAGTGGAACAGGGCCCGGATGGCGCCCTGTGGCTGCTGGAAGACGGCAGCAAGGCGCGCCTGCTGAAGCTCACCCCGAGCACCTGAGGTAGTGCCGGTCGCTGGCCGGCACGTTTGTCCGCAACGGCCCCGCACGCGGGGCCGCCTGCGTTCATTGGATGGTGATGACCTTCACCTCGGTCTTCGTGCAGGCCTGGTCCAGGCACTGCCCGTTCAACCACACCTGGCCGCTGCCGATCATCACGCCCTGCTGGTTGACGAACACCTTGCCGAAATCCTGCTCGGACACCGCCTTGACCACCGCCGGGGTGATGATCTTCTCGTAGTTGCGCTGGAACTCACCGGGGCCGGTGATCTTCTTTCCGCCACCGACGTTCAATGGAAAGCGCACTTCCTCGACCACCGCAGCGCGATCGCCGCCAACCACGGCGGCCTTGAACGCATTGAAGACCTTCTCGAACTGCGCCGCATCGCCAAGCAGCGTTTCGATGCGCGCGCGTGCGTCTTCGGCGGGCGCTTCCGCTGCGGGCGCGGCCGGTGCCGAAGCAGCGGGTTCAGTGGCAGATGCCGCAGGCGTTGCCGGGGCGCTGGCCTCCATCGGCGGCGGTGCATCCGCCGCAGGCTCGGCCGGCGGTGCCGCCGGCTGCGAGCAGGCGGCCAGCACCAGGGCGGGAATCAGACAAGCCATCCGGCGCATGCGCGCACTCCATCGAAACAGGGAGCCCGATGGTAGCGCCGCCGCGGTGAGGACAACAAAAAGGGGACGGAGGGGATTAAGTCGTTAGTGGCACAAACGACTTAATCCCCTCCGTCCCCTTTTTCTTCGATCAGGCCTTCAGCAGCTCGAACTGCACGGCTTCGCCGGCCGCCGAGGACGCGCAGACCCACAGATCGAAGTGGCCCGGCTCGGCACGCAGCACGCCGTCGCGGCCGGTGAAGGCCAGCTGCTCGCGGGTGAGGGTGAACACCACGTCGGTCGACTCGCCTGGCTGCAGTGCCACCTTGCGGAAGTCCTTCAGTTCACGCACCGGACGCACGCGGCTGGCCACGCGGTCGTGGATGTACAGCTGCACCACTTCCTCGCCGGCCACGTCGCCGCTGTTGGTCAGGGTGGTGGTGATGGTGAGGGTGTCGTCCCAGCCGAGCTGCGCCGCACTCAGCCGCGGCACGCCGTAGGCGAAGGTGGTGTAACCGATGCCGTGGCCGAACGGGTACAGCGGCTCGTTCGGAATCTCGCGCCAGCGAGCCTTGAACTCCGACATGGTCGGCAGTTCCGGGCGGCCGGTGCGCGGGTGGTTGTAGAAGTACGGCTGCTGGCCGGACACCTGCGGGAAGCTGACCGGCAGGCGGCCGGACGGGCTGTAGTCGCCGAACAGCACATCAGCCACGGCATGGCCGGTCTGCGTGCCCAGGTACCAGGTCACCGCCACGGCCTGCGCATTGCGCACCGCGCCCTGCAGTGCCAGCGCGCGGCCGTTGCGCAGCAGCACCACCAGCGGCTTGCCGGTCATCGCCACCGCCTCGGCCAGTGCCTGCTGTGCCGGCGGCAGGGTGATCTCCACGCGCGACTGCGCTTCACCGCTGTAGCGCTGCGGTTCGCCCAGCGCCAGCACCACCACGTCGGCGCGCAGCGCGGCAGCCACCGCTGCTTCGGTGCCGCCCGGAATGGCAGTTTCCAGTTCGCAGCCCGGCACGATCTCCAGCAGCGCTTCATCGCCGATGGCGGCGCGCACGCCGGTTTCCAGGTCCACGTAACGCTGCTTGTCGCCGAACAGGGTCCAGCAGCCTTCAATGTTCTCGCGGTCCTGCACGAACGGACCGATCAGCGCGATCTTCTGCCCGGTCTTCTGCAACGGCAGCACGTTGTCGCGGTTGTTCAGCAGCACGATCGAACGGCGCGCGGCATCGCGCGACAGTTCGTCATGCGCGGCGAGGTACGAGGTATCGGCTTCGCGCGCCGGGTCCAGCGAACGGTACGGGTCGTCGAACAGGCCGATGGTTTCCTTCAGCCACAGGATGCGGCGCACGCCCTCATCCAGTACCGCCATCGGCACCTCGCCGCTCTCGACCAGGCCCGGCAGGTGCTCGGCGTAGAAGCCGCTCTGCATGCTCAGGTCCAGGCCGGCGGTGAACGCCTTGGCGGTGGCATCGCGGTCGTCGGCGGCATAGCCGTGCGCGACCAGTTCCATATCGGCGGTGTAGTCGGAGATCACCACGCCCGGGAACTTCCATTCACCGCGCAGGATGTCGGTCAGCAGTTCGGCGTTGGCACTGGCCGGCACGCCGTTGATGTCGTTGAACGAGGACATCACGGTGATCGCGCCGGCGTCGAAGGCGGCCTTGAACGGCGGCAGGTGCACGTCGCGCAGGGTCTGCGGCGAGATGTCCACCATGTTGTATTCCATGCCGGCCATCACCGCGCCATAGGCGGCGAAGTGCTTCGGCGTGGCCAGCAGCGAATCGGCGGCGCGCAGGTCGCTGCCCTGGAAGCCGCGCACGCGGGCGGCGGCAAAGGCACAGCCCAGCACCACGTCCTCACCGGCACCTTCGGCGCCACGGCCCCAGCGCTGGTCGCGGGCGATGTCCACGGCCGGGGCATAGGTCCAGTGCAGGCCGGCAGCGGTGGCCTCGATGGCGGTGGCGCGCGCGGTGCGCTCGGCCAGCGCCGGCTCGAAGCTGGCGGCCTCGCCCAGCGGAATCGGGAACACGGTGCGCATGCCGTGGATGACGTCGGCCGCCAGGATCACCGGGATGCCCAGGCGGCTCTCTTCGGTGGCGACCTGCTGGATCCGGCGGCCCAGTTCGGCGCCCACACCATTGAACAGCGAGCCGACCTTGCCCTCGCGCACCTGCTGCAGCACCTGGTCGGCATTGCGCACGTTGGCTTCCGGGTTCACGTCCGGGGCGAACGGGCGGACCATGTCCGCGAAGACACCCAGCTGGCCGACCTTTTCCTCGACGGTCATCTGGGCAATGAGGGATTCGATGCGATCGGAGGCCACCGGCAGTCCTTGATGAAAACGTTTACAAGCCCGGCATTCTAGCGATCCCGGGCGATTTGGCGAGGGGTTTGTTCATTCAGTTTCAGCCACCAGCGGGGTCCGTATGGCCCCGCCGGGGGCACCGCAGCTTACTCCGAGCCGGCCAGCTGGCGCTGCCCGGCCATCAACATGGCGTCGCTGGAGGCCTGGAACACCCGCAGGCCGAAGGCCGGCAGGATCGCCAGCAGGTGGTCGAAGATGTCCGACTGCACCGCCTCGTACTCACCCCAGGCGGTGCTGCGGGTGAAGCAGTACAGCTCCAGCGGCAGGCCTTCGGTGGTCGGCTGCAGCTGGCGTACCAGCAGGGTCATGTCGGTATGGATGCCCGGGTGGCTGCGCAGGTAACGCTCCACATAGGCCCGGAAGGTACCCAGGTTGGTCACCCGGCGGCTGTTGACCTCGGCCACGCCCTGCTCGCGCAGGCGCCCGTTCCACTGCCCCAGCTCCTGCTCCTTGGCTTGCAGGTAGTCGCGCAGCAGCGCGAATTCACCGAGGAAGGCCAGGTCGCCCTCATCCAGGAAGCCGACGCTGTGCTGGTCCAGGTACAGCGCGCGCTTGATCCGGCGCCCTCCCGCCTCCTGCATGCCGCGCCAGTTCTTGAACGACTCGGTCACCAGCTTCTTGGTGGGGATGGTGGTGATGGTCTTGTCGAAGTTCTGCACGGTGATGGTGTGCAGGGCGATGTCGATCACATCACCGTCAGCGTTCTGGCTGGGCATCTCGATCCAGTCACCGATGCGCACACGACCATCGCCACTGATCTGTACGCTGGCCACCAGCGACAGGATGGTGTCCTGGAAGATCAGCATCAGCACTGCGGTGGCGGCGCCGAGACCGGTGACCAGATAGCGGAGGTCGACGCCGGCCAGGGTGGCAACGATCGACAAGCCGGCGATCACGAAGATGACGATCTTGGCGACCTGCAGGTACCCCTTGATCGGCTTGTTGCGTGCCTCGGGGCGGCGCTCGTAGAGATCATTGGCCGCATCCAGCGCATGCGAGATGGCCAGCACCACGGTCAGGATCGCCCACGCCTGGCAGGCGCCGATGATGAAGCTCACCAGCCCCGGCGGCAGGTCCGGCACGATGCGGATGCCCGAGGCGATCACCTGGCTGGGCACCACATTGGACAGACGCGAGATCACCCGCATCAGGTGGCTGCCGCGGCCGGTATCAGCACCCGGCAGGCGGCTGAGCAGGCGTCGCAGCCCGCGCAGCAGGATGCGCTTGGTCACCCAGTTGGCCAGGCCAGCGGCGATCAGCAGCGCCGAGATCATCAACGCCAGGTAGGCGCCAGGATAGGGTTCCAGTGTGTTCTGCAGCCGTTCCAGCCACTGTACCGCCACCACCGCGTCCACCATCGGTTGTCTCCTGTCTGTTTCGTTGTTGCCAAGGTTGCCGGCCAGCGGCCGGCACTACCGGGGTTGCTGGCCAATGGCCGGCACGACCGGGTCAGTCCCGCGTGCGTTCGATGATCACGCCCACCGCGCGCGCGCCGCGCACCGCGCCCGGCTTGCTCAGCTTCAGGCGCAGCCACTTCACGTCGAATTCGTCCAGCACGATCTGCGCGCAACGTTCGGCCAGGGTCTCGACCAGGCCGAACTCCGACTCGCGCACGAACTGTTCCAGGCGCTTGCTCACCGCCTTGTAGTTCAGGGTGTGGGCGATGTCATCGGTGGCTGCGGGGCGACGGTTGTCGAAGCCCATTTCCAGGTCGAACACCAGGTCCTGGCGGATCCGCCGCTCCCAATCGTAGATGCCGATCAGGGCGTCGATCGTCAGCCCCTCGATGAAAACCTTGTCCATTGCGGTTACCAGCCGAATACAGACGGCCATGGTACCGGCACGGCGGTGAGCCTGCCCGGAACGGGCGGCGGGCCACCGGCGTGGGGCGGCCCGGAAAAAACAAAGGGCCCTGCTAGCGGGGCCCTTTGGTACCTCTCAACGTCCCCGGGGGGAGCTGGAATCCAGCCGCGAGTCCCGGAGCACACGATGCAGATCGTGACGTTCATTTCCTCTACGGTCCAGAGTCAATCACGACATACTGGAGGAAGCCCAAGGCGATACAGGAATTTTGCTGCCTGACACGGCGGCATTGCCCGATATCACGCCTGCGGCAACCAGCGCAGGCTAGTGATCCGCCATGTGGTCCCGTATTTGATGAGAGAGCAACGAATCCTGCAGGCAGCGCTGTCACGCCCACGGTGGGCGACGTACAAACGCATTGCATACCGGCACTGTTTGGACGCCGCCTCACTTTACGTATGGAACATGCAGATGTGCGGCGCGCTGCTATCTCCCCTGCACATCTGTGAAATCGTAATCCGCAATGCGGTGGCCGCGGCGCTGGCGCATACCTTCGGGCCGCGCTGGCCCTGGCATCCTGCACTGCTGCAGCGGATGCCAGCAGATGGCGCGTTGTCGGCCTTGCAGGATATCCATAGACAGGCAGATCCTCGGATGGACACTCCGGAGATCATCGCCAGTCTTCGTTTCGCTTTCTGGCAGCAGCTTTTCACGCGGCACTTCGAGGGAGCCATCTGGGCGCGGGGCTTGAAGATTGCGTTGCCGAACGCGCCACAGGATGCTCTCAGCGTGGTCCGCACGAACATCCACGCTGACCTCGACCGCATCCGCCACCTGCGCAACCGCATCGCCCATCACGAGCCCATCCTCGAGCGCGACATCGGCGCCGACCTGGCCGCGATCGGGCGGCTGATCCATGCCCGCTGCCCACACACGCTGGGCTGGCTGCAGCGCCATGAGCGGGCGACAACCGTGCTGGCGGCGTCGCCGTTGGCAGTGCATCGGTAATGCGTCCGCCGGCCGTGGCCCGACGCTACCGGTTCACACCGCCGGCAGGGTCGCCATGTCCCAGCGCGGGGTCACATCCACCTTCGGCGGGCTGTGCTGGCCAGCCTGCAGGCGCAGCGCGCCGGCGAAGGCGATCATCGCGCCGTTGTCGGTGCACAGTGCCGGCCGCGGGAAGCAGGCGCGGCCGCCGAGGCGCTCGGCCATCTGCTGCAGGCGGGCGCGCAGGCGCTTGTTGGCGCCGACGCCGCCGGCCACCACGATCACGTTGGTGCCCGCCGCTTCCAGCGCGCGCTCGCACTTGATCGACAGGGTCTCGACCACCGCATCTTCAAAGCCCCGGGCGATGTCGGCACGGGTCTGCTCGCTCTGGTCGCTGTCGCGCCAGGCCATCAGGACCTGGGTCTTCAGGCCGGAGAAGCTGAAATCCAGCCCCGGGCGGTCGGTCATCGGCCGCGCGAAGCGATACGCGCCCGGCGTGCCCTGCTCGGCCAGCCTGGCCAGCTGCGGGCCACCGGGGTACGGCAGCCCCATCAGCTTGGCGGTCTTGTCGAAGGCCTCGCCGGCTGCATCGTCCAGGGTTTCGCCCAGCAGGCGGTACTGGCCGATCGCATCCACCGCCACCAGCTGGGTATGGCCACCGGACACCAGCAATGCCACGAACGGCGCTTCCGGCGGGTCGTCTTCCATCAGCGGGGCCAGCAGGTGGCCTTCCATATGGTGTACGCCCACGGCCGGTACCTCCAGCGCCCAGGCCAGCGAACGCGCCACGCCCGCGCCCACCAGCAGCGCGCCGACCAGGCCGGGACCGGCCGTATAGGCCACGCCATCGATATCACCTACCCCCAGACCGGCTTCGGCCAGGGTCTGGCGCACCAGCGGCAGCAGCTTGCGGACGTGGTCGCGGCTGGCCAGCTCTGGCACCACACCCCCGTATTCGGCGTGCAGGGCGATCTGGCTGTAGACCGCATGGGCGCGCAGGGCCGCGCTGCCGGACAGGCCGGTGTCATACACCGCCACGCCGGTCTCATCACAGGAAGATTCGATGCCAAGGACTCGCATGCCTGCTATTATGACGCCCCTGCCGCCCCCTCGGGGGATGTGCAGATCTCACTGCTTTCGAACTTCCGGCCCGTATTCAGGGTTGGCCGCTTGCAGTTTGTCTATTCGCCGCTATAATGTGCGGCTCGCCGGGCGTGACCCGGTTCTACTGTGTCCCGGAGATTCCATGCCCAGCGTCAAAGTCCGCGAGAACGAGCCCTTCGAGTTTGCTCTTCGCCGCTTCAAGCGCACTTGCGAAAAGGCCGGTGTGCTGGCCGAAACCCGCAAGCGCGAGTTCTACGAAAAGCCGACCCAGGAGCGCAAGCGCAAGGCCGCCGCTGCTGTGAAGCGTCAGCTGCGCCGCTCGTCGCGCGACGTCACCAAGCGTCAGCGCCTGTACTGATCGGACGCATCTTCATTGCGGCGGGCCTGCCTGTCGCGATGGAGCCGAAGCCGGCACGCGCGAGCGTCGCCGGCTTTTTGCGTTTCCGGGTTCGGGCATCCGCCCCCGCCCCACCTACCACCACGAGGTTCCTCATGAGCATGAAGCAGCAGCTCACCGAAGACATGAAGGCCGCCATGAAGGCGGGCGAGAAGCACAAGCTGGGCGTGATCCGCCTGATCAATGCCGCCATCAAGCAGCGCGAAGTGGACGAGCGCATCGAACTGGATGACACCGCCGTGATCGCCGTGCTCGACAAGATGGTCAAGCAGCGCAAGGACTCGGTCAGCCAGTACGAAGCCGCCAACCGCGAAGACCTGGCCGAGATCGAGCGCGCCGAGATCGTGGTCATCGAAGCCTACCTGCCGGCCAAGATGGGCGAAGCCGAGATCGTGGCCGCCATCCAGGCCGCCATCGCCGAAACCGGCGCCTCCGGCCCGGCCGACATGGGCAAGCTGATGGGCGCACTGAAGCCCAAGCTCGCCGGCCAGGCCGACATGGGCCTGGTTTCCAAGCTGGTCAAGCAGCTGCTGGCGTAATCCAGCACTTGCGGTCGGATCCCTTCCGCGACACGGAAGGGCTCTGACCCCATTGATGCACCCGCTTCACCGCACCTTCGTCGGTCGCCTGCTACAACCGCACACATGGTTGAACCCGAGCCCAACGTTCCCGTGTCACTGCGCAAGTACATCAAGCGCCTGCAGGACAGCTTCCCGATGGCGGTGGCCAAGCGCTTCATCGACGTCGACGTGCTGACCCAGGCAGCTTCCGTCTCCTTCTACGCCCTGCTGTCGATGGCACCGTTGCTGGTGCTGCTGCTGTGGCTGACCGCCTCGCTGTACCCGCCGGCCCAGCAGGCACTGATCGACCAGATCAGCTCGGTGGCCGGCAGCAGCGCGGCCACCGTGGCCGAAACCGTTCTGAAGAACGCCGACAACCAGCCGGATGTCGGCTCGCTGGCGGGTGTGTGGAGCACGCTGCTGCTGTTCGTCGGCGCCACCGCCGTGTTCGCCCAGCTGCAGAACGCACTGAACCTGATCTTCCGCACCAGCGGCGAGCGCCTGGAAGGCCTCAAGGCCTGGCTGCGCAAGCGCGTGTTCTCGTTCGGCGTGGTGCTGGCGCTGGGCTTCCTGCTGATCCTGTCGATGACCGCCACCACGGTGCTGCAGGTGGCCTTCGCGCAACTGCCCTCGATCCTGCCCGCGCTGGGGTACGTCACGAGCCTGCTGCTGTACGCAGTCGGCTTCGCCTTCATGTACCACTACCTGCCCGACCGTCGCGTGGCGTGGCGCCAGGCCTTCATCGGCGGCGTCATCACCTCGGCACTGTTCGCACTGGGCCGGTACGGCATCGGCGTCTACATCGCCACCGTGGCCCCCGGCAGTGCCTACGGCTCGATGGGCGCGCTGGTGATCTCGCTGGTCTGGATCTACTACGCCACCGTCGTGTTCTTCGTTGGTGCCCTGATGACGGCGGTGATCGATGAGCGCCTGCGCGCGCGTCATCACCTGGCCGCAGCCGGCATTGATCCGGCAACCGCCAGCCAGGTGCCCGACAGGGGGTAAACTAGGCCGACCGCCCCCGGTTCCGTCGCGTGGTCCTGCACCGCGCCCTGCCCTGTTGCCCATGGCCCGTATCCCCGACGCTTTCATCGACGACCTGCTCGCCCGCACCGACATCGTCGAGGTGGTGGGCAGCCGCGTGCCGTTGAAGCGCCAGGGCAAGGAGTACGCCGCGCGCTGCCCGTTCCATGACGAGCGCTCCGCGTCGTTCACGGTCTCGCCCACCAAGCAGTTCTATCACTGCTTCGGCTGCGGCGCGCACGGCACCGCGATCAGCTTCCTGATGAACTACGACCGCCTCGAGTTCCTCGACGCGGTGGATGAGCTGGCCAAGCGCGCGGGCATGGAAGTACCGCGCAACGAGAACCCGCGCAGCCCCCAGCAGCAGGACGACAGTCGCGAGCTGTATTCGGCACTGGATGCCGCTGCCCGGTTCTTCCAGAAGAACCTGGAAGGCAGCGACAAGGCACGCAGTTACCTTGATGGGCGTGGCGTGGACGAAGAGAACCGCGCGCGCTTCCAGATCGGCTACGCCCCGGATGGGTACAGCGGCCTGCGCGATGCACTGGGCAAGGACGAGCGGCGCATGAAACTGCTCGACCGCGCCGGCCTGTTCTCGAAGAACGACCGCGGCCACGTCTACGACAAGTTCCGCGACCGGGTGATGTTCCCGATCTTCGACCGCCGTGGCCGGGTGATCGCCTTCGGTGGCCGCGTGTTCGAGAAGGACGACGGCCCCAAGTACCTCAACTCGCCCGAAACCGCGCTGTTCCACAAGGGCCGCGAACTGTACGGCCTGTGGCAGGTGCGCCAGGCCAACCAGAAGATCGAGCGGCTGATCGTGGTCGAGGGCTACATGGACGTGGTCTCGCTGTTCCAGTTCGGTGTCACCCAGGCGGTGGCAACACTGGGTACCGCAACCACGCCGGACCATGCCGAGCTGCTGTTCCGCAACGCGCCAGACGTGTTCTTCTGCTTCGACGGCGACGCCGCCGGCCGACGCGCCGGCTGGAAGGCGCTGGAGTCGGTGCTGCCGCGCATGAAGGACGGCCGCCAGGCCTTCTTCCTGTTCCTGCCCGATGGCGAGGACCCCGACACCATCGTGCGCAAGGAAGGCGCCGAGGCCTTCAACGAGCGCCTGAAGCAGGCCACGCCGCTGTCGCAGTTCTTCTTCGATGAACTGACCCGCGAGATCAACCTGGGCACGCTGGACGGCAAGGCGCGCCTGGCCGAACGCGCAAAGCCGATGCTGGCGCAGATTCCCGACGGTGCCTTCGGCGACCTGATGAAGCAGCAGCTGGCGCAGCTGACCGGGCTCGGCGGCAACGCCCAGGCTGCACGCACGCCGATGCCGCAACGCCAGCCTTCGCGCACGATCCAGCCAGTGGCCAGGCGCAGCCTGGTGCGCGGCGCGATCGCCGTGCTGCTGCAGCAGCCGTCGCTGGCGCTGACCCTGGGCGGCAAGCATCACTTCCAGGGCCTTCGCCTGCCGGGTGTGGAACTGCTGCTGGAGCTGCTGGGGCTGGTCGAACAGCGCCCGGACATCAGCACCGGCGCCCTGCTGGAACATTTCGACGGCCGCGAGGAACAGGCCTCGCTGCATACATTGGCCGCACAGACGCTGCCCGGCACCGAAGCCAGCTGGACCCAGGAACTGCACGACGCAGTGGCCCAGCTGGAGAAACAGCTGCTGGTGCAACGTCTGGAGGAGTTGTTGGCAAAGCAGCGCCAGCAGGGCCTGGACGATACTGACAAATACGAACTGCGCGAGCTGTTGAAGGCCCGCGCCGGACTGCGCTTGTAGCGGCAGGACGTTTTCACGGAGAGGACCATGCTGCTGCGCCTGACCTGCCTGCTGTTGTTGTCGCTCTGCCTGCCACTGACGGCCCTGGCCGAAGACGTGCCTCTCAACGAAGTCCGTCCCGGCCTGTATGCCGGTGGCCAGCCCAGTGCCGCACAGCTGCAGGCCTTGGCCGCACGGGGCGTACGCACGGTGATCGACCTGCGCCAGCCCGACGAGGACCGGGGCTTCGATGAAACCCGCGCGGCCGAATCGCTGGGCCTGCGCTATGTGCGCATTCCGGTGGCCGGCGCCGAGGGCCTGGATACGGCCAATGTGCGCGCGGTGCACCAGGCCCTGCAGCAGAGCCAGGGGCCGGTGCTGCTGCACTGCGCCTCCGGCAACCGCGCCGGTGCCGTGCTCGGCCTGGTCAATGCCCACTACGAACATGCCAGCCCGGAGCAGGCGCTTCAGCTCGGCCAGCGCGCCGGCCTGAAGTCGCTGGAAGCCGCCACCCGCCAGCGCCTGGCCACACCGGTCACTTCGCCCTGAACAACCCTCCGCACCAAGGACTCTGCCCACCATGACCCGCTGGTGGTCGCGCCTGCGACCGGACAACTTCACCCTCGCCCTGCTGTGCACCGTCGGCCTGGCCTCGCTGCTGCCGATGAAGGGCGCCGCCGCCATCGTGCTCGACGATGTCACCACCGTCGCCATCGCCGCGCTGTTCTTCCTGCATGGCGCGCGCCTGCCGCGCGAGTCGATCATCGGCGGCATGCTGCACTGGCGGCTGCACCTGACCATCCTGGCCTGCACCTTCCTCCTGTTCCCGCTGCTGGGGCTGATGTTCAAGCCACTGTCGGGCTGGCTGCTGACTCCGGAGCTGTACCTGGGCGTGCTGTTCCTGTGCACCCTGCCGTCCACCGTGCAGTCGTCCATCGCGTTCACTTCGATGGCCCGCGGCAACGTGCCGGCAGCGGTGTGCAGCGCCTCGCTGTCGAGCATCCTCGGCGTGTTCCTGACCCCACTGCTGCTGACCGCGCTGGCCGGCACCTCCGGCGGCGTGCATGACCCACTGCACGCGATCGGCGGCATCATGCTGCAGCTGCTGGTGCCGTTCGTGGCCGGCCACCTGCTGCGGCCGTGGATTGCCGGCTGGGTGGAGAAGCAGCGCGCGCTGCTGCGCTACACCGACCAGGGCACGATCCTGCTGGTGGTGTATTCGGCGTTCGGCGAAGCCGTGACCGAAGGGTTGTGGAGCAAGACGCCGCTGCTCTCGTTGCTGGCCGTGGCCGTGGTGGCTGCCGTGCTGCTCGGCATCGCCATGCCGCTGATTACCTTCATCGCCCGCCGGCTGCGCTTCAACTGCGAGGACGAGATCGCCATCGTGTTCTGCGGCTCGAAGAAGAGCCTGGCCACCGGCGTGCCAATCGCCAAGGTGCTGTTCGCCGGCGGCAGCCTCGGCGCGATCGTGCTGCCGGTGATGATCTACCACCAGATCCAGCTGATCGTCTGCGGCGTGATCGCGCAGCGGTATGCGCGGCGCAAGCCCTGACAGGGCACGCGGGTTGTTCCGGGTAGACCATCCACGCATGGCGTGGATCTACTCCAAACCACGGATGGCGTGAACCACCAGTAGATCCACGCCATGCGTGGATGGGTTGCCTGACACTACGGATCCACGAGCGTGCCGACGCTCAGCTCCGGCATCCACACCCATAGGTCGTACGCCCGTTCCGCATGGGTATCGCCCCGCAGCCGCGGGGCCACCTGCTCTGGAAGTGGCCGCGCCATGCAACGGTCCGCGCACGCCCACGCCTGGCCACGCAGCGCACCCAACCGCACGCTGTAGATATCCAGGTCCCGCAGCTGGGAGGCCATCGGCCGCCTCTGCATTTCCGGCGGCATACCTTCCGGCCGCCGCAGCATGGCGTGGACATTGCCAGTCAGCACCAGCATGCGTGCATTGTCTGGCAACCCTCGATAGAGCCGTCGCAATTCGGCTGCCATGAAGTCATCGCGCGTCTGGTTGCCGCCACTGCTGGCATTGACGTCATAGCCAACCACTTCGATCACGCGCCCCTGCGCCTTCAGCACACGGAGGCCTTCGATCATCGCCAGCATGTCGCGGCTACGGCGACCATCATGCTGGTCATCGCGCACGGTCCAGAACGCGCGGCCGTGCAGGTGCCGGCGCGCCCTGGCCCCGCCATCGGATTCCAGATAGTCGCGCAGCACAGGGTTCTCGGCGCGTGGCAGTTCCAGCGCCAGCAGGACCGGGCCGTTGCGGCTGTAGTCGTCCACCAGCTGGCGTACCAGCAACGGGGTCTCGCGGGTGCCGTGGAATTCGCCCAGTACCAGCAGGCGGTGCTCACCGGCATGCTGGCGGATCTGCGCGGCGGTGTCATCGGCATGCGCGGTGAGGGCTACACCCAGCGCCAGCAGCAGCGCGGTGGTCCAACGGAAGATCGAATGCATCCCTGCGCCTTCCTTTCCTTTGCGGTCAGGAACAGCAATGGCGACGCAGCAACCGCGGTTCAAGTAGATCCACGCCGTGCGTGGATGCTCCCGCCATCAGACCGGGCCTGAGTCGAGCGTGGCTCGACTCTACAAAGGGCAGCCCCTCACAACCAGGGCAGGATCCAGTGGTCCACCAGCAGGAAGGCGAACAGCGCCATCAGGTACACGATGGAGTAATAGAACATCTTCATCGAGAACAATTCGTCCGGCGGGTTGAGCATGCGCCAGGCATACCAGAGGAACACCGCGTTGAGCACGATCGCGCCGCCCAGGTAGAACGCACCGCTCATGCCCACCAGGTACGGCAGCAGGCAGACCAGCGCCAGCACCACCGAATACGCCATGATCTGCTTGCGGGTATGCACCACGCCATGGGTCACCGGCAGCATCGGGATCTCCGCCTTGGCGTAGTCCTCGCGGCGGAAGATCGCCAGCGCCCAGAAGTGCGGCGGGGTCCAGATGAAGATGATCAGCACCAGCAGCGACGAGTACGCCCAGTCCGACGAACCCTGCATGCCGGTCACCGCCGCCCAGCCCAGCATCGGCGGCATCGCGCCGGCCAGGCCACCGATGACGATGTTCTGCGAGGTCGCACGCTTGAGGTACACGGTGTAGATCACCGCGTAGCCGATCAGCGAGGCGAAGGTCAGCACGGCGGTGATCAGGTTCACCCACAGCACCAGGATGGTCATCGACAGCACGATCAGCACGCCGGCAAACACCAGCACCTGCCATGGTTTGACCTTGCCCACCACCAGCGGACGCCACGAGGTGCGCGCCATCTGCGCATCGATGTGTGCGTCCAGCAGCTGGTTGATGGCGGCTGCGGCCGAGGCCGCCAGCCAGATGCCGAGGAAACCGAGCACGCCGGCGCGCACCTGCTCCCAGCTCGGCACGCCCGGAATGGCCAGGACCATGCCGACCAGGGCAGTGAAGACGATGAGGGCGACGACCTTGGGCTTGGTCAGGTCCCAGTACTGGCGGTAATTGGAAAACATGGAATCAGTCCGGTGCGCGCAGGCGGGCCAGCAGGCTGACCAGCACGAACAACAGGGCAACGGCCACGCCGTTGTGGGCCACCGCCACTTCCAGCGGCAGCGCCAGCTTCACGTTGAGGATGCCGAGGGTGACCTGCAGCACCAGCAGCGCGATCAGCGCGCTGGCCCAGCCACGCATGCTCGGCAAGCGGAACAGGCGCACGCCCAGCCACAGCAGGTAGACGGCCACCACCACCGCGAACAGCCGGTGCGCCATCTGGATGGCGATACGCGAGGCGCCGTCCAGCACGCCGCCTTCGTAATCCACACCGATGCCGCGCCACAGGGTGAAGCCTTCGACGAAGTTGTGCTGCGGCCACCACTGGTTGGCACAGCGCGGGAAGTTGTCCAGCGAGGCGCTGCCGCCGCCGCAGGCCAGCGCCGCGTAGTTGGCACTGACCCAGCCGCCCAGTGCGATCTGGGTGACCAGCACCGCCACGCCGATGCGCAGCACCCACTTCAGCTTCGGTGCTTCGGCCAGGGTGATCGGCATGTGCGTGGCGCGCCAGGCCATCCAGACCAGCAGCGCGAACATCAGCATGCCGCCCAGCAGGTGCCCCATCACCACGATGGGCTTGAGCAGCAGGGTCACCGTCCACATGCCCAGCAGGGCCTGGAAGATCACCACGGCCAGGGTCAGCAGTGCAGCGCGCGCCAGGTCGATGTTGCTCCAGCGCAGCGCGGCGATCAGCAGGATCGCCTCGCCGATCAGAGCCAAGGTACTGGCGGTGCCATGCCAGCCCATCATGTACAGGGGTATGCCGGCGGCCACCAGCACGCAGGCGGTCACCACCGCCGTGCTTCCGAATCGCCGCTTGCGCGTGGCCAGCAGCGCCAGGGTCAGGATCTCGATGCCCAGTGCGCCGGCCAGGAAGCGGTGCACCTGTTCACGCCAGGCCTTGTGGGTCTCCAGCGGGCGGATCTCCGCCGCCGGGTGGCCGATGGTCTCTTCCACGTGCTGCGGCCAGGTGGCCTGGCCATAGCAGGTCGGCCAGTCCGGGCAGCTCAGGCCGGCATCGGACAGGCGCACGAAGGCGCCGAACATGATCGTGCTCGCGGTCATGATCATGGCGAACCACGCCAGGCGGTGGAAATTGCGGTGCAGCGCCGGACGCGCGGAAAGGCTCATCAAACGGGACTCACTTCAGTTTCAGCAACGTGGCCATGTCCTTGCGCAGGCCACCGAGGTCGGAACCCGGGGCATGGCGCATGATCACGAAGCCGTTCGGATCGATCACGTAGACCGGCAGTCCCGCCGGATCATCGACGCCCGGCAACGCCGCGCGCAGGGCTGGCGACGGAGCCAGCGGCCGCAGCGCGGGCAGCGAGGCGATCGACGCCGGTGGCGTACCCAGCCACAGGATCTCGACATTATCGGCGTTATGGCCGAACAGCTGCCACACCTTGCCCAGTCCCTGCGACAAAGTGACGCACTGCGCGTCGCAGGCACCGGCCGGCGCCACCAGCAGGCGCCAGGTACGGGCTTCGGGGTTCCACGGGTACGGCTGGCCGTTGGCCAGGGTCGGCGCCTGCTGGCGCAGGTCCACCGGCGGCTTCAGCAGCTGGCCGGCATTGCGGTGCCCGGTGGGCTGCCAGCCAGAGAAGCGCAGCACGGCGGCCAGCGCCATCGCCCCGAAGAACACGGCAAACAGCAGCACCAGGGTCCGGCGGCCGGAGCCGCGCGCCTGCGGGGACGTAGCAGTGTTCATGCGGGGCATTTTCTCATGGTTGGGTGAGGGATGCGGGTGTGACGCCGCGGTAGTGCCGGCCGCCGGCCGGCATCCAGGAATGCGGGGGTTGCCGGCCAGCGGCCGGCACTACCGGGCAGCACGTCGCCTGCGCCACTCCAGTACCAGCGCGACCACCAGCACGGTCAGGGCCAGCCCGAACCACTGCACGGCGTAGCCCAGGTGGCGCTGCGGCGGCAGCGTGTTCGGCAGCAGGTCCAGGTCGCGTTCGTCGCCAAATGGCAGCGCCGGGTCCAGCCGCAGGACGCGATCGGGCAATGCCGGCAGGCCAAGCGCCGCCGCCAGGCCCTCGTCGGGCAAGCGGCTGGCCAGCCAACGCCCGGCCTCATCGGTAGCGGAGAACGCCGGGCCCAAGGCCAGCCCCGCCGACGGCGGCGGCGCCAGCAGGCCACGCACCGCCACCGGCGAAGGCGGCGACGGCACATCCGGCAGCCTGCGATCGGGCGGCAGCGCGCGCCAGCCCAGATCGACCAGCAGCACGCTGCCCTCGTCACTGCGGAACGGGCGATAGATCTTCACGCCCGCGCGGCCGTGCCGGGTCTGGTTGTCCAGCAGCACCACGCCGGGCAGGAAACGGCCGTGGTCGGCCACGCCGTGCAATGCGCCAGGTGCAGCCAGGGCCTGCGCCAGTGGCATCGCCTGTGCCACAGCTGGACCTTGTGCATCCAACATTGCCTGTTTGGCATGCATGCGCTGCAGCTGCCACAGCCCCAATGCGGTGAAACCAACCATTGCCAGCACCGCCAGCAGCCATGCGATCACGCGCGTGTGCTGGCGCATCATGACAAGTCCGCGCAAACGCGGTCAGATAGGCGCATCCACCCTGCCCTCGAGCCGCGCATGAGTGATTCGCTGAAGACCCTGCTGGTAATCGCGTTTCTGATCGTCATCGTCTGGAATCTGGGCGCCGGCCTGTATTACCTGCTGGTCGACCGCGGCCAGACCAAGCGCACGGTCAACGCACTGACGCGCCGCATCGCGGTGTCGGTTGCGTTGATCCTGCTGGTGATCGTGAGCATCTACATGGGCTGGATCAAACCGCACGGCATCGGCGGCTGAGGTCACCGATGCGTGCGCGGTCAAAGCACGTAGACGAACATGAAGAGCATCAGCCACACCACGTCGACGAAGTGCCAGTACCACGCGGCCGCTTCAAAACCGAAATGATTGTCGCGGGTGAAGTGTCCCTTGGCCGAACGCAGCCACATCACGATCAGCATGATCGTGCCCAGCAGCACGTGCGCGCCGTGGAAGCCGGTCAGCATGAAGAACGTTGAACCGTAGATGCCCGAGCCGAGCGTCAGGTTCAGTTCCTTGTAGGCGTGGATGTACTCCTCCGCCTGCAGGGTGAGGAAGCCCAGGCCAAGCACCACGGTCAGGCCCAGCCAGATCAGCAGCTGGCGGCGGTTGCCGGCCTTCAGCGCGTGGTGGGCGATGGTCAGGGTCACGCCGGAGGTCAGCAGGATCAGCGTATTGATCAGCGGCAGGCCCCAGGCCGGGATGGTCTGGAACGCGCCGCCGATCGCCGCGGGGCCGTTGGTCGGCCAGCCGGCGGAATAACCCTGCCAGAGCAGCTCGTTGGTCATCACCCCGCGGCCTTCGCCGCTCAGCCACGACAGGCCCAGGTTGCGGGTGTAGAACAGCGCACCGAAGAAGGCGCCGAAGAACATCACTTCGGAGAAGATGAACCAGATCATCCCCATCCGGAACGAGCCATCGACCTGGTGGTTGTAGTTGCCCGCCTGCGACTCGCGCACCACGTCGCTGAACCACCAGAACAACGTCAGCACCAGCATCGCGATGCCGATGTAGAAGGTCCAGCGCCCCCAGCTGGCATCGTTGAGCCAGCTGGCCACGCCCACCATGGTCACCATCATCGCGATGGAACCCACGAACGGCCATTTGCTCTGGGCCGGGACGAAGTACACGTTGGCGTCGGTCGGTGTCTGGGCCATGTCGGTATCCGGGTCAGGGTGCGGCGTGCGCGCCTTCCGAGGTGGCGGCCGGGGCCAGCCGATCGGACAGCGCGTCGTTGCGATAGAAGGTGTAGGACAAGGTGATCGTCTTGATCTCGGGCGGCAGGTCCGGATCGACGATGAAACGCACCGGCATGTCGCGCTTCTCGCCGGCCTGCAGCGTCTGCGCGGTGAAACAGAAGCACTCGGTCTTGCTGAAGAAGCCCGAGGCACGCGCCGGCGCCACCGAAGGCACCGCACTGCCGACCACCGCCTGCTGGCTGTCGTTGCGGGCGAAGTACAGCGCTTCGTTGAGTTCGCCGGGCACCACGTCCATGGTCAGCTGTTCGGGATGGAACGACCACGGCAGGCGCGAATTGACGCCGCCATCGAACTCCACGCGCACGGTGCGCTTGCCGGTGGCGGCGCCTGCACTGGCTTCGCCACCGGGGCCGCGTTCCAGGCGCACACCGAACACCTTCTCGCAGGCGATGCGGTACAGCGGCACCAGCGAGAACGTGAGCAGGAACACCGCCACCGCCACACCGATCAGGCGCGGCAGCCCCGCACTGCGAGACGGTGTGCTGGCTGGCGCCTCGCTCATCGGCCGATCACCCCGCTGAGGATGAAGCCGACGTAGACCAGCACGGCGATGGCGCCGACCCACATCGCCGTGCGCCTGGCGCGCTGGCGTTGCTGTTCGATGCCGTGGCGTTGGGCTTCGGTCTGGCTTTGGCTTTGGCTTTGGTAGAGCCGACTGTTAGTCGGCTGCACTTCGCGAGTCGACTGACAGTCGACTCTACCGATCGGCAGCGGGCTCTCGTTATGCATGCCCCACCTCAATGCGTGATGTCGTCATGCGCCAGATCTCCCGGGCGGATGGTCGGCGGCGTGGTGAAGGTGTGCGCCGGTGCCGGCGACGGCAGCGTCCACTCCAGGCCGCGCGCGCCTTCCCAGGAACGGGCCTCGGCCTTCTCGCCGTTGCGCAGCGAGGACAGCAGGATCGCGGCCATCATGAACGGGGTGACGAACATGCCGAACGCACCGATCGAGCTGATCAGGTTCCAGTCGGCAAACGCTACGCTGTAGTCCGGAATGCGGCGCGGCATGCCGGCCAGGCCGAGGAAGTGCTGCGGGAAGAACAGCAGGTTGACGAACACGATCGACCACCAGAAGTGCACCTTGGCCCACTTCTCGCTGTACATCCGTCCCGTCCACTTCGGCCACCAGTAATACACCGCCGCGATCAGCGCGAACACCGCACCGGTCACCAGCACGTAGTGGAAGTGGGCGACCACGAAGTAGGTGTCGTGGTACTGGAAGTCGGCGGCGACGATCGCCAGCATCAGGCCGGAGAAGCCACCGATGGTGAACAGGATGACGAAGGCCACCGACCACAGCATCGGTGCCTCGAACGTCAGCGAGCCACGCCACATGGTGCTGACCCAGTTGAACACCTTCACGCCGGTCGGGATCGAGATCAGCATGGTGGCGAACATGAAGTAGATCTCGCCGCCCAGCGGCATGCCCACGGTGAACATGTGGTGGGCCCAGACGATGAACGACAGGAACGCGATCGCGGCGGTGGCGTACACCATCGCCTGGTAGCCGAACAGCGGCTTGCGGCTGAAGGTCGGGATGATCTCGCTGACCACGCCGAAGGCAGGCAGGATCATGATGTAGACCTCGGGATGGCCGAAGAACCAGAAGATGTGCTGGTACATCACCGGGTCACCGCCACCGGCGGCATTGAAGAAGCTGGTGCCGAAGAACTTGTCGGTCAGCAGCATGGTCACCGCGCCGGCCAGCACCGGCATCACCGCGATCAGCAGGAAGGCGGTGATCAGCCAGGCCCAGCAGAAGATCGGCATTTTCAGCAGGTCGATGCCCGGCGCACGCATGTTGAGCACGGTGGCGATGATGTTGATCGCGCCCATGATCGAACTGATGCCGGCCACGTGGATGGCGAACACGCTGAAGGCGACGTTGTAGCCGCCCTGCAGCGACAGCGGCGGGTACAGCGTCCAGCCACCGGCCGGTGCACCGCCCGGCAGGAACAGGGTCAGCAGCAGCAGGCTGAAAGCGACCGGCAGCAACCAGAACGACCAGTTGTTCATGCGTGGCAGCGCCATGTCCGGCGCGCCGATCTGCAGCGGGATCATCCAGTTGGCCAGTCCGACGAAGGCCGGCATCACCCCGCCGAAGATCATCACCAGCGCATGCACGGTGGTCATCTGGTTGAAGAACTCGGGCTTGACGAACTGCAGGCCCGGCTGCGCCAGCTCGGCGCGGATCACCACGCTCATCGCCGCGCCGATGATGAACATGATGAAGCTGAAACCGAGGTACAGCGTGCCGATGTCCTTGTGGTTGGTCGAGAAGAACCAACGTTCGAAGAAGCTCTGGTGGTGATGGTGATCGTCGTGCCCAACTGCCGAGTGCGCCATTGCAAAACACCTCTCAGAATCGGTTGTCACCGCGGCCGCGAACGGCTGCGGGCTTTACATCACGCTCCGCTGGCCGCGGTGGCAGGCGCGCTGCCCGCTTCTGCAGCAGCAGGCGCAGCCGGTGCCTCGCCCGTCGGTGCAGTCGGTTCGGCAGGTGCCGCAGGCGTGGCGGGCTCGGCGGGCGGCGCCGGCTTGCGCTGCGCCAGCCACTGCTTGAACTCTTCCTTGGACACCGCCTCGACCACGATCGGCATGAAGCCGTGGTCCTTGCCACACAGCTCGGCGCACTGGCCGCGGTAGACACCCGGCTGCTCGATGCGGGTCCAGGCTTCGTTGATGAAGCCGGGGATGGCGTCCTGCTTCCAGCCCAGCGCCGGTACCCACCAGGCGTGGATCACGTCGTCGGAGGTGATGACGAAACGCACCTTGGTATCGACCGGCAGCACCAGGCGGTTGTCGACATCCAGCAGGTAGTGCGGATGGCTTTCGCGGGTCGGCACGATGCCGCTCTGCCGCACCCGGTCGGACTCGCGGTCCAGGCGGCTGGTGAAGGTGACGTTCTCGCCGAGGTATTCGTACTTCCACATCCACTGGTAGCCGGTGACCTTCACCGTCATCTCGGCATCGCGGGTGTCGTACATCTTGATCAGGTTGGCCGTGGCCGGCCATGCCATCACGATCAGGATGATCACCGGGATCACTGTCCAGATGATCTCGGCCTTGGTGTTGTGGCTGAAGGTGGCCGCGACCGCGCCCTTGGATTTGCGGAACTTGAAGATGGCGTAGGCCATCGCCCCGAACACGATGACGCCGATCACCGTGCAGATGATCAACGACAGGTTGTTCGATTCCCAGGCCAGGCGCGAGGTCTGGGTCACCCCCTTGCCCATGTTCAGCTGCCACGGCTTCGGATCGGCCGCCTGGGCCCAGGCCAACGCCGGCATCAGTCCCCCGGTCGCCAGCATCGCGGCGACCGCGTTCACGCACTTCGTGCCCCACCTGCTGCTTTGCTTCATTGCCTAGACCCTTAGCGTCGTCGGTTGCCGCCATCGCTGGCGGCGAGCAAGCTTTCAAGTGTCTCTGCGAGCGTCTGACGTTCGGCCGGCGCGAGGAAACTCCCCACCTCCACCTGCCGGCCGCTGGATGCCAGCCGGACCCTCTCATCGTCGGTGAGCAGGCGCACCCAGTGGGGATGGGCCCGGAACACCGGCGATCCACCGGGTACGGGGATGACCTCCACGTACGCCGGCACTACCCGGATCTCCTCCTGCCGTTCACCGCTGCGCCACAAGGCACGCAGCGCGGCCGCCAGCACCAGGCTGTACAGCAGCGCGAACAGGGGGGCGAATGCATTGCCGGCCCACCACCCGAGGGCGGACACCAGCCACATCGCACCCGACAACACGGTGAACAACAGGACGAACTGCCGGGCATCGAGCGCCCGTGGGGGACGCAGCCGCAGCTGCGTACCTGACCCATCCGGAGCTGGAAGCACCTCGATCATGTCGCAACCGCGTTCCTGCCGCGGGAAACGCCTCGATGGTAGCCCCGCCCTCTCGCCGGTAGCAAGGGTGCATTCACACATTTTCCGATGCTGCAACACAGCATGAGGTCGGCGGTACGAATGACGAATTCGGCATAAACTCCCACGCACTTGCTGAACACGCTGAATCCACCGCAGCTATTGGCTATCAGCGCTTCACGAAGGTGGCTGCTGGGCACTTCCGCAACCCGCAAAAATGATTAAAATCGCCAAGTTTTCCACTGGCCGGACCGGCATGAACGCACCTTCCTCCTCCCCTGCAGCCCACGACGCCCCGCGTCCCGGCGCGTTGCTGTCGCCGGAACTGCCGGCGCCCCCCAACCCGTTCCGCCAGGCCATCACCGACGCCTGGTTGAAGGACGAGGCCACCCACGTGCGCGAGCTGCTGGCGCAGGCCCGCCTGCCCGCCGACGAGCAGGCCCGAGTGCAGGCACTGGCGGCCGACCTGGTCGGCCGCGTGCGCGTGCGCGCCAAGGACCAGGGCGCGATCGAAGCCTTCATGCGCCAATACGACCTGGGCAGCGAGGAAGGCGTGCTGCTGATGTGCGTGGCCGAGGCACTGCTGCGTATTCCGGACCAGGACACCGCCGACAAGCTGATCCGCGACAAGCTGGCCGATGCCGACTGGGAAAAGCACCTGGGCGGCAGCGACTCGGTGCTGGTCAATGCCTCCACCTGGGGCCTGATGCTGACCGGCAAGCTGGTGCAGATGAACGACGCCACCCGCGCCGATGCGCCCAGCGCGTTCAAGCGCCTGGTCGGCCGCGTCGGTGAGCCGGTGGTGCGCCTGGCCGTGCGCCAGGCGATGAAGATCATGGGCCACCAGTTCGTCATGGGCCGCACCATCAGCGAAGCGCTGGCGCGCTCGCACAAGGGCGACAACGCCAGCTACCGCTACTCCTTCGACATGCTCGGCGAAGGTGCGCTGACCATGAAGGACGCGCTGCGCTACCTGGAAGACTACCGTCGTGCGATCCACGCCATCGGCGGCGATCACAAGGCACGCGGCGGCCGTCCGGATGGCGACGTCAACAATGCCCCGGGCATCTCGATCAAGCTGTCGGCGCTGTACCCGCGCTACGAGCACGCCAAGCGCGAGCGCGTGCTGAAGGACCTGGTACCGGGCGTGCTGGAACTGGCACAGTTGGCCAAGAGCTACGGCATCGGCTGCACTGTCGACGCCGAAGAGTCCGACCGCCTGGAACTGTCGCTGGACATCATCGAGCAGGTGTTCTCTGACGCGTCGCTGTCCGGCTGGGATGGCTTCGGCGTGGTCGTGCAGGCCTACCAGAAGCGCACCCCGTACACGATCGACCACCTGGCCGACATGGCGCGCCGCGCCGGTCGCCGCCTGCAGGTGCGCCTGGTCAAGGGCGCGTACTGGGACGCCGAGATCAAGCGCGCGCAGATCGAAGGCTACCCGGGCTACCCGGTGTTCACCCGCAAGCAGAACACCGACGTGTCCTACCTGGCCTGCGCCAAGCGGCTGTTCACCCATGCCGACGCGATCTACCCGATGTTCGCCACGCACAACGCGCACACCATCGCGGCCGTGCGCAGCATCGCCAACGGCGGCGTGTACGAGCACCAGAAGCTGCACGGCATGGGCGACGACCTGTACGCCGAAGTGGTGCCGGCTGACCGCCTGGGCCTGCCCTGCCGCGTGTATGCACCGGTCGGTTCGCATGAAGACCTGCTGCCGTACCTGGTGCGCCGCCTGCTGGAAAACGGCGCCAACTCCAGCTTCGTCAACCGCATCACCGACGAACGCGTACCGATCGCCGACCTGATCCGCGATCCGGTCGAGATGGTCGCCTCGTTCGCTTCGATTCCGCATCCCAAGATCCCGCTGCCGGTTGACCTGCTGCGCAGCCAGAACCACGACAGGAAGAACTCCATGGGCGCCAACCTCGCCAACGACAACGAACTGCGCGCCCTGGCCGAGCAGATCAACGCGGCTGTGAAGCCCTGGCAGGCCGCCCCGCTGGTGCCGGGTGCCAACCCGACCGGCGCCGCGCTGCCGGTGACCAACCCGGCCGACACCCGTGAAGTGGTTGGCCAGTGGCTGGCCGCAGACGCCGCCACCGTGCAGAAGGCCCTGGCCAACGCCGTAGCCGCGCAGCCGGCCTGGAACCGCACCCCGGCCGCCAGCCGCGCCGCCATCCTCGAGCACGCCGCCGACCAGCTGGAAGCACGCATGCCGGAATTCATGGCGCTGTGCGTGAAGGAAGCCGGCAAGAGCCTGCCCGACAGCATCGCCGAAGTGCGCGAAGCGGTGGACTTCCTGCGCTACTACGCCAAGCAGGCGCGCGAGCAGTTCAGCCACGCCGAGAAGCTGCCGAGCCCGACCGGTGAGTCCAACGAGCTGCAGCTGCACGGCCGCGGCGTGTTCGTCTGCATCAGCCCGTGGAACTTCCCGCTGGCGATCTTCCTGGGCCAGGTCGCTGCCGCCCTGGCCGCCGGCAACAGCGTGATCGCCAAGCCGGCCGAGCAGACCAACCTGATCGGCTACTACGCGGTGAAGCTGCTGCACGACGCCGGCGTGCCGGCCGAGGCGGTGCAGTTCCTGCCGGGCGACGGTGCTACCGTCGGTGCCGCGCTGACCGCCGACCCGCGCGTGGCCGGCGTGGCCTTCACCGGCTCCACCGACACCGCCCGTGCGATCAACCGCGCGATGGCGGCGCGTGACGCCGCCATCGGTGTGCTGATTGCCGAGACCGGCGGCCAGAACGCCTTCATCGCCGATTCGTCGGCGCTGCCGGAACAGCTGGTCAAGGACGCGATCGGTTCGGCCTTCACCTCCGCCGGCCAGCGCTGCTCGGCCGCGCGCGTGCTGTTCGTGCAGGACGACATCGCCGACAAGGTGATGACCATGCTGGCCGGTGCGATGAAGGAACTGAAGGTCGGCAACCCCGGCCTGCTGTCCACCGACGTCGGCCCGGTGATCGACGCAGATGCGCTGAAGATCCTGCAGGACCACGCTGAGCGCATGGATCGCGAAGCGCGCCTGATCGCCGCCGCCGAGCTGTCGGCCGAGGCCGCCAACGGCACCTTCTTCGCACCGCGCGCGTACGAACTGAAGGACCTGGGCCAGCTGCAGAAGGAAGTGTTCGGCCCGGTGCTGCACGTGATCCGCTGGAAGGGCGACCAGCTCGACGCGGTGATCGACCAGATCAACGCCACCGGCTACGGCCTGACCCTGGGCGTGCATTCGCGCATCGACGAGACCGTCGACCGCATCAGCAACGGCGTCCATGTCGGCAACGTCTACGTCAACCGCAACCAGATCGGTGCGGTGGTCGGCGTGCAGCCGTTCGGCGGCCAGGGCCTGTCCGGCACCGGCCCGAAGGCCGGCGGCCCGCACTACCTGTTGCGCTTCGCCACCGAAAAGACGGTGACGGTGAACACCACCGCCGCCGGCGGCAACGCCTCGCTGCTGACCCTGGGCGACTGATCGCCCGGTTGATGCAGTGAACGAAAAACCCCGCGAAAGCGGGGTTTTTTATGCCTTGCTTCCTGTAGAGCCGGGCCCACGCTCGGCTTTCCTCGCACAGCCGAGCGTGGGCTCGCTCTACAGAGGCTGGGCCACACTGAACCGATTGTCCGCCCGCTTCGCCAGCTCGCCGTGCACGCGCGCGATGCGCGCTTCCAGCCCCCCCCTCCAGCAGCACGTAGTCGACTCCCCGCGCCTCCAGCTCGCGCACGTACCACGCATGCTGCTGCGCCCGGAAGGCTTCGCCCATCCGCGTGCCGTCCTGGTCGAACGGGATATCCGGCGCACACAGGAACAGCAGGTCATACGGTCGCAATGCAGCCTGCCGCAGTGCCTCCGGCGCCGTACCAGACATCCAGCCGCTGTAGCCCAGCGTCACCAGCGGCGTGGTATCGCAGAACAACCAGCGATGCGCATGCCGTGCGGTCTCGTCTTCGTGCTGCGGCTGTGCCATTGCGATGCGAAGCAGATCATCTGGCGTCAGCTCTCCGCCCTGCTGCTCCCATAGCGTGCGGCCATACTCCGGCACCCAGGCGGTCTGCAGTCGCTCGGCCATCACGCGCGCCAGCGTGGTCTTTCCGCTGGACTCGCCACCAATGAACGCCACGCGCTGCACATAGCCGGCATAGACCTGCGGTGCGAGGCCATGACGGTGCGCATGCGGATCGGCGCGCAGCTGGGTGCCACACGCCTGCCCGACGTCCAGTGCGCGTTCGAGCCGCTCATGGCGTACCGGCGCGCCGAAGTGCGTGGCCAGCGCCTGCGCGAAGCCGTCGCCGTAGTCCTCGCCGGTGTAGACCGCCTGCACCGGCCCGCCGAACAGGCTCAGGCACAGCCAGGCGGTGAACTCGCGCTGCACGTGCTCGTTGTCGCTGTCCTGCGGCAGCGTGCGCACGGGCAAACCGTGCTGCGTGCACAATGCCGCCAGGCGAGCGTCATCAAGCACCGCCACCGTCGCCTGCGGGAAGCGCGCTCGCAGCCAGCGCTCGCGACGCTCGGCGCTGTAGCCTGGGAAACCCGGCTGCGACCAGCCGATCACCAGCAGCTGCCGGCAGCGCGTGGCGGCGAAGTCGATCAGGCGTTCGTGGCCGAGGTGCAGCGGGCAGAACTTGCCCACCACCAACCCCCGCGCAACGCGCTCAGGCGGCGGCATCGGCTGCCTTGGCCTCCGTCCGCATCAGATGGCGCCAATGGCGCAGGGCGACCAGCGCGTTTATCCAGAAACCGATGTAGAGGATCGAGGTCAGGTGCAGGCCACGGCTGTAGTACAGCGGCACCGCCACGGTGTTCACCAGCAGCCACACCCACCACGATTCCAGCTTGCGTCGCATCATCAGGATCTGCGCGATCACGCTCAATACCAGCACCGCCGAATCGATGTAGGGCGCATAGGCGTTGGTCAGTCGGGCCAGCATCCAGCCGTAGCCGAAGGTGGCCACTACCGCCAGCGGCGCCAGCCAGGCCCAGGCACGTGGGCGCAGCGCAGTGATCGGCAGCGGCGCGCCATGGTCACCACGCAGCCACTGCCACCAGCCCAGCACGCTGATGGCGATGAAGAAGAACTGCAGCACCATGTCCGCATACAGGTGCGATCGTTCGAACACGGCAGCAAACAATGCACAGCCGACGATGCCCAGCCACCAGGTGTGCACGTTGTTGCGGCCGGCCAGCAGGATTGAGCCGGCGACGGCGATGTTGGCAGCCAACTCCAGCTGGAAGTTCGGGTCGGACAGGTTCATGGCGCTATTGTCGTTGATCCGCGCGCCATGCGTGGCTCGCTCCTACGCACTGGGGTCAGAGCCCTTTCCTTCGGAAAGGGATCCGACCCCGCCACGCCGCAGTAGATCCATGCCATGCATGGATGGCCGCCCCCACAAAAAGAAAGCCCCGCTTGCGCGGGGCTCCCTCGTGCTGCTTCAGGCCAGGGCCCGAATCAGAACTTGTACTGCATCGAAGCCGCCAGCACGTCGCCGCTGACCTTGTACTTGCCGGTCACGGTGTTGCCGGTGACCGAGGTCGAGTTGACGTTCGGATCCTTGGTGAACAGGTGGGTGTAGCCCACGCTGTATTCCATCTTGTCCGAAGCGGCGTAGGTCAGGCCCAGCGACAGCCACTTGCGGGTGGTGTCCGGCACGCGCACGTCACGGTGGGCGTCGGTGGTCGGGGTCTGGTCATAGGCCAGGCCGCCACGCAGGGTCAGCTTGTCGTTCACGCGGAAATCGGTACCGATCGACGCGAAGGTGGTGTCGCGGTAGTGGAACGGCAGCACGCTGTCCGGCTGGTTGGAGTCATAGTCGACGGTGACCTGGTCGAACTTGCTCCACGCGGTGCGCGTGACTTCGGCCATGATCTGCCACTGGTCGTTCACGCGGTGGGTGAAGCCCACGGTGGCGCTGGCCGGCAGGGTGATGGTCGCACGACCGTTGCTGTCGATGAAGGTACCCGGGGCCGCAGTCAGCAGGAACTGCCTGGCGGCCGGCGTCATGGTGAATTCGGCCTTGCCGTCGGTGATCTTGTGCTCGACTTTCGAGCGGTAGCTGAAGGCGATGTTGGTGCCTTCCACCGGGGTGACGGTCATGCCCAGGGTGTAGCCCACGGACACTTCATCGCCCTTGATGCGCAGGTAGCCATCGGCGGTACCCGGCGAGAAGCCGAGCTGGGCCGCCTGACGGCCGGCGGCCTGGGCGGCAGCGGCGGCCTGGGCCGGGGTGCGGCCAGCGGCCAGCGCAGCGGCAGCAGCACGCTGCTGGGCGCTGGCATTGATCGCGCTGCCACCGTCAACGGCGCTGGTCAGGTCGACGTTCAGGCGCTCGGCGAACACCGAGGCACCGAACGACAGGTACGGGTTGACGTCGTAGGAGAACGCCACGCCCAGGTCGATCGCCTGCAGCTCGGTCTTGACGCCGTTGTAGCGGCCGACCCAGTCACGGTCGTATTCGGTCTTGAAGCCGAACGGCACGGTCAGCGATGCGCCGAAGTGCATGTTCTCCTTCTCGCCGAACGGCAGGTGGAAGTAGGCGGCCGGAACCGGGGCGATCATGCCGGCATCGCCGCCGTTGCCACCGGAAATCGGAGCGCCGTTGGCGTACTTGCCCTGGCCACGGAACTTGGCGCCGAAGCTGATGGCGCTGACGTCGCCCTGGATCAGGGTGCCGTCGAGCAGGCGCATGGAGGCCGGGTTGGTGGCGATGACCGAGGCGTCACCTTCGGTCGAGGTGGAGCCGGCGAACGCGCGGCCCAGGCCCTTGGCGCTGTTTTCCTTCAGCTGGAAGGCGGCAGCATTGGCATCGGCGGCGGCCAGCGCACCGGCAACGCCGACGGCCAGCAGGGTCAGTCGGGCAATGGTGGAAGCGGTTTGCATCGTAGTTCTCTCTCTCCGGTAAGCGGTGATGGTGCTCTGAGTGCGCCTGCGCCCGGCAGGCCCAGAGGCCCGTCGAAGCGCGCCGGATTCCCCTCCCGACATACGACGCCGTATGCGAGTATTACCCAGAGCCGTTAATGAAACAATAACGACGCAGGCGGTTTTTCCGTCTCAAAAGCTGAACAGGACAATCCCCGTCGCAAGCGCCCGCACGCTAGGCTAGTGGCATGTTCGTCTCCCTCCCGTCCCGCAAGAAGGCGGCCCTGCGCTGGGCCACGCCCGTGCTGTTTGCGGCACTGTGGCTGGCGTTCCTGTGGTCGATCTCGCGTCCGGACGATGCCCGCGGCAGTCTCTGGCTGGACTGGGGCGCCCTGTCCACCGGCCTGACCCACCCGCTCGACTGGTGGGCGACGCTGCAGGACGGCAGCGTGCTGCGCCTGTTCACCGCCCTGTTCCTGCACGCGGACTGGTCGCATCTGCTGGGCAACCTGGTGTTCCTGCTGATCTTCGGCCTGCCCGCCGAGCGGGTGCTGGGCCCGTGGCGCCTGCTGCTGCTGTTCCTGGTCGGCGGCGCGGTGTCCAACCTGGTGGCCATCTACACCATGGGCAGCCCGGACCAGATCATCATCGGTGCCAGTGGCGCGGTCTCGGCACTGATCGGTGCCTACCTGGCCCTGTTCCCGGGGGCGCGGCTGGGCGTGGTGATCCCGCTTGGCCTGTTCCTGGAATTCGTGCGTGCCCCGGCCTACCTGCTGATCGGGGTGTGGGCAGCGCTGCAGGTGGTGTTCGCCCATATCGGCCCGAGCTTCGGCATGGTGGCCTGGTGGGCCCACATCGGCGGCTTCGTGTTCGGCCTGGTGTACGGGGTCTACGTGCGCGCGGCGATCGCCCGCCGGCTGCGCAAGCGCCACGGCTTCTGAGGCCCAGGTAGTGCCGGCCGCTGGCCGGCATTTGGTTTCTTCTTCCGCCCTTGAGCCGACGCCGGGTATGGCCCGGCGCTACCTCACGGCTTTGCTGGGGCCGGTGCGGGCTTTGCTTCCGGCTGTGCTTCCGGCTTAGGTTCGACCTTCGCTTCCGGCTTCGCCGCAGCGGCCTTCGCTGCCTTGGCCGCATCCGCCTTCGCCGCTTCGGCCTTCAAGCGTGCAGCCACCGAACCCGGGTTCTTCAGCTCGGCCAGCGCCTCATTGATCGGCCCATCGCCCGGCAGCACCGCACCGGCGTGGTAGCCCTCGGTGCCTTCGTCGTCGCCACGCAAATGGCCCGGCAGGGTCGCTTCGCTGTAATCGCTCAGGCTGGCCGGCAGCGCCTCGTCTTCCGGGCGCGCCGCAGGCTTCAGTTCGACCTCCGGCACGATGCCAGTGGCCTGGATCGACTTGCCACTCGGCGTGTAATAACGCGCGGTGGTCAGCTTCACCGAATCGCCGTTGTCCAGCGGCAGCACGGTCTGCACCGAGCCTTTGCCGAAGGTGCGGCTGCCGACCACGCGCGCGCGCTTGTTGTCGCGCAGCGCCCCAGCCAGCACTTCCGAGGCGCTGGCCGAGCCCGCATCGACCAGCACCACCACCGGTGCGCCCTTCAGCAGGTCGCCCGGCGTCGCATCGAACCGTGCATCACTGATGCTGATGCGGCCGCGGGTGCTGACGATGTTGCCCTTGTCGAGCAGGTCGTCGGCCACCTGCACCGCGGCAGTCAGCAGCCCACCCGGGTTGCTGCGCAGATCCAGCACCAGGCCCTTGAGCTGGCCACCGGACTGCTTCTGCAGCTGCTGCAGGTGCTTCTGGAAGTCCGACCCGGTGTCGGCCTGGAAGGTGCTCAGGCGGATGTAGCCGTAGCCCGGCTCCAGCAGGCGGCTGCGCACGCTGGTCACGCGGATGGTCTGGCGGGTGAGGCTGACGTCGAACGGCTTCGGCTTGCCCGCGCGCACGATGGTCAGCACCACCTTGCTGCCGGCCGGGCCACGCAACGGTTCGCTCGCATCAATGGCGCTGATCGGCTTGCCGTCGATGGCGATGATCAGGTCACCGGCGAGGATGCCGGCCTTGGCCGCCGGCGTGTCGTCGATCGGCGAGATGACCTTCATGCTGGCGTTGTCGGGCTGCTGCTGCAACTCCACGCCGATGCCCTCGTAGGCGCCGTTGGCCTGCTCGTCGAAGGCCTGCGCGTCTTCCTTGTTGAAGTACGTGCTGTGCGGGTCGAGGTCGAGAAGCAGGCCGCGCACCGCCGACTGCATCAGCTTCTTGTCATCGACCGGGTCGACATAGGCCGCGCGCACCGCGTTGTACACCGCCACGAAGCGGCGGATGTCCTCCAGCGGCACCTTCGAGGTCACCGCCTCCTCGCTGTTCGCTGCCTGCCCGCTGGTTTCCTTGCTCGGGGCGGGCGCGGTCTGCTGCGCCCAGGACAGCGCCGGCAACAGGGCCAGCAAGAGGGTGGCGGTACGGGCTGCGCGCATGGATCACTCCTGTCGACGTTGGCATCGTGCCCAAGGCACATGCGTCGATTATGCGCGAAGCACAGCTAAATTCCCGTTGAATCCGTCCGCCACGCGACAGCGCCGGATTCAGCGCCGCTGCAGCCAGCTGTCCGGGTTGACCGGCTGCCCGCCCCGGCGCAATTCGAAGTACAGCGCGGTCACGCCCTGGCCACCGGAATTGCCGACCTTCGCCACCGCATCGCCGCGGCTGACCCGGGCACCCGCATCCTTCAGCAGGGTGTCGTTGTGCGCGTACAGGCTCATGTAGCCGTTGCCGTGATCGACGATCAGGATCATGCCGTAGCCGGTCATCCAGTCGGAGAACACCACGGTGCCGTCGGCCACGGCGGTGACGGTGCTGCCGGCGGGCGCGCCGATCAGCACACCGCTGCTGGTGCGGCCGTCGGGCAGCTTTCCGCCGTAGCGGGCCAACAGGTTGCCCGACAACGGCCAGCCCAGGCCACCCACCTTCGGCGCCGGCGCAGAAGCCACGGCAGGCGGGACCTTGGTGGGCGGCGGTGGCGGGCGGCCCTGCGCGGCGGCCTGGCGTGCGGCACGCTCGGCGGCGGCCTTTTCAGCGGCCGCCCGCCGTGCCGCGGCGCGGCGCTCGGCTTCGGCCCGTGCCGCAGCGGCACGCAGGTTGGCCAGCAGCGTTTCCAGTGCCTTGGCGTCCTGGCCCAGCGCCTGTTCCTTCTCGCGCTGGTCCTTGAAGCGCTCATCCAGCGAGGCGACGGTCCTGGCGCGATCGCGACGGTCGGCTTCCAGCGCCGCAGCCTGCTGCTTCTGGTCCTGCTGCGCACCCTGCAGCTTCTGCTTGCGCTCGGCGATCTGCGCCTGCAGCACTTCCAGCTCTTTCAGGTCGGCTGTCAGCGTGGTGATGCGCTGTGCCCGCTCGCGTTGCAGGTAGCGGTGGTAGGCCAGGGCACGATTGGCATCGGCCACCGTGTCCTGCGACAGCAGCAGCTTCAGCGGTGCGTGGTTGCCCAGCTGATATGCCGCGCGCAACAGCCCGGCCAGTTCGCGGTGCTGCTGGGCCAGGTTGCCCTGCAGCGTGCTGCGGCGCTGCTCGGCTTCGGCAAGGGCGCGGCCCTGCTCGCGCAGCGCGGCTTCCGTCTGCGCAAGGGCACGGCCGGTGCGGGCTACCTTCTCGTCGGCCTCGCGCAGTTGTTGCGATGCCTGCCCGCGCTGGCCCTCGATCTGCCGTCGCTCCTGCGCCACGCCCTTCAATTCGGTTCGCAGTTTCTGCAGCTTGCGCTCGGTCTCGCGGGTGGTCTGAGCGGCGCCCGGCAACGGCAGCGCCAAGGCGATGGCCAGCCCCAACAGCAGGCAGCGCCCGCCGCGGATGGCGGCGATGTGATGTCGGCGTGATGGGAAGGCGTTGTCGCGCAAGGGCTTTCCAGTGACTTCAGGCAGTTGCAGGGGGTACCGGGGAATGGTGACATCTCCGCACGCGGCCTGCCAGCCGCACATCCATCGAGGTCCCATGAAAACTCTTTCCATTCCGCTGTTGTTGGGCGTCCTGCTCGTTGCCGGCCCCGCCGGTGCCCAGGACAACATCAGCAAGGTCAACGGCAGCATCAGCGCCGAGCCTGGCCAGCGCTACGGCAAGCTGGATACCGTCAACGGCGGTATCCGGGTTGGTGAAGGCGTCGAGACCGGCAGCATCGACACCGTCAACGGCGGGGTCAAGGTGGCCGACCGTGCACGTACCGGCAAGATTGAAACGGTCAACGGCGGCGTACGCCTGGGCCGCGAGGTGATTGCACACGGCAGCGTCAGCACCGTCAACGGCAGCATCTTCACCGATCGCGGCAGCCAGATCGAAGGCGGCGTCGAAACCGTGAACGGTGGCATCGGCCTGGTCGAAAGCCGCGTCGGCAAGGACGTGGAGACCGTCAACGGCGATATCACCGTCGGCATCGGTTCCCAGGTCAACGGCGGTGTGCACGTGCGCAAGCCGAACTTCAGCGTCTCGCTCACCGCCAGCCGCAAGCCGCGCGTGATCGTCGGCCCGAATGCCGTGGTCAACGGCCCCCTGCAGTTCGAACGCGAGGTGGTGCTTTATGTGCATCGCACCGCGCGCATCGGTCCGGTCACCGGCGCTGAGCCGATCCCGTTCGACACCGAAACCGCTCCGGCGGACTGAGCGCACCGCGCCTTCGGGTTCGGTGATACTCGCTGACACCGGCCGTGCACGACGTGCGGCCGCCCTTTGTTTTCCAGGAATCGACGATGCCCCGCAAACTCCTTCTGTGCCTGGCCGCCGCGGCCGCGCTCAGTGCCTGCAAAGGCGAAGACACGCCGGCCACCGCACCGGCGTCAGCCACCGACACCGCTGCCGCGAAGCCGGCGGCTCATCAGTTCTCCCCGGAGATCAACGCCGGCGACTTCGCCGAGATGGTCAAGACCCTGGCCTCGGATGAATTCGAAGGCCGCGCGCCGGGCAGCAAGGGCGAGGAACTGACGGTCAACTACATCCGCGACCAGATGCAGCGCATCGGCCTGCAGCCGGGCAACGGCGACAGCTGGTTCCAGGACGTGCCGATGACCGAGACCACGGCCGACGCATCGACCGTGCTGAAGATCACCCAGGGTGGCAAAACCACCGAGCTGAAGTTCGGTACCGACATGGTGGTCGGCACCCGTACCGGCCAGGCTGAGGTGAAAGTCGATGCCAGCGACCTGGTGTTCGTCGGCTATGGCGTTGATGCGCCGGAGCAGAAGTGGAACGACTATGCCGGCCAGGACTGGAAGGGCAAGACGGTCGTGATGTTCGTCAACGATCCGGGCTTCCATGTTGACGACGCGAAGCTGTTCGACGGCAAGCGCATGACCTACTACGGCCGCTGGACCTACAAGTTCGAAGAGGCCGCGCGCAAGGGCGCCGCCGCGGCGCTGATCGTGCACGACACCGCCGGTGCCTCCTATGGCTGGGACGTGGTGAAGAACTCCTGGGCCGGCCCGCAGTACGACCTGCCGGCCAAGGATGACCCGGAAGCCCGCATCCCGGTGCAGGGCTGGCTGAGCGCCGACGCCGCCAAGGCGCTGTTTGCCGGTGCCGGCCTGGACCTGGCGCAGGCTTACAAGGATGCGAGCAAGCGCGGCTTCAAGCCGGTGCCGCTGAAGGCCACCGCCACGGTCGACCTGAAGAGCCAGATCGCGCAGAAGCAGTCGCGCAACGTGGTGGGCGTGCTGCCAGGCAGCAAGCGTGCCGACGAGGCCGTGCTGTACATGGCGCACTGGGACCACCTGGGCAAGCACGAGGGTGAAACCGGCGACAACATCTACAACGGTGCGGTCGACAACGCGACCGGCGTGGCCGGCATCCTTGAGGTGGCCGAAGCCATGGCCCACCAGGATCCGAAGCCGGAGCGCTCGGTGGTGTTCCTGGCGGTGACCCTGGAAGAGTCCGGCCTGCTGGGTTCGAAGTACTACGTCTCCCACCCGACCTTCCCGCTGGACAAGATCGCCGGCGTGATCAACATCGACGCGATGTCGGTGGCCGGCCGTGCCAAGGACGTGACCGTCACCGGCTTCGGCAGCTCGGAACTGGAGGACATCCTCAAGCCGCTGGCTGCGGCCCAGGACCGCACGCTGCATGGTGAGACCTCGGTGCAGAGCGGCTTCTACTTCCGTTCGGACCACTTCAACTTCGCCAAGGCCGGCGTGCCGGCCCTGTACGCCGATGGTGGCGAGGATCTGCGAGAGGGTGGCGTGGACGCCGGCCGCAAGGCCGCAGCGGAGTACGGCGCCAACCGCTACCACGGTCCGAAGGACGAGTTCGACGCGTCCACCTGGAAGCTGGACGGGACTGTCGAGGACCTGCAGCTGATGTACGGCGTCGGCAAGGAACTGGCCGGTGGTGATCGCTGGCCGAACTGGTACGAAGGCAACCCGTTCAAGGCGGCCCGCGACGCGATGATGAAGGACAAGGCTTCGGCAAAGTAAAGCCGGGCCATGATCGACTGAACATCGTTGAGAGCAGAGCGGCGCCCCACGGGGCGCCGCTTTTCTTTTGCGTACCGTCGGCGGCTCATCCACGGTTGGTGTGGATCTGCCGGTAGTGCCGGCCGCTGGCCGGCAATCGATTGGTAGCGGCCAACCTTGGTTGGCGCCATGCTTCCTCGCGGAGCACCCACGCATGGCGTGGATCTAGCGGGCAATGCAACGCCATCGGGTTGCCGGCCAGCGGCCGGCACGACCCGCATTTACTGCGCACAAAGAAAAACCCCGCTGCGTGAGCAGCGGGGTTTTGGGTGTAAACCCTGGCGATGACCTACTCTCGCATGGCTTGAGCCACACTACCATCGGCGCAGCTGCGTTTCACTTCCGAGTTCGGGA